>JANNSC010000324.1:0-4687 GCA_031402135.1 Gemmatimonadales bacterium | reverse complement strand
GGGCCAGCTGGAACTGCACCGCCTGGAATTCTACGATTGCTTTCCCGAATTGTTTCCGTTCCTTGACGAAGGCCAGCGCCGCTTCCAGCGCTCCCTGCGACACTCCGATCATCTGGGCGCCGATGCCTATCCGCCCTTCGTTGAGCGTTTCGATCGAGATCTTGTACCCGAGCCCGACCGGGCCAAGGACGTTTGCCACGGGAACCCTGCACTGCTCGAGGATGAGTTCGGTGGTACTGGAGGCGCGAATCCCCAACTTTGATTCCTTTTTTCCAACCGCAAATCCCTCGAATTCTCGCTCGACCAGGAAGCCGGTGATCCCCTTGTAGCCTTTGGCAAAATCGGTATTGGCAAAGACAATGAAGATTCCCGCCTCGGCACCATTGGTAATCCAGAACTTCCGACCGGTGAGCTCCCATTGATCGCCCTTGAGTTCGGCCCGGGTTTGCAGGGCGAAGGCATCGCTGCCGCTGCCGGGTTCGGAGAGTGCGAACGCCCCCAGCAGATTGGTGGTCATCCGAGGGAAGTACCGAGCCTTCTGTTCGTCGTTGGCCCAGCGAAGGATGGCGTTGTTGACCAGGGTATTGTGGACGTCCACGTAGATTGCCGCAGAGGCGTCGACTCGGGCCAATTCTTCGATGGCGACTGTCGCGAGGAAAATATTGCCGCCCGCGCCCCCCCATTTTTCCGGGATTTCAACGCCCATGAGGCCCAACTGAAAGAATTTCTCAATCAGATCGGGGCGGAATGCTGCCGCCTCATCCATCTCGCGCACGTGAGGCCGGATCTCCGTCTCGGCAAAGTCGCGGACCGTCTGGCGAAAGAGCTCCTCCTCCTCGGTCAGGAGAGTGAGCGCCTGGGGCTGGGACATGGTGTCGGGCATGGCTGGGTTCTCCGGCGCGCTTGAATCCTAAGTCTTTGCAAGGTAAGCAATTATGTCCGAGTGAGGAAGCTGGGGCCGCTGCGCCAATCCAGCTCCAGCGGGGTGAGGTCCTACACCGCTATCCCAGTACCTCCAGCGCGACCGGCACCCGGCCGAGTGGTGCGGACACCTGCGCACCGGCCAGCCTGCTGCGGGCCGCCGCCAGCATTTCCCGGGCTATCTCGACGCCGCACGCCAACCCCTGTTCCCGACCCAGTGCGCTGGCCCGGCGCATCCGTTGGAGGATTTCAGCAGGCACGGTGACGCCGGGTACCTCGTTAGCCAGAAACTCGGCGTTGCGCAGTGACACCAGCGGCCAGATTCCCCCGATGATCGGAAGCCGGAACGCCTCCACCTGCTTGAGGAATCGATCCAGCTGATCGAGGTCGAACACCGGCTGGGTAATGGCAAACTCCGCCCCCGCCTCCACCTTCCATTGCAGCCGCCGAAGCTCTCGTTCCAGATCGGGGGCGGCAGGGTTCACGCCCACGCCGATCACGAATCTGGTGGGCTGACCGATCGGGTTATTGCCCGGATCGAGCCCGCGATTCAACCGGGCCACCAAATTGGTGAGACCGATCGCGTCGATGTCGAACACGGCGGTAGCCTCGGGATAGGGTCCCATCTTGGGCGGGTCACCGGTTACCAGAAGCAGGTTGCGAAGCCCTGCCGCCGCCGCCCCAAGGAGATCGGAGAGCATCCCGAGGAGATTGCGGTCTCGGCAGGCATAATGGACCACCGCTTCGAGGCCCACCTCACGCTCGATCATGATCCCGGAGAGCAGCGCTCCCATCCGGCTCTGGGCCCGGGGGCCATCGGGAACATTCACCGCGTCCACGCCGGCGGCTTTGAGGGCGCGACACTGCTCGAACATCGGGATGGGGTCCACGCCCTTGGGTGGCACGATTTCGACTGTGGTGATGAACTCGCGCCGAGCCAGCTTGCCCCCGTAGAGGGAGCGATCGGCCAGGGGGATTGGCTCGACTCCGGGGGAGGGCAATTCGGACGTGACCGAGACGCTCAGGTGGCGGGGCGCGACCGAGTGCACGAAGCTCGCAATGGACTTGATGTGTTCCGGGGATGTTCCACAACAGCCGCCCACGAAACGGGCCCCAGCCTCGACGATTCGCTTGGCGTAGTCCCCCATGTATTCGGCGCTTGCCATGTAAATCTTGCGATCGCCGACGTCCCGGGGGAGTCCGGCGTTGGGCTGCGCGGAAATTGGCCGACTGACCACTTCGGCGAGCTGCTCCACCGCCTCGAGGATACCTTGGGGGCCCACCGAGCAGTTGACGCCGATGACATCGGCCCCCATTTCCTGGAGCAGCGGACCGAAGACCGTCGGGGCGGTACCGTAGTGAGTGCGGCCATCGTTGCCGATGGTCATCTGGGCGACGACCGGCAGGTCCGACATCGCGCGGACCGCCTCGAAGGCGGCACGCAGTTCATCCACGTCGCTGAAAGTCTCCAGGATAAAGCCATCGACCCCACCGTCTAGCAGGCCGCGTACCTGCCGCAAGAAATCGGCTTTCGCCTCCTCCAGCGACGTTTCGCCGAACGGCTCCACCCGGATTCCCAGCGGGCCGATCGCCCCCACGATTGCGGCGCGTCCGCCCGAGGCACTTCGGGCCAGCTCGGCTGCCGCGCGGTTGATTTTTTCGGTGTCGGCACCAAGGCCGTACTGGGCCAGTTTCCGGGGGTTGGCGCCGAAGGTGTTGGTTTCCAGCAGCTCGGCGCCTGCCTTCACGTACTCCCGGTGGATGTCTCGTATGATGTCCGGTTGGCGGAGGACCAGCTCGTCGTAGCAGACGTTGAGGAACACGCCGCGGCCATAGAGCATGGTGCCCATGGCGCCATCGAACACGTGGGCCCGTCCGTCGGCGATCAACTCGCGCAGGGTGCTCATGGGGAGCCCCTCTCGTAGCCCAGATTGGGGGCCAGCCAGCGTTCTGCCTCGGTGATCGACATGCCCTTGCGTCGGGCGTAGTCGGAAAGCTGATCGCGACCGATTTTTCCAACCCCGAAGTAGCGGGCCTCCGGATGCCAGAAATACCAGCCGCTGACTGCTGCGGCCGGGGTCATCGCGAAACTCTCGGTGAGTCCGATGCCGATGCGGCTGGTGGCGTCGAGCAACTGGAAGAGCGTGGCCTTCTCGGTGTGGTCAGGACACGCCGGGTAGCCGGGAGCCGGCCGAATACCCTGATAGGCTTCCGCCACCAACTGGTCGTTGCCGAGCGTCTCGTCGGGGGAGTAGCCCCAGAATTCACGGCGAACCCGGAGATGCATCCGCTCGGCAAATGCCTCCGCCAGTCGATCAGCGAGGGCTTTGGCGAGAATGGCGGAATAGTCGTCGTTGGCCCGCTCGAATTCTCCTACCAGGCGGTCGAGCCCGTGGCCCGTGGTTACCGCAAACCCGCCGAGGTAGTCGGCGCTGCCCGAGGCACCGGTCGCCACGAAATCGGACAGGGCATAGTTGCGGCGCGCGTCGGACCGCGCCATCTGCTGCCGAAGAGTGTGCACCACGGCGAGCTGCCCCTGCCGGTTCTCGTCGCGCCACAGCTGGATGTCGTCTCCGTCGGAGGAGGCGGGCCAGAACCCGATCACCGCCCGCGCGGTCAACAACCGATCCCCCACAATTCGCTGCAGCAACGCCAGCGCATCACGATACAGTGGTTGGGCCGCTTTGGCCGTTACCGGATCGGTGAGAATGGCGGGGTAGTGGCCCGGCAATTCCCAAGTCTGAAAAAATGGGGTCCAGTCGATGGTTTCGACCAACTCGGCGAGCGGGTAGTCGTGGAACTCCTGGGTGCCGAGAAAGGAAGGGCGGGGAGGAGTGATTGTTCCAGCAGCTGGTGTAAAGCGGGCCGCCCGGGCCTCGGCCAGAGTGCCGAGCCGGTCACCGGCGTTGCGATCGGCACGCACCCGCCGGATTTCGGCGTACTCCGCCGCCACACCGGCGACAAATTCCTCCTTCCGGGTTTCGCTCAGCAGACTGCCGGCCACCCCAACCGCCCGGGAGGCGTCGAGCACATGGACCACTGGGTGGGGGTAACGGGGCGCGATCTTCACCGCGGTGTGCACCCGCGAGGTCGTCGCCCCACCGATGAGGAGGGGGACGTCGAAGCCCTCCCGGGCCATTTCCTCAGCGACAAAAGACATTTCCTCAAGGGAGGGTGTGATCAGTCCGGAAAGCCCGATGAGGTCCACTTTTTCTCGACGCGCCGTTTCAAGAATTTTTGCGCAGGGGACCATCACGCCCAGGTCGATGACGTCATAGTTATTGCACTGCAGCACCACGCCGACGATGTTCTTGCCGATGTCGTGTACATCGCCTTTGACGGTGGCCATCAGGACCTTGCCCTTGGGCTTGGACACGGTACTCCCGGCCTTTTCGGCCTCGAGGAACGGGATCAAATAGGCCACCGCCTTCTTCATGACCCGGGCGCTCTTGACCACCTGCGGCAAGAACATCCGGCCGCTGCCGAAGAGGTCGCCCACGTCGTTCATGCCGTCCATCAGTGGCCCCTCGATCACATCGATCGGACGGCCGAGTTCCTGGCGGGCTTCCTCGGTATCCTCCACCACGAAGGCGTCGATCCCTTCGACCAGCGCATGGGCCAGCCGCTCCCGTACCGGGAGCTGCCGCCAGGCAAGGTCCTCCGCTTTGGAGGCGGTCCGGCCTCGCACCGAGTCGGCCACTGCGAGCAACCGCTCGGTGGCGTCGGCGCGCCGATTGAGCACGACGTCTTCGACCCGCTCGAGCAG
>JANNSC010000323.1:0-3299 GCA_031402135.1 Gemmatimonadales bacterium | reverse complement strand
CCGGCGTATCCGGCGAACCCGCTGTTACTCGATGACCGCCCGGTCTTCCCGTAAAGGCGTTGCAAGGTGGCGTCGAGGTCTTTGAGCTTGACCCCGACCCGGAAGCCCGCGACATCGGATGTGGCGGGATCAAAGCTGGGGACAGCCTCTGCGGTAGGTTTGTCGGAGCTGCCGGCGACGGCATCGGCGTAGGGCACCACCTTCGGCGTGAATAACACCGCGCCGTCTCGATCGAGCAGCCGGGCTCCCAGTATTTCGGCACGCACCACCAGGGCGCCGGTTACCGAACCGGTGGGATCGCCCTTCCCGATGACTCGAAAGCGGATCTCGTTGGTAACGTTGCGGCCCAGCCTATTGAGTCGGGCGTCGAACTCCCGCGCCGGCTCCTTGGCCATCGGGATGGCCCGCGCGCTGGCGGCGTTGGCAAAGACCACCTGGTATTCCTTGCCGAAGGCCTGCAACGGGACGTAGTACCCGGACTGGAAGAGCGCGATGGGGAACTCGGCCTTGTCGTGGTCATACTGGGAAATGTTGTCGCTGACCTTGAGGGTGAACTCCCGGCCGGGGTCGGCCCCCGCGAGCAGCGCCTCCAGCCGAGCCCGCTCTGCCTTGAGGACATCAGGGCGGTCGAAGTTCGACGCCCGCCGCACCGCGTCGCTTCGTTCGGCCAGAGCGGCGAGGTCGAGCGGCTCTCCGGTCAGCTTGTGCCACACCATTGCCACGTCCGCGGGGTCGAGGTCGTCCTGCTGAGCGGGTGTGGTGGCAGCGGCGGTTCCGAGCACCAAGGCTGCTCCCGCCAGCAGGCGATTCCAGGGCCGCATCATCGGGGCTCGGGTCATTTCGTCTGACCTCGCTGCTTCTGCATCGGCACCGTTTCGCCGCCGGGGAATCGGAGTTCGAGGCTGTCGCCAGCGGCGAGAATCTGGACGTCGCCGGCGCCGGGCAGGGTCAAGATCCGGGCACCTTCCTCCCCCTTTCGGGCGGTCAGCCGAGTCATCCCCAGGTAGGCGTCATTGCCGTCAAGGACGAAGGCGTGGAGGCCGTGGACGAATGCCAGGACGGCACCGGTCGCCGAGGCGCGATCGCCCGGGTTAGCAATGACCCAGACATCGCCGGCCTTGGCGGGCGCGCGGGTGGCACCGCCGCCGCTGCTGGAGGAGCCACAGGCCGCGAGGACCGCCACGGCGAGGATGGTTCTCAGGGAGCCGGGGATCAGCAAGTCAGGGGGCACTTCGGGGCGCATGGGCCGCTCCGGCGCAGTGGGAGTGAGGAGTCTCTCTCACAATGCGCAGGCGCGGCCGAAAACCGTCATTGGGGTCTAGGTGGTCGCCTCGAGGCCACGCTCACGCCCGCCTTGGAGCCGATTCGAGCGGGCTATTGCCGTGGCTCGGTGGGAGCGGTTTATGGCGAGGAGTTGGGTCGGATCGAGGCCGATCAGGCGAGGGGCAATTTCAGCGATGCCGGCCCCCCCGAGACCCACATCGGACCCTTCGTGGAGCCAAGGGGTCCACAGATTTCACAGATACTCAGGGAGAATTCGCCGCATTTCGGGGGATTTCAGGGTTTCTTCTCGCTCTCGGCCAGTTCCTTCCTATATCTGGCAGCCTTCTCGGGCTGCTTCAGGGAATCCCAGGCCATCGCCAGGTCGGTTCGGGCCGCTCGGAGAAAGCTCACCGCCGGATCGGTCTGGTTGACCAGGATTTCGTACCCGGTCCCGGTCTCCGCTGCCGCCTCGGCAAAGCGGCCTTGGCGGAGCAGGGCGCGGCCAAGCTTGATGTGGGTGATGCCGACGTTGAGGTGAGTGGAGTCCAGTACCCCCGCGTAGCCCGCCAGGACCTCCCGGTAGAGCCTCTCGCCCCGGGCGTATTCCTTCCGCGTGGTGTACACGCTGGCCAAATTCGACTGGGCGATGCCGATCAGATAGTGCTTGTTGTGGTAGACCTTCTTGTAGATCTCGACCATCCTGCTGAAGGCCGCTTCGGCCTCGTCGTATTGGTCCCGTGACAGTGCGGTGCTGCCGAGTTCATTGAGTGTGGATGCAACCGCGGGATGGAAAGCGCCATAGACGGTTTGCCGTACCGTCAGCGCGGCATTGAGCAGCTCGACCGCTTCGCCGAACCGTTTCTGCTGCACCAGCGCACGACCGAGCATGGTGAGCCCGTAGGCCGTCTCGTGGTGATTCCTTCCGTAGAAGGCCTCGTATATGGCGAGCCCTTCCCGATCGAATTTTTCGGCCTGGTCATAGCGCCCGCGCTCGTATTGGGATGCGCCGAGGTTGAAGAGGATTGCTCCGACCAGCGGGTGTCGCTCGCCGTAGAGGCGGCGGTAGGTGGCGATGGCGCGCTGGTAGAGGCTGTCGGCGGTATCGTAATGGCCGGCATAGAAATGGGAACCGGCCAACTCAGCCATGCTTGCCGCCAGCTCCACGGTCACCGAGTCACCGGGCACCGTGTACAGTCGAACCGCTTCCTCTCCCACCCTAATTGCCTCATCGTAGGTGCCGCGCTCCTGAAGCACCCGGCTCAGCGCGGCCGTGGCGTGGGCGATGGCGGGGTGGCCCAGGGGCAGGGCCCGGCGGCTTTGGTCGAGGCCGCTCCGGATGAGTCTTTCGGCTTCATCGTATTGGGCCTGTTCCACCCGGAGCAGGCCCAAGGAGACCAGGCTTTCGGTATAGGCGGGGTGGCCGGAGCCAAACAGGGAGCGACGCACTTCGAGCGCCGACTGGAGCAGGGAATCGGCGCCGGGGAGATTGCCGAGTTTTTGGTAGATGCTGCCGAGGGTCTGGTAAAACTCCGCCTGGACGACGGGTTCTCCGTCGAGCGCGCGGGCCTCTTGGACGCCGCGGTCAACCAGCGTCACCACCCGGAGACTGTCCGCGGGGCCGACCTCCTTGTCGCCCCCCTCGAAGAGGTTCAGCGTGAAGCTCTGAATCCGCTGGGCGCGGGCGGTTTCAGCCTGGGCATCGTTGCGGGCCTGAGTCAGGCGCACGGTGTAGAACACCACCAGGCTCGAGACCGCGAGGAAGATGAGCGTGGCTGCCGTCACCTCCGCCTGATGACGCCTGACGAACTTCCCCAGCCGGTAGCCGACGGTGTCGGGCCGGGCCTCGAGCGGTTCCCCGGCGAGATAGCGGTCGATGTCCCGAATCATCGCCTCGACGGTCCGGTAGCGGCGGGCCGGATCCTTGTGCATTGCGGTGAGGCAGAGGACGTCGAGGTCGGCCCAGGCCGATTTGCCGGCAGCACGGGATGCCTTCTCACTGTACTGGGACACCTGCGAGGGGCGTTCCGGTACCCGTT
>JANNSC010000322.1:0-6274 GCA_031402135.1 Gemmatimonadales bacterium | reverse complement strand
CGCTAGATCGACCGCACTCACGAAGTAGCCGTTAACCACTGCGAACGGACGCCTAACGCGCAGCTGCCGCAAGGCCTCTGCTCGCACCGCGTTCCGCACGTTGGCGTTGGCGAGTGCTGTCTTGAGCGCGCCGTTCACGGTGCGCCCCGCAGCGGTGCTGAACGGACGGCCCTGCGCCGCGATTGCCGTGCTCCCCTCCGATGCGGTCGGAGTGACCACCAGCGTCTGAGTCGTCGGCCTTGTCATCGGCGTCGTTTTCCTGGACTGTGCCGCCGGGCCCTCAGTAACGCCCACCAGCAATGCGCCGCAGGCGATCACCCACCCAGTGGCTCGAACGAGCCGATTCTTGGAAATCATTGGATTCCTCGGTTCGCAGTGTGTTCTACGGATAGGACTTTCCTCCGCGCCGATAGGAATATCCGGCCGGGTCACCGGCGCGTCAATGACGCAGTGAGTCGTCGGGAGGGGGCGGAGCCCGGGTGAGTCGGAGTGCAAAAGGACGGTCATCCTCGCTCACCCCGACGCCGGCAGGAACGAGGAAGCCCGAGTGGGGCCACTGGAGCATCCCCTCGGCCTGATCCTCGTCCAAGAAGCGGCGACGCACGAAGAGCCGGAGCACGGCGTGCCGGAAGGTCTTGCGGAGGGCGGCGTTATCATATGCCGGCCATCCGGGCCAGCGACCGCAGTTGCCGTCGGGCCGGAAACCGTTGTCGGTCACGACGAGATGGAGATGCCAGTTGGCCAGCGATCTACCGAGCTCTGCCACGCGGCCTAATTCATGGTCCACGAGAACGGGGCAAGGTCATCGCGTTCCGCACGTCTCCATCACATCGGCCAATCACGGAGAATGCGCTCCGTTTCCTCCGCGTGTCCGCTCTCGTCCCGGACCATGTCCTCGAGTTGAACGGCGAGACCCTTATCGCCACTTGCATCGGCCTCCCGGGCACGCTTGGTGTAGTCCTTCGTGGCCCGACGTTCTGCCGCGAGGACGGCCTTGAGCATCTCCTGATTCGTCTTGGCCGGCGCCACCGGACGCGGGGTGGTGGTGGGCTCGCCGCCAAGTGCGACAATCTTGTTGGCGAGGAACTGCGCATGGAGCTGCTCGTCCGCCACTTCCGCCATGAAGAAC
Source organism: Gemmatimonadales bacterium (assembly GCA_031402135.1). Lineage (GTDB taxonomy): Bacteria > Gemmatimonadota > Gemmatimonadetes > Gemmatimonadales > GWC2-71-9 > JABFSM01. Next base: position 5,145 of record JANNSC010000322.1, on the reverse strand, counting down.
TGGACCAATTGGGGCCGATAGGGCCCCGTCGCCTTGGCGGCGTAGGTGAGATACTGAATAATCGCACCAAACTCCCCGGCAAGATCCTCATTCAGCTGGGTGATGAGTTTGTTCGATTGCTTCGCCATGTGCCTCCTCCTCTGGTCGCGTGGTAGGTACAACAATGTGCGGCATGCTGGCTAACGCCATTGCTCAGGCGGGTGCGTCTTCGCGCGTCGCCTGCAGCAATTTGTTCGGCAATATCTTGTGATTCATGTTTACTGATCCTGCTTCATGCTTTCACGCCGCTGCGCAACATGCCAAAGGACTCCGGACGGATCGACGACATATGCGACGCGAAGTCCCCAGGGTTGCATCACCGGAGCCTTGGGAGGTGGCACACTAAATCGCTTTGAGAGCTCCAGTGATTCGATGTGCGCCCACCATCCGTCGAGATCGTCGACCATGAGCTGCATCATGAAATGTGCGGCCCAGTCTTCTTGAAAGTGCCTCTGTAAAATGAACCCACCTGACCCTGCATTGAATATGGCGACCTCGCTGTCGAGGACCATTTCAAAGCCGAGCGCTTCGTAGAACCGCTTGGAAAGATCGAAATCTCTTGCGGGCATGAACGGACGCGCCAGTTCTGTCCCGGTGGGAATGCTGCTCATATTCCTATTGTCCTTATGCGGCCGAAGTGGTCAGGGCCTCGGCTGCAGCAAGCGCGGGTTATGCAGCAAAGGGCCCTCAAGGGACATCCGTCGCTGGCGCGGCATCGATGGGATGGTCGAATCGAATGAACATGACGCACGGCCCGCCGGCCCCACAGTGTGCCTTGTGGCCGGTCTTCGCCGGGACCAAGGCGTACGTTCGTTCCTGCAGCTCGACCTGTCTGCCGCCCGCATACGTCACGTGCACCACCCCGGCCACCACCACCATGTGCTCTGCGGACGTATGCCAGTGGGCCGGAAACGTGTAGTCGGCTGAGGCGCGCAAAAAAACGTCCGAGGGACCCGTGGCCGGATCCCCATGCAGAACCGTCACGTCGCACCCTTTGGGGAAGATTGGTGGACACGGGGCCCAGGTCAGCTTCGGGTCGGTGTGTACCCACCGGAGAGGGGCTGACGGGGCCGGAGCTTGAGCCCGGAGTCCGGTGGAAGCAGTCACCAACAGGACGGTCACGGTACTCGAGATCCAACTGGATCGGAGTGTGGCAACGGACATGAAATACCTCCTCGGGAGTTGGAAGACCTGTGGTTCTTGCTGCATAACGCCCTGCGTGTCAGCTGCGAAGGCGCGCCATCACCGTGCGGACGCCTTGCGCGGGCGGTTGCGCCGCGCCTTCGTCGGTTGCAAACGCTTGTGAGGCCCCTGCCGTGCGCGAATGCCGCGCTCGACTGCCACTCGCTCGGCTAAGTACACCTTCAGCAGGCTCTGATACGGGACATCACGCTCGTTCGCCAGGCGCTTCAGTTCCAGGAGCAGCGTCTCCGGCAACCGCACCGAGATCGGTGTGGTCGTCGGCTTCAGATTCGGGAACACCGCGCGCCGGGCCTTCGACCAGTCAAAGTACTCCGTCGTGTCGGCCGTCGCCCAGAACTCCCGTTCCGTCGCTTCCGAGGCGAACTTAGGAATCGACTTCAGCTTCGGCTTCGGCATATCGTCTGCGCTCCCTGCGGTTCGTATTGCGGGCCGAAAGGGGGCGAATGCGCTCACCTCGCAGCGTAAACACCACCGCGAGCGCCCGACCTTCTGCCGTGCGACCCCACGCCGCCCACCGCGGCCCCACCACCGAGTGGACCGCGTCTTCCACGACCAGCAAGGGTTCGTTGAAGAACACCTGCTCGCACTCTGCAGCCGCGACGCCATGCCGAGCCGGGAGTTCGGGTGCGTTGCCTTCATCCCAGTCGAAGCCGGTACATCGGGCAAGGCGGTCCCGGATGTCTGCGGTCATGAAGAATGTATATACCAGGTCAATACGTTCGACAAGACCCCTGGGGCAGTGGGCCTAACTTTATTGTATCCAGCGAGAGCTGTCACCCACCGCCTCAAACGCCGCTCTGATTGCAACATATCGCCTTATTCAGGCCCCCGCCGACCCCCGTCCGCGCCCAGCAGAGCGTCCGCCGGACTCACCACCCCGCGCCCGCCCCGATTCAATACATGGGTAGAAATCATCGTCGTGCTGACATCAGTGTGGCCCAGCAGCTCCTGCAGCGCCCGAATATCATAGCCCGATTCCAGTGAATGGGTCGCGAATGAATGCCGCAGGGTGTGACAGGTGGCCCGCTTCGGAATCCCTGCCGCCAGGACCGCCCGCGTGATGGCCGGCTGCACCGCCGACTCATGCAGGTGATGTCGCCGCCGCTTTCCAGGCGCTTCCTGCTCAAGACAACTGTTCCGACCGACTCCTGAACGGACCCAACCCAGGAACCTCGCCGGACGTTTCCCACCGTTGCTGCTGGCCGGCATCGCGGCCGCAGCCGGTTGCAACAGGAAATGGCCTCCGGCTGGCTCTCCTACCAGCGCATCACCGTTCCGGCCGGCGAGGTGTACGGACTACCAGTGGGGGTGAGCTTCTTCAGCACCGCATAGGTGGAATCCACCCTGATCAAATGTGCCTATGCGTTTGAGCAGGGCACCCATCATCGCAAAGCGCCGACGCTCTCGGCGACGATAAAATAATCCGGGCCGCCGCCCATCCTACGACGAACAGCTGACCTCGAGGTGCCTTGCCTCGGGGCTGGGAGGCTCGGCGAATCGCTCCATGCCGGGATGGTCATCGAACGGCGTGGCGAAGAGTTGCCGTAGTTCTTCGATCACACCGAATTCCTTGCGCTCGGCCCGGTCGACCCCAACCTCGGCATTTCGGCTGGAATGGGAACGGCGGCGGTCGTGGCACTCGGCGCTTCGGAGGTCCCCTCCAGCGGGCCCAGCGTGGTTGAGGTGGGGAAGCTGGGGCCCCCGCGAAGCCTTGGGGGTCCGGGAGCACCCTTCCCAACCAGGACCGGCGAGCGTAGCGTCTGGTGATGGAACCTTGGGTTGAGGAGCTTCAGCAGGGTCGCCTGGATGCAGCGTGGGATCTCTGCATCAGCCGCTATCGCCGCCTGATTCTGGCCGCAATCCGGCGCTACGCCCGGGACTACGATGATGTCATGAACGTATTTGCGCGGGTCTGCGAGGCCCTCCGCGCGGATGACCTGCGGCGCCTGCGTGCCTATACTGAGCTGACCGAGCACCGGGCCAAATTCTCCACCTGGCTCGTGGCAGTGGTCCACCACCTCACCATCGACTGGTTCCGCCACCGGGACGGCCGCCGCCGTCTCTCCTCCTTTGCCGACGCTCTCCCGCCGCTGCAACGCCGGCTCTTTGAACTGATCTTTGTCGAGCAGCGGAGCCACATCGAGGCCTACGAGATGATCCGGGCCCGCGACGCCCCGGATCTGTCGTTCCGACATTTCCAGGCTGAGCTCCGGGATACCTACCGTGCCTTGACCAAGGGGAAGCGCGGGGTGGTGCTTCGCGACCTCGGCGTGATCCCCCTGCCCGATGACGAACTCCAGGCCCAGTCGACCGAGGACGCCGGGGAATCCCGGGAGATCCTGGCCCGGGCGCTCGGGAGCCTGCCCCCCGAAGATCGACTCGCGGTCCAGCTCTACATCCTCGACGAGCTCCCCGGGGCCGAGGTGGCCCGCATCGTCGGCCTGCCCAACGTGAAGGCGGTATACAACCGGGTCTATCGGGCGCTGGCCGTTCTCCGGGATCGGCTGGAGGCGTCCGGTGTCCGGAAAGAGGATTTGTGAGCAGTTTGAGGCCAGCTGGCCGTTTCATAGTGGCTGGTGACAACGTGACCGAGCGAGGAAGACGTCTCCAATGGTCCAACCGGATTCCGCTGAAAACCTCCGCAATGCCCTGACCGCCCAGCTGCGGCAACTGGAGCGACCGGGGGATACGCCCGATCTAGGGTGCCTCGACTTCTCCGTGATCGCACCCTCGCCGATGGCTCGCTCAGCCAGAAGGACCGGGTGGCGGCAATCGTACACCTGGCGGATTGCGCCCCTTGCCGCCGAACCCTCGCCTCGGTGGCGCGGACCCTGGCCGACCGCTCGGTGGCCCGCGAAGTCCGAGCAGTGGAAGCGGTCTGGCGGCGCCGCCTGCTGCGGGTTGCCCTCCCGGCCGCGGCTGCGGCTGTACTGCTGCTGATCGTGATGCCATGGCCGGCCCGCGAAGACGGGCCAAACCACAGGGCGCCAACGATCACCGCGGTCGACTCACCTACCCCGCGGTCTCCAGTCGGAATCGTGGCCAACGCAGCACTGCTCCGGTGGGCCCCGGTGTCCGGCTCCGATCGCTACCGGGTTGTTCTGTTCGATGGGGCCGGCCGGGTCCTCTTCGAGATCGAAACCGCCGATACGCTGTTGGCGGTGCCCGACTCCGTGCCACTCACCCCCGGGCGTCCTTACCTCTGGAGGGTTGAGGCCAGGACTGGATTCGACCGCTGGTCCGAGTCCGCGCTGATCGAGTTCACCATTGGTGGAGGCCCGGCCCGGTGATTCGGCTCGTGGTCCTGGCGGCGTTGATGGCCCAGTCCTCGGCGGCCGACTCGCTCCGGCTCCTCGCCCTCCGGATGCCGGAGACTGGACTCGTGGCCGAAGCTCGGTCGCGTCCTCTGGCGGTCCGTGAGGCGGTGGCCGAGTCGTTCGTGAAGGCGGTGCGATCCCCGAGAAGGGCCGAGGAGGAGATTGCAGTGGCCCGGCGTCTGGCAGGAGCCCACGCGGCCGCCTGGGCCGACTCGTTCCTGGTCCGCGAGGTGGCGCGATTTGCGGGCTGGCCGTCGACCCGTCGAATAGCCAAGGTGGGAGCCGACAGCCTGAGGAAGGCGGGCGTCGCGGCATACGGCCGGGACGGACCTGGCGCGGCCATCCGGATCTGGCAGCGTGCCTTGGCGCGCTCCGCCGGAATCCCGGACAACGCTGGGGTAGCGGCGGCCCTGGGGAATATCGGGACGGCCTTCGTGGATGAAACGGCCCTCGATAGCGCCGGCGTCTACCTCGAGCGGGCGCGGAAGTTGGCGTCGAAGATCGGCGACCTCCGGGTCGAGGCCAACGCCATCGGCGGCCTCGGCGATTTAAGCGAGCGGCGCGGGGATTTGAGCACCGCCCGCGA
>JANNSC010000321.1:0-7130 GCA_031402135.1 Gemmatimonadales bacterium | reverse complement strand
GTAAAACTCCGCCTGGACGACGGGTTCTCCGTCGAGCGCGCGGGCCTCCTGGACGCCGCGGTCAACCAGCGTCACCACCCGGAGACTGTCCGCGGGGCCGACCTCCTTGTCGCCCCCCTCGAAGAGGTTCAGCGTGAAGCTCTGGATCCGCTGGGCGCGGGCGGTTTCGGCCTGGGCATCGTTGCGGGCCTGGGTCAGGCGCACGGTGTAGAACACCACCAGGCTCGAGACCGCGAGGAAGATCAGCGTGGCTGCCGTCACCTCAGCCTGATGACGCCTGACGAACTTCCCCAGTCGGTAGCCGACGGTGTCGGGCCGGGCCTCGAGCGGTTCCCCGGCGAGATAGCAGTCGATGTCCCGAATCATCGCCTCGACGGTCCGGTAGCGGCGGGCCGGATCCTTGTGCATCGCGGTGAGGCAGAGGACGTCGAGGTCGGCCCACGCCGATTTGCCGGCAGCACGGGATGCCTGGCCACTGTACTGGGCCACCTGCGAGGGGCGTTCCGGTACCCGTTCGATGATCAGCGCTTCGACTTCCCCCGGCGACTTGTTGGAGAGGTCGAACGGCAGCCGCCCCGCCAGCAGCTGGTACAGCACGACCCCGAGCGAATAGATGTCGGTGTGAATGCCGACCGCAGCGCCGCGGATCTGCTCGGGTGCGGCGTACGCCGGGGTCATGAGCCGAACGCCGGTGCGGGTCTGATCAACCGGCAGGTCCAGGCTCTCGAGCTGCTTGGCAATGCCGAAATCGAGCAGCTTGATGGACCCATCAGATTTTACAAGGATGTTCGACGGCTTCAGATCCCGGTGAATGACAAGGTGTTGGTGGGCATGCTGAACCGCTTCGCACACTGCGCGGAAGAGCCGCAGCCGCTCGGGAAGCGACGCTTCCCGGGCATCGCACCACGCCGAGAGCGGCATCCCCTCGACGTATTCCATGGCGAACCATGGCGTCCCGTCGTCGAGCACGTCGGCATCATGCAGCTGGGCGATGGCAGGGTGATTGAGCTGGGCGAGGGTACGCTGCTCGCTGGCAAAGCGCTCCCGGCGGGCCGGGGAAAGCGATGCATCGCGCAGGATCTTTATTGCCGCAAAGCTGCCGAGATCTTCACGCTCGCCGAGGTACACCACTCCCATGCCGCCTTCACCGAGAATGCGGGTGACACGGTAGGGCCCGAAGTTGGTGAGGGGAAGGGAGCCGGGTGCCTCGGCGCTGAACACTTGGTGGGCAAGCTGGGCGATATCACCATCGAGCAGCGAATCTCCGCGGGCGTCCTCCCGCAGCAGGTTGAGTATATCGGTCCGGAGGCCCGGGTCGCCGTGGCACTCGGCATCGAGCGCCGCGGTGCGATCCGGTTCTGCGAGATCGGCGACGCGGTGGAAAATGTCTTGCACCTTTTCCCAGCGCGCCGCGTCCATCAGCGGCTTCGGAGCTCGTTCGAGAGCCACGCCTTCGCAGCGCGCCAGTCGCGGAGGATGGTGGCCTCCGAGACCCCGAGCAACTCAGCGGTTTCGGGAATGTCCAACCCACCGAAGAATCGGCTTTCCACCATGGTGGCCTGGCGAGGGTTGATTCGGGCGAGGCTCTCGAGAGCTGAATCGAGCGCCAGCAAGTCGTCAGGGCCCGAGGCGGGGTGGTCGAGAGCCTCGTCGAAGGTGACGACGGCAGCGCCACCGCCGCGTTTGCCGGCGTTGCGGCGGCGAGCGGCCTCGATGAGCACCTGTCGCATGGCGCGCGCGGCGATGCGCTTGAAATGGACCCGGGAGGTGAGGGCAAACGGGGGCGAACTGGCCAGCTTGAGCCACGCCTCGTTGACCAGTGCCGTCGGGGTGAGCGAAGCACCGGGGTCGTCGCGGCGGACCGATGAGGCGAGCCGGCGAAGCTCTTCGTAGGTGACGCTGAAGAGGTGATCGAGGGTCCGGCGGTCGGCCACGACCGACCCGAACTCCCCGCTTTCCAAGCCGTGAGGTTGAGGGGTGCCTCGAGGATCCATGACGTTTTTCTCAACGGTTCCGCGCAACGCGGTCAGGGAGAGCGCTCCCCCAATTTATCGCATTTCCGGCACGTGAGCCAACCCGAGTTCCATTGATGACCATCGGGCGGCCTTGGCCCATCGAGACGAGAGGAGCGTTGCCGTGAACCGGACCGGAAGGGGGTTGCTGGCGATGGCTCTGGTGGGATTCGGGGTGTCCGGCGGAGCGGCAGCCGAGGGCTCCGATCCGTGCTCCGGCAAGCAGCATTGCCACGCCGCCGGTCCCTTCGCGGCGGAGGTCACCTCGGTCACCAGCAGCAAGAGCGGCGGATACTATGTTGTGCGCGCGACGCTCCGGTTCACCAATCGGAGCGACCGGCCAGTCCTGCTCGGGTACAGGGCACGATCGGGTTCGGCGATCGACGAGGTGGGGAACCGATACGCCAACGATGGGAACGAGCGAAACCGGGTCACCGGGATCGGATACGTCACCTCCAAGTCCGCCGATTCCCAATTGATCCTGAAACCAGGCCAGTCCCGGAGTGCTTCGTTCGAATCGTCGCTGTGGGTTTACCGGGGAACCAGACTTGGCACGGTGTGGAGCTATGATCTCACCATCGACGTACTGGAGATTCTCCCCAGCCGGCAGGTGCGCTCAGTCCAGGAGTATGTCATTGGCTTCAAGGGATTGACCGCGACCTCGTGAAGATGGTGTCGAGGCCGTAGCTTTCCGGGATGAGTGCCAATTCCGCAGCCCTTCCAGGGCCGGCTGAGTTCGAGGCCGCCCGCGAGCGAGTCCGGGCCCACGCCTACCATACCCCGCTGCTCACTTCGCGCACGCTCAGTGACCAATCCGGATTTGACATTCGCCTCAAGGCGGAACTGTTCCAGCGCACCGGCTCCTACAAGATCCGCGGGCCGCTGAACAAGTTTCCCCAGTTGAGCGAAGAGCAGCGCCAGCGGGGGGTGATCTGCTCGTCGGCGGGGAACCATGCGCAGGGCGTGGCACTGGCGGCACGGATTTACGGGATGAAGGCGGTGGTGGTGATGGCGAGCAACGCCACACCGTCCAAAATTGCCGCTACCAGGGGGTACGGGGCCGAGGTGGTGCTGCACGGGACAATTTGGGACGAGGCCAACGAGCGGGCCAAGGAACTGGTGCAGGAGCGAGGACTCACCTACATCCACCCATTCGATGACCTGCAGCTGATTGCGGGACAGGGGACGGTTGGCCTCGAGATAATGGAGGATTGGCCCGACGCCGACGTGATCGTGGTGCCGATCGGGGGCGGGGGCCTGATTTCAGGAATCGCGCTGGCCGCCAAGATAGTGAACCCGAAGATCCGGATTATCGGAGTCGAGTCCTCGGGAGCGCCGGGGATGCTTCGAAGCATCGAGGCGGGTCACGTCGTCACCCTGGACCGGGTTGATTGCGTGATCGATGGGCTCCGGGTGAAGCGGGTGGGCGAACACAACGCCGCCATCGTCCGGCAGGCGGTCGACGAAATCGTCACCCTCCCTGATGCCCAGATCTTCGAGGCGATGCTGTGGGTCATGCAGCGCTGCAAGCTGGTGGTCGAGGGCGCTGCCGCCGCTCCGGTCGGCGCCGTGCTCCAGGGGCTGATTCGGGCTGCACCGGGGGCCCGGGTGGTGTGCGTGCTGAGTGGGGGGAATATCGGCCTCGACCAGCTGCGGGGTCTGACCTGGAATTGATCGTTGTTGCAGCCCCGCCGGGCGGCGATGAGCGAGCCGGTTGGCAACCAGCGCGAGGGGCTACTCCCCGGATGCCCGGGTTTCGGTGGCGTAGAGCGTGTCAACCCGGGCCCGGCTGGCCCGGTCTCCGAAGATCTTTTCCCCGTCGTACCGGCCGTTCTCGATGAAAATTTCGGAAATCTTTCTTCCGGCGGTGACACTCCCGGCGAGGTGAATGCCTGGCACATTCGACTCCAGCGTTTCCAGGTCGAAGTCAGGGCGGCCCGATTCAGGATCGAGCTGGATTCCGATGGAGGTGAAGAGGTCGAAATCGGGGTGATATCCGGTGAGGAGATACACCCGATCGGCGGGGAGCCGTTGTTCGGTTCCGTCGGCCGAGCTGATGGTCACCGTTTCGAGGTCGATCTTCGTCACGACGGTGTTCCAGCGCGCCGCAATCTCTCCCGCCTTGAGGCGGTTTTCGATGTCGGGCTTGAGCCAGTATTTCACGCTGGGCTTGAGCGCTGGACCCCGCGACACCAGGGTGACTCGTGCCCCGGCCCGGAAACAGTTGAGCGCTTGCTCCACTGCGGAGTTCTTCGCGCCGACGATCACTACGTCCAGGCCGGTGCTGAGATGCGGCTCGTCACCGTAGTGGAAGACGTGAGTGAGGGATTCGCCCGGGACGCCGAGCAGGTTAGGATGTTCGAAGTAGCCGGTCGCCAGCACCAGACGATCGCAACTCATCGGCTGTTCGCCGTGACGAGTGCCGATGACGCAGTGAATAGTCCGGTCCCGGCGGTGGGCGGCGATCAACCGAGTCCAGGTCCGGACCCGGAGCCCCTCGGCGCGGGTAACCCCGCGATAGTATTTCAGCGCTTCCTCGCGGGTTGCCTTGGCGCCCGAGGAAACCAGCGGGTGTCCGCCGATTTCGAGCCGCTCCGGCGTGGTGAAAAACCCCATCCCTACCGGGTAGCGGGTGATCGAGCTGGCGATGGGACCGGCGTCGATAACCAGGGGATCGAGTCCCCGCCGGCGCGCAGAGATGGCACAGGCGAGGCCGATGGGGCCGGCCCCGACGATGAGGATCGGTTCGTGGAGCGGGTTCAGAACTGCCTGCCGAACGCAAAAATGAACCGGGTCCTTCGCCCGCGCTCCAGCGCGCGGGCAAAGCCGACCGCCAGGGCATCTCCGAAGAAACCTATCCTGATGTCGATCGAAGTCTTGACCCGGTCGGTGGGAACCGCGGCCGGCAGTGGATCGCCTGTCAGTGGGTCGAGGACCAGCTCACCGGTCTTATCGTCGTGCTTGTCGCCCAGCGCCCGCACGGCGGCCAGCCCTCCCGGGCTGCCGGCGTCGCTGAAACCGGCCTGGAATCCGAGGGAGATGGCGGGGGCGAGTGAGGGCAGGGTCAGCCCGGAGCCGAACCGGAATGGGACATCGAGTACCGCCAGCGGGTAACTCAGCCGCAGTCGGAACAGCGCTGCGCGGGTGCCGGCAAATTCCTTGTAGTCATAGCCAGGGAAGCTTGCGGGGCCACCCAGCTCGAAGAGCTGCTGCGGCGGCGGCGTGGCGCCAAGGACGGCACCGGCGTGGAGGCGGGCAATGAAGAACACCCGGGTGAGACTCTTGCGGAGCACCACTCGCCCCTCGACCCGGGTATAATCGAGGTCGCCGCTGGCCGCTTCCACCTCCCCCTGGAATCCCACCCCGTCGCGCGCAAACAGTGAGCTCACCAGTGGGTTCCAGTCGAGCAGGACTTTCCCCCGCCAATAATCTCCCTCATAGATGCCGCGGTTTTGGCGCAGCCGTCCCCCGAACACCGATCTGTTCATGTGTTTGGAGACGGCGTGGTCGCCCACCCTCGCCGCGTCGAAGCGGAGAATGCTGCCCCTGGCGCCGCCCAGCGATCGGGTTGCCACCAGCCCCACTCCGCGCCGGTCGACATAATCCCACGGGTCCCGGCCCGCCAGTCCGCCCTTTTCGGGGTTGTCGAACTGATTCCGGAACTTGTTGGTGACATCGAGGACTCGGAGCCCACCCCCCTCAAGCAGCCATGGTCCCGTTTGATACCCGAAACCCGCGCCGCCGCGGACAGTCTTCTCGGACCAGGCATAGCCGCCCAACGCCCGAAAGGAGAGCCCGGGCGCCGCGTCACGCATCCGGGCAATGACCGAGATGCCGGTATAGAGCCCTTCGATCCGGTTGATGCGAAGGAAATCGCCGGTGCGATACCCCTGGATGACCAGCGATGGTCGGCCGGCCGGCTGTTGGCGGTCGGGGCGAAACTGGCTGAAGTCGGTTTCACTCACCTGCTCGGTCACCTGTCCGGCGCGGGCATACCAGCCCCGGAATCCTCGCAGTGAGTCGCCCGGCGCGCTGGTCAGCAGGTAGCCGGCAGTGGATGCCGCGATGGCAACCGGTTCGGTCCCCCGAGCCAGCGGCGCCACATTGTGGAATCGGGAGATCACCCGGCGCGCGGCGCCAAACCCGCTGGCACGGGACGACGCGGTCTGGATCTCGAATCGCTGAGCCGCCGGGATCCACGCGCCGTTTGCGGCGCGCTGATTCTCCAGATCCACCAAGGTCACCGTGGGGTCGAACATCTCACCGAGATTCATGAACCCACGCTTGGCCCGGCCGACCACCTTGATGCGCCCGATCAGGCGCACCACAGCGTTGCTGGCGGGGTCGAGGTCCATCTCTCCCTCGAAGAGCGTCTCCTCCCGCGGCAGTTGAGCCACCGGGAACACCTCCACCGCCACGACCTCACGCGTCACCCCTGCGATTTCGCGCTGAACCCGCATGCCGCCGGAGTAGGTGTAATACCGTTCCCGGTCCGAGGAAAGCGGATGCACCACGATTTCCGGCGCCATCGATCCTTGCATCGTCTCGGAGAATTCCGCGTCCCTCGGCCCGGTCCGGGTGATCACTTGCAGCCGTTCGCCGACCAGCATGGGCACCACCCAGCCGATACGGAGAAAGGCGATGCGGGAGAGCGGGATGGCGTTGGGGAAGCTGCGGGAGCCGACGACATGCTGCTCGAAACCACCGTCGCTCGACCAGCGGGCCCGGCTGCTGGTCTGTTCCAGGGTGGTGGCCCCTTCGATTCGCCCCTCTCGGCGACCGATGATGGCCGTCTCGGTTTCGATGGTGGCGCCATACCCGCCGGGGGCGAGCATCGCGACCTGATTGGCGGTGGCTGCCGCCTCGAGCAGGCGGCAGAGTGCGGTCGGGCCGCAGGCGGGTGCGGTCTGAAGTGCGAGCAGGAGGCCGAGCACGGACGAGCCCTGGATTGGTGTGCGGAGAATATACTTCGACTCCGCACCAAGCGCCCTCTCCGGCTGGCTACTTCCAGGCCATGATCGCGAAGACGTTGGCTTCGGAGTCCTCGAAAAAGGCCATCCAGAGGGCGCGGGCCCCATCCTTGTGGATGACGTGGGGTTGATCCCGAAACTTCACCCC
>JANNSC010000320.1:0-7354 GCA_031402135.1 Gemmatimonadales bacterium | reverse complement strand
CCCCACGGGAAGTGCGCGACTGTGGGGCAGTCGTTGTCGAACTCGGCGAGGCGCGGGGAGGCATGACCCCGGTCGGCCAGACCCCAGTACCAATAAGCGTGCGGTACCTTCACTTGTGGGAACACTCAGCGGACGCGGGTTGGTTGCTAGCACTCGCGATGGACCAGCCGCTTACGCCATAGGACGTTCCTGCCGCCAGACGCTGGGTGTGCGACCGTGCTGCCTAACAAGGATTTGCAGCTGCCGATGGCGCCGCCATTGCGGCTCCGCCGCAAGGGTCGGCTGGAGCGATTGAAGTAGGGGTGCAAAGGCCCTCGCGGGCGGTCGGAGTTCGCCAAGCTGCCGCATAACAAGCGCATGCACCAGCCATGGCGCGACCGGACTGTTGGGGCAGGCGGGCACGGCCACCCCGTGGCAGGTAGGTACTCAGAGACGCGCCGCGCCCCGCAGCTGATTTGCAGTTCGTTAGAGCGCCTCCCAGCACGACCCTCCTGCCCATCCCCTCCTCCTTGCCCGTCCAGGCCGTTCTGGCTATATTGTGGCCAGAATGCGCTACGAGATCCTCCTCGCCCCCAGCGCCGTCCGGGAGCTGCGCGCCCTACCGGCCCACGACCGCGCCCGGGTCAAAGAGGAGATCGAGCGACACTTGCGCCACGAGCCCTTCAAGCTCAGCAAGAGTCGAATCAAGCGCCTTCGGGGGTTGAGTCGGCCCCAATTCCGGCTGCGCACCGACGACATTCGGGTGTTCTATGACGTCACGGATACGACCGTCGAGGTCCTCGCGATCATCTCGAAACCCCAAGCCGCGGCCTGGCTCGAAGGCCACGGCAGGCCGGGCGCGGGAGGTCCCCCTGGCGAAGGTGAAGGATGACCTCTCCCGCTACCTCCGCGCCGCGGCCGACGAAGAAATCGTGATTACGCGTCACGGCCGGCCGGCAGGGGTCCTGATCGGGTTCGAGTCCGAGGATGATTGGTTCGAGTACCGGCTGGAGAACCACCCGGAGTTCTTGGCCCGAGTGGCCACCGCTCGCGCCGCGATTCAAGCCGGGAAGGGCCGTCGAATCGAAGCGCTCTGACCGGGAGCGCTCTAACCCACGCATGAAGCAGCCGGGGCCGCGCTGGCTCCGTAGTGGCGGCCAGGGTAAAATCTTGCCAGGAGGGCGCGGGCCTCCGCGCCGCGGCCCCGCAGCTGATTTGCAGTCCGTTATGCAGCCCTGCCTTCTCCAAGCTCCTCCCTCTCGATCCCATCCCGCGGGCCTGCCAAACTTGACGTTGTACACCAGTGTACATACATTGTTCGTATGGCGTATCAGTGGGATGCGGCCAAGGCCAGCGCCAACATCCGAAAGCACGGGATCGCCCTCGCGGATGCCGTTGGCGTTTTTGAGGACCCGTGCGCCGCGACCATCGACGACCCCCATCCGGACGAGGATCGGTTCCTGACCCTCGGCCAAGATCTGCTCGGACGGGTCATTGTCGTCCATTGGACTGTTCGCGCGGAGGACGCTCGCCTGATCTCGGCGCGGAAGGGAACACCTTCTGAGCGCCGTCACTACGAAGAGGGCCTCGACCATGCGTAAGGAATATGATTTCTCCAAGGGCCGGCGCGGCGCCATCGTCGCGGCGCCGAAGGGCAAGACCCGGATTACCATCCGGCTCGATGACGAGGTCCTGGCCTGGTTTCGGGAACGGGTGAACGAGCTGGGGGGAGGGAACTACCAAACCCTCATCAATCAGGCTCTGCGCCGCACGATAGGGGGCATCTCAGAGCCGCTCGAAACCGTAGTCCGGCGGGTCGTCCGACAAGAGCTCGGCGCCTCCCGAGCGCCCCGCCCGCGCCGTCGCAAAACACGGGCTGCATAACCAGCGCTTGCTGCTGGCGGTCCGCGGCGGCCAGCCGCCGAGTGAGTAGCTTACTTGGCGGGGCCGCCGGGCCCCGCAGCAGAAGCCCAGTGCGTTGGGCCGTCATGGCCGCGTATCGCTATTTCCTTCAGGCTGAGACCTTGACACAGGCACCCACATGGCCAAGACCAAGCCGACGAAGGTGACCGTTAGGAGCTTCATCTCCGGCGTCGAGAACGAGACTCGCCGAGAAGACGCGAAAGTACTCCTCACGCTCTTCGAGAAGACCACCGGCTGGACAGCGAAAATGTGGGGCCCGACCATCGTTGGTTTCGGTACTTACCATTACACGTACGAGACGGGACATTCGGGTTCGAGTTGTGTCGTCGGCTTCAGTCCACGCAAGGCGAACTTGGTATTTTACATCTTTGGCTTCCCTGGCAAGGCGGACCTCCTGCAAAGACTGGGCAAGCATAAAGGCGGTCTCAAGGGATGCCTGCACATCAACAAACTCGCAGACGTCGACCTCGTGGTTCTCGAGAAGATCCTTCGGGCTGGAGTGGTGGTAACCAAAAAGACGTGGCCGGTGACTCCGAGCTAACGGTGTAGGTGTTGCGACCGGGTCTTGACGGAGCTGAACTGACCTGCGGCCGACCCACAGCTTGCAGCCGACGGCGGCTCGCGTGCCAGTGAAGCCCCCGCGGCTGAAGTCTGTCCGTTAGGTGGCGCAAACCAATTCACAAGAACAAACTGGTTCTTCCGGCCCATAGGAACGAGGCAATGCATGCCCAGTAAGCGTCGGATCAGTGCTGAGGAAGCCCGCAACCTCGGGTCCACGCTCGGGATTGACTGGACCCAAGTCGATCTTGAGCAGTTTCGTCGCGGCCTTGAGGTTGAGCTCGAGCATGGCGCCCGGGACCCGGAGACCAACGTCACGAACGACGACCCCACGCTTACCGGGAAGATCGCCTGGGCCCATCTGAAGGAATTCCCAGATTACTATACGCGTTTGGACAAGCTGGAAGCGGAGGCCGATGCCTACTGGGCCTCGCGGCGCTGAGCTGAGCAACCGGGATGATGGGTGACAGGGTTATCCGGGCAACATGGGTAACACTTCACGGGTTACCCTCGAATGCTCTAGTCCCGTTCGTCGAGCTTGGCCAGCAGGACCGTGTTAAGGTAGATGGACCAGATCCCATCGGCGGTTTCCTCGAATCCGATGTGGTGGTGCGTCAGGCTGTTGGCGATGAAGAGCGGGCGGTGCTGGAAGCGGAACGTGCGTCCGGTCGTGATCTTCTTGACGAGGAAGTGTCCGGGGTACTCCTGGGCCGGCAGGTGGCGTGGGTACGCCCGCAGGGACGGGTGGTAGCGTGACGACGGCGTCTGGCCGCCGAGGTGTTGATGCGGCCGCTCGGTGTTGTACTCCGTCCGAAAGCGATTGAAGGCCCGCTGCTGCGCCGGCGCGTTGGTCCGTGGGGGCCGGATGGCGCCCCGCTTGAGCGTTCGATGCATGCGTTCATGGGCGCCGTTTTGTTGGGGCCGGCCGGGGTGAATGCGCTGGTGTTGAATCCCGAGCCGCATCCACCAGACGTTGAGCTGGGAGAGGCCGTGGATGCCGCTGGTGGCAAAGGGCACCCCGTTGTCGGTCCGAATCGCCCGGGGCAGGCCATCGGTCCGAAAGGTGCGCTCGAAGATGGTCCGCGCCCCCGCACCGTGCGTCGAGGGCAGGCCGTGGCAGGTCAGCAGGAAACGGGTGTGCTGGTCCGCAATCGTGAGCGGATAGCAGTAGATCCCGTCCCGGGTGGTGAACTGGCCTTTGAAGTCGGCGGTCCAGAGGTCGTTGGGTGCGGTCGTGGTCGAGGGCACGACGCCCGGATGCTGGTGGGGGGCGGCGGTGCCGACGCTTCGGCACGAGCCCCCGGCGATCCAGCAGATCGCTGACGGTACTGACGGCGGGCCACTCGCCTCCAGGATACCGGGGCCCGTGGTGGTCCGGGAGCTTGTCGGCCCCCCAATCCGGATGCCGGCGGCGTGCGGTGCGGAGGAGCTCCGCGGTCTCCGGTGGGATGCGGTGGGGACAATGGTGCGGGGCCCGACTCCGGTCGGCAAGCCCCCGGCGGCCCTGTTCCTCGAAGCGCTCCAGCCATTGGTAGCCGGTCTTCCGGCTGATGCCGTAGCGGGCACAGAGCTCGGACATGGGGTAGAGCCCCTGCCGATGGTCGGCGATGAACGCGGTACGCTGTTCCACGGGTGCGGTCTCCATCCAGGGCATCGACCCATCTCCCACAGAAGGGGTAGGTCGTGCAGTTTAGAGGGAGGGTCACCCATGTTCCCGGATAGATCTGTTACCTATGTACCCGGTCCATACCCGCCCGCAGGCTAACAAGGCAATCGAATGGAAACTCCTATTCCGTGTTATCGACCTACGCTAAACCCGGAAGAGCTAACATTTGTCGGGACACTACTCTTGCTCGATAGGGGTGGCTCATGGCAGAGATCACGGAACGCCTGAGGGTCGCGATTGCCGACCGCTATGTGATCGAGCGGGAACTCGGTCAGGGCGGCATGGCGACCGTCTACCTGGCGCACGATCTCAAGCACAAGCGCAAGGTCGCCCTCAAGGTCCTCCGGCCTGAACTTGCCGCAGCGCTTGGGCACGACCGGTTCCTCCGTGAAATCGAGATCACGGCCAGCTTGACGCATCCGCACATCCTCCCGGTCCTCGAATCGGGTGAGGCGGATGGCGTGTTCTTCTACGTGATGCCATTCGTCGAGGGGGAGTCGCTTCGGGAACGGGTCGATCGGGACCGACAATTGGCGGTGGACGACGCGCTCTCCATTGCGGAGGAAGTAGGCGAAGCGCTCGAGTCCGCGCACAAGCAGGGAATCGTCCACCGGGATATCAAGCCGGACAACATCCTGCTCAAGGAAGGCCGCGTGTACGTCGCGGACTTCGGTATTGCGCGCGCTGTCTCGGCCGCGGGCGGTGACCGCCTCACCGCGACCGGACTGGCGATCGGCACCCCGGCCTACATGAGCCCCGAGCAGGCTGCGGGGGACGCCATCGACCACCGAACTGATATTTTTGCGCTGGGGTGTGTGCTGTACGAGATGCTGGCTGGCGAGCCGCCGCACTCCGGACCGACCGCACAGGCAGTCATCGCCAAGATCATCGCCGATCCACCCACACGGCTGTCAACGCTGCGCGACACGGTCCCGCCGCATGTCGAGCGTGCGGTGCATCGGGCATTGGCCAAGACGCCTGCGGATCGGTTTGCCACGATGGGCGACTTGCTGCAGGCGCTGCGGACGCCCGACGTCACGCAAGCCGAAGCCACCCCTGCCCCCGCCGGCTGGGCCACCGGTGTGACGACACGCCGCGCCGTTCCGGTCGTCGTCGGCCTGGCAGCGGTCGCCGCCGTCATGTTATTGACGTCCGGTTCCGAGCGCCCGACGTTGGAGGCGCTGCGGTCAGCCGCCGCCGCGCGCGACCATGAGCGGGCCTATCGGCTGGCGGCACGCATGAACGCGGCCGAGATCCCGGACAGCCTCTGGTCCGCGTTCACCGCTCCGGTCACCATCCGCTCCTCGCCGGCCGGCGCCACGGTGCAGCGCCGCGCCTACGACGATCCGGACCTGGGTCCGTGGGAGTCCCTGGGCACGACGCCGCTCACCATCGCGAGATTCCCGCAGAGTTCCTCGGTCCTGCGATTGGAGGCAGACGGGCACCGGACCATCGACGTCGCGTTTGCGCCCTCCATCACCGACACGATCGTCCTCAATCCGAAGGCGTCACTACCCGAGCGTTGGCGTCACGTCCCCGGGGCGCTGCCGGGGTACGTGGGGGGACCGGAGTTCGCGTTCCGGTACGTGGCACCCAACCTGTCGCTCGCGCCCCCCATCCGGCTGCAGGATTTCCAGCTTGGCCAGTACGAGGTCACGAACGCCGAGTACAAGCAATTCGTGGACGCCGGCGGGTACCGGGACCGGACGTACTGGGAGTATCCATTCGAGCGCGACGGCCGGGCCGTACGCTGGGAAGACGCGATGCAGGCGTTTACCGACAGTACGGGCCGGCCGGGACCGAGCACGTGGTCTTTCAGTTCCTACCGCGATGGCGAGGGCGATCATCCGGTCACCGGGGTCAGCTGGTACGAAAGCGCCGCCTACGCCCGCTACGTCGGGAAGGACCTCCCCACGGTCTATCACTGGTTCCGCGCCGCGACTACCTGGCTCAGCGATTGGATCATTCCCGCCAGCAACATGGCCGGTGAGGGGCCCGTGGCCGTCGGGACCAACGCGGGCATGAGTCAATTCGGGATCTACGACATGGCAGGCAACGCCCGCGAATGGGCGTTCAACGCATCGGGTGACGAACGCTTCATCCTCGGTGGTGGGTGGGCGGATGATCCATACGTGTTCACGGTGGCCAACTCGGCACCTCCCTTCGATCGATCTCCGATGAACGGTTTCCGGTTGGCCAGTTACGGGGAGGACGTGGAAGAGCTGTCGGACACTCGCCAGCCCATCGATCATCCGGTGCGAGACTTCGCTCGGGAGACGCTGGTGTCCGACGCCGTATTCCAGGTATACAAGCGCCTCTACGCATACGACCGGGTACCCCTCGATGTCGTATCGCAGTTCATCGACAGCACGGCGACGTGGGTCCGCGAATACGTGACGTTCCGTGCGGCATACGGGAACGAGCGTGTTGGGCTCTATCTCTACACTCCTCGCTCGACGCGGGGCCCATTCCAGACGGTAGTCTACTTCCCGGGTTCCAACGCACTCTGGCACACCTCGTTTGACCAATACTCCACCGATCACGCCGACATGATCGTCCGCAGCGGGCGCGCGTTCGCCTTCCCCGTGTACCAGAGCACATTCGACCGGCAGGACGGGTTCGTCTATCGCCGTCAGGACGAGACCAATACCTATCGCGATCACGTCTTCCACTGGGCCAAGGATCTCGGCCGCGCTCTCGATTATCTGGAAACACGCGCGGACATCGACGCGGAGAAGTTCGCCTATCTCGGGATCAGCTGGGGTGGGATGCTCGCCCCCATCATACTGTCCACCGAGCCACGCCTCAGGGTGGCCGTCCTCGGGGTTCCGGGATTGAGCCCCCTGCCGACTCAGCCCGAGGTCGACGCATTCCATTTCGTGAGCCGGGCATCACAGCCGGTGCTCATGCTGAGTGGCGAGTACGACATGATTCACCCGCTGGAGACATCAGCCCGACCCATGTTCGAACTGTGGCATGCGCCGAAAGATCAGAAACGTCACGTGATCGTACGCGGTGGGCACCTGGTCCCGTATTACGTGATGGTGCAGGAGACCCTTGCGTGGCTCGATCGGTTCTTGGGGCCGCTCTAGAGCCACGGCTGACAGCCGACCCGCAGCCAGCCATCTCATCGGGCTATGATTAATCACCCTCCAGTGTGTGCGGAGGAGCCGTTTCGACGCAACATCTACGAGTCCCCGGGCTAACGATGCTTGCTGTTGACGAGCG
>JANNSC010000319.1:0-5405 GCA_031402135.1 Gemmatimonadales bacterium | reverse complement strand
CTGGAAAAGCGGCTGGGCGAGTCGGTGGACGACACCGGCGAGCTGCTCGACTCCGCCTCTCCGGCGCTCCTCCGGGCTCGTCGGGAGGTGCACGTTTCCCGGGAGCGGCTGGTCAAGAAGCTCGAAGCGCTGCTCCAGGGTGGCGACGCCGGCGCCTCGGTCACGCTGCGGAACGGTCGCTACGTCATTCCGGTTCGTCGAGATACCCGGGGCCGGCCCGATGGCATCGTGCACGACGAATCCGCCGGCGGCGCCACTCTGTTCGTCGAACCGACCGCCGCCATCGAGCTCGGGAACGCGCTTCGGGCCGCCGTTGCCGAGGCCGATCGGGAAGCGCTTCGAGTGCTGCGGGAACTCACCGAACGGCTCCGCCCCCATGCCGACAGCCTCAGCGACGCCCACGAAATGTGCGTTGCCCTCGACGACCTGGTGGCCCGGGCCCGTTATGCCCGCGCCGTGGGCGGCACCGCGCCGGCGCTGCGCCCCGCCGGCGGAGAGCTGCTGCTCTGCAAGGCTCGGCACCCCATCCTCCTCGGCCGGGGTGTTGCCGTTGTCCCCTTCGATTTGCGCCTGGGGGAGCGGGAGCGCACCCTGATCATCAGTGGCCCCAACACCGGTGGAAAAACGGTGCTGCTCAAGACGGTCGGCCTTGCTGCTGCGCTGGTGCAAAGCGGCATCGTGCCGCCAGTGGGGGCGGGAAGTGCGCTGCCGGTCTTTCATCGCATCGATGCCGATATCGGCGACCATCAGTCCATTGCGGCCGACTTGTCGACCTTTAGCGCCCACCTTGCCACTCTGCGAACCGTGCTCGAGGAAGCCAATCACGGGACCCTGGTCCTGATCGACGAAATCGGCAGCGGCACCGACCCGGCCGAGGGGGCGGCGCTGGCCGCCGCGGCGTTGCTGGCCCTGACCCGCGTTGGCGCCCGGACCATTGCCACCACCCATCTCGGCGCCCTCAAGGCGCTGGCCTCTCAGGCCGATGGGATCAGCAACGGCTCCCTGCAGTTCGACGCCGAGCAGTTGGCCCCCACCTATCGATTCCAGAAGGGCATGCCGGGGCGCTCCTACGGCCTGGCCATTGCGCGGCGCCTTGGCGTGGCCGCGGTAGTGCTCGCCGATGCCGAAAGCCGAGTCTCCGACGCCGAGCGCTCCCTCGATGCGCTGCTCCAGGCTGCCGAAACCCGGGAGCGCCGGCTGGCCGCCGATCAGGTGGAGCTGGAGGACCGGCTAGCCGATGCGGAACGGGAGCAGGCTCGGCTGGCGGTCCAGGCGGAGAGTCAGCGGGTTAGGGAAACCGAGCTCAAGGCCCGGGAAAAGGACGCCGAGCGCCGGGCCCGGGGCGAGGCCCGGCGGGTCTTGCTGGAAGCCCGGGAGCAGGTGGAGCAGGCGGTGCGCGCGGCGGCAGCGGCGTCCGACGAACCCGCCGTGAAGGATGCCCGCCGGCTGCTGGAGGAGGCCATCCGCCGCGAGGGGGAGGCACTGGAAGTGGACGAATTGGTTGCCCCGGCCGGAGCCGGGGGCGTGGTTGCGGCGGGGCAGCGAGTGCGGCTCGCCACCGGCACCGCCGGCGAAGTTATCGAGCTCCGTGGCGATGGCAAGGCGGTGGTGCTGGCGGGGGCAATGCGGCTGGTGGTGCCGGCCGATTCCCTGACGCCGCTGGCCGGGACGCCCGCTGCCGCCGAGGCCAGATCCGCCTCGGCTCGCGGTGCATCGGGGCCGTCCGCTCCGGCGGCGGAGGCGCCCATGGAAATTGACCTGCGCGGGTTACGGGGAGATGAAGCCGAGGCGGTCACCCTCGCCGCGCTCGACGCCGCGATCCTCTCCGATCATCCCTTCCTGCGCATTATCCACGGCATGGGCACCGGCGTCGTCCGGGAAACTGTCCGCCGAGTGCTCACCAAAGACAAGCGGGTCCGCAAGTTCGAGTTTGCCGCCCGGAACCAGGGTGGCACCGGGGTGACCATTGCGGAGTTCGTGGCGTGAGCATGATTCCCGACGAACTGATCGAGCAGATCCGGGACAGCGCCGATCTGGTCGAAATCATCGGGGAGGCGGTGCAGCTCAAGCGCACCGGCGCCGACTACCGGGGCTGTTGCCCCTTCCACGGCGGCACCCACCGCAACTTTGTGGTGATCCCCAAGAAGGGCATGTACTACTGCTACGTCTGTCACGAGGCGGGTGATGTGTTCACCTACCTGATGAAGCGGCAGGGGATGGACTATCCCACCGCGGTGCGTGAAATCGCCCGGCGGGTAGGAATCACCGTGCCGGAGCGGGGCAATCGGGAGGGTCCCGACCCCCGGGAGCCGCTCTTTACCGCCATGGCGGCGGCGCAGGAATGGTTTGCCACGCGGCTCCGGGAGGATCCCGAAGCCGATGCTGCCCGAAAATATCTTGCTGGTCGACACATCCCGCCTGAAGCAGCCGGGGAGCAGGGGCTCGGTTTTGCTCCTCGCGGCAAGGGGTTCCTCGAGGCAATGAAGCAGCTCGGCATCGAGGAGCGGGTGCTGCTCGAGGTGCGCCTGGCCGGCAAGCGGCCCGACGGCACCATCGGGCCCCAGTTCTGGAGCCGCCTCATTTTTCCGATTCGGGATCTTCGGGGTCGGACCGTCGCCTTCGGGGGCCGGATGCTCGGCCCCGGCGAGCCGAAATATCTCAACTCGCCGGAAAGCCCCATCTATCACAAGGGCGCCATGCTGTACAACCTCCACGCCGCCAAACAATCGATCCGGCGGGAGGACTCGGTGATCCTGGTCGAGGGATACTTTGACGTGATCCGGCTGGTTCTTGCCGGGGTCGACAATGTGGTAGCGCCGCTCGGCACCGCCCTGACGCCCGACCAGGCGGCACTGCTGCGCCGCTTTGCCCCGCTGGCGCTGCTGTTGTACGACAGCGATTCGGCCGGCCTCAAGGCCACCTTCCGGGCCGCCGATGAGTGCCTCCGCCACAAGCTTCGGGTCAAGGTGGCCACCATGCCGGAGGGAGAGGATCCTGACACGCTGGTCGCCAAGGGCGGCGCCGCGGCACTGGCGCCGATCCTTCACGATGCGGTGGATGTCCTGGACCGCAAAATTCAGATCCTCGAGCGCAAGGGCTGGTTCGAGGGGCTGGAGCATCAGCGCGATGCCCTCGACGGGCTGCTCAAGACGGTCCGGGTTTCCGCCGATCCGATTGCCCGGGACCTCTACATCAATCGGGTGGCGGAGCGGACCGGCGTCTCCCGTGCCGTGCTGGAACAGGAACTGACCACCCGGCCGGCGCCACCGTCCCCGCCACCGGAGCTGCGCTCCCGCGCCGCCGCCGGCCCCCGCGCCGCCACCCCGAACAGCCGCCGGTCGAATCCCGGCTCCCGGTTCGAGTCGCAGCTGCTGGAATCGATGCTGATATCCCTGGAGTGGCGCGGCCGCGCCTCCGCGGACGTGGCCCCAACCCACTTCGAGGTGCCCGCCTTCCGCCGGATCTTCGAGGCGCTGGTGGCGCTCCCCGCCAACGCCCCGGTGTCCGCTGCCGCGGAAGGCCTCGACCCCCGCGCCCAGGACGCCTGGCAGCGGCTGGCCGAATCGGCCGATGCCCAGCAAGCGGCCGGCATCAATTTCGACGCGGTGTACGCCGGCGCCGTCGATGAGCTCCGCCGCCGGAACCAACCACTCCCTCCAGCGTCGGACCTTCCGGCCCGACGCGCCAGTCTCAATGCCATGCCGCCGGAAGCCCGGCAGCGAATGTCTTTTCACCGAGAAGCGGAAAAAGCCCGCCGACGTTCCACCGAACGACCCGGTCCCGATCACTCCCAGCACTCCTGAGGCGTCATGCATCCTGATCTCGAAAAATTGCTCGACCTCCAAGCCAAGGACCTTACCCTCCTCGGCACCGACCTGCGGCTCAAGGCCATCGCCGATGAGGTGGCGGCGCTCGACGCGGCGCTCGATCGGGCCCGGGCCGATCTCGACGGAGCCCGGAAGCGGCTCGCCGAGGGGACCGTCAAGCGCGAAGCGCTTGAACAGGTCATCGAAAGCCAGCGCGCCGTCCAGGAAAAGCGTCGGTCCCGTATCGAACAGGTCAAGACCGCCCGGGAAGTCCAGGCGCTGATGACCGAGCTCGACCTGGCCCGTTCGGTGCTGGCCCGCCAGGAGAGCGATTGGGTCAAGTGCGCCGAAACCACCCAGCAGCTGGAGGTGGCGGTCAAGGAGGTCGAGGAGCGGCTCACCGCAATGGAAACCGACCAGGGCGGGGAACGCAGCCGGCTCCAGGAGGCCCTCGCCGGCGCAGGGGCGGAATGCGAAGTGGCTCGGCAGATCCGCGCCGAAAGCGCTGCCGCGGTGGAAAAGAGCCTGCGGATGCGCTACGACCGGTTGTGGTTTTCCCGGACCACGACCGTGGTGGTGGCGCTCCGGGGCGATGCTTGCGGCGCGTGTTACACCGCCGTGCCCCGCAACCGCCGCAGCCAGATCCGGGCCGGCACCCACATCGAGGGCTGCGAAGGCTGCGGGGTGATCCTCTACCCCGCCAACGGCGAGGGATGATCCTCCCGCTGCCCCGCTGGGTGCTGGCGGCGCCGCCCGGCGCCGCCGCCACTCGCAGCCTGGCCGGGGAACTGGGAGTGCCGGAGCCGCTGGCCGCGCTGCTGCTGCAGCGCGGCTTTGCCGCTCCCGATGCCGCCCGGGCATTTCTTCGCCCCGCCCTCGAACAGCTCCGCGACCCCTACTCCCTTGCCGGAATGCACCAGGCGGTCGCCGCCATCGTCGCGGCAGTGGGGCGGGGACACCCCATCCTGGTGCATGGCGATTACGACGTCGACGGACAATCCGCCGCGGCGCTGTTAACTCGCGCGCTTCGGATCGGTGGTGCCACGGTCGAGGCCTTCGTGCCCCATCGGATCCGGGACGGCTACGATTTCGGCCCGGCCGGTCTGGCCCGCGCTCAGGCCATCGGGGCCGGGCTGATCCTCACCTGCGACTGCGGCACCACCGCCGTGGCGACCGTCGCCGCCGCTGAAGCCGCCGGCATCCGGGTGGTGCTGACCGATCATCACCTCCCCGGCGCCGAGTTGCCGCCCGCCACCGCAGTGGTGAATCCCCAGCGCCCCGACGATACCTCCGAACTCAGGGACCTCTGCGGCACCGGCATCGCCTTCAAGCTGGTGCAGGCGCTGGTGCCTGCGCTCCACTTGCCCACCAACCTTCCATTTCATCTGCTGGATCTGGTAGCGCTCGCCACCGTGGCGGACGTGGTGCCGCTGCAGGGAGAAAACCGGATACTGGTGCGGCACGGCCTCAAGCTGCTGGCCGATAGCCGCTGGGTCGGGATTCGGGCCCTGGTCGAAGCCACCGGTCTTACCGGCAAGGAGATCGTTGCCCGCCACCTGGGTTTTGTGCTCGGTCCCCGGCTCAATGCCGCCGGCCGAA
>JANNSC010000318.1:0-26768 GCA_031402135.1 Gemmatimonadales bacterium | reverse complement strand
CAAAGGGCGCAGCAAGGTGGTGAGATATTATAGATAGGCGTGGTGTTGAACCAGAAGAGTCCAGCCGGGAACCGGCCCAAAGCAACACGCCTAAGAGAGCTACTGCACGTGATTCGCTCGTTTCGATCCGCGGTGGGGAGTGTACGCCACCGTGGGAAGAATGGCGCTCTCGATGGCGGGCCGGAGCAGCACGTTGCCGGAGAGTCGCTCCGGTTCCGCTTCGGCGATGTGCCGCAGCTGGTCGAGGGTATACCGGGTCTTGCCCCGCCGGGTCACGAAGCCCCCCGCAGCGATGACCAGACGGTCACGCCCCTCCGGTCCATCGAGGAAAACCAGTGAGGCGCCATCGCCCACCGGAACCGAGGCCGCCCGGCCTTGGGCCAGGAGCACCGCCGCTCGGGACACCAGCCCCCGCTCGATGTCACCGGCCTGCTCCAGCGCCCGGATCAGCAGCGGGGCGGCGGCAACCTTGACGGCGGGATGGGCCCCGTCGAGGCACAGCACTCCCAGCGGGGCCAGCAGATCCGCCATCGCGGCACCGAAGGCTCCCGCCACGCTCTGCTCGGGACGGTAATGCCGTCGGAGCCACTCCACCGTTTCACTCCGGGGCAGGCCCTCGGGAAACGACTCCTCGAACCGGGCGAGGACCTCGTCGATTGCCGTGCCCAGCGGCTGGCGAGACATCGGCGCCAGTGGCGCCTCCGGAGGACGGGGTGGCAGCGCCGCGGTCCGGAGGGAGCCGTCTCCGGCAATCCACTTGACGCTGGCAACCTCGTCGAAATCGTGATCGTCGCCGGGGACCCAGTAGATCGGCACCACGGGGCGGCCCCAACGCCGCTCCAGCGCAACTGCAAGCCCGCGGGCCGACAGCGCCTTGGTGATGGCGTAGGAGGGGCCGGTCAGCAGGCCCGGTTGCTGGCCAGTGGTGACGACCAGAGCACCCGGGGAATGCAGCCGTGCCAGAAGGGCCTCCCGGCCCGGCCCTGGATACAGCGCCGGTTCGAGGGCGGGGTTCCAGGCGTCGGCGCGGGGCACCGGCAATGCCAACCGGTCGGCCAGCGGGGTATCGGCAATGGGAAGGGTCATGCCACCTTGATCAAGTCAGCCACTTTTGTGGTATGGCTCCCCTCGAAGAATCGACCAGCCGCGATACCACTGCTCCAGGACGATAACCCGCGCCAACTCGTGGGGCAGGGTCAGCGGCCCCAGGCTCCAGCAATGGGTGGCACGTTGCAGCAGGCTTTGGTCGAGGCCCCAGGCTCCGCCGATGACCAGTGCCACCGGCATCGCGTCCAGCCGCCACCGCTGCAGCCGCCGGGCCAGCTCTTCGCTCGACCACGCGTCGCCGCTCCCATCCAGCACGATGACGGTGGCCCGGTCCGGCAGCGCCCCGGCAATTCGCGCCGCTTCCTCCCGGCGCCGAAGCGCCGGTGTCGCTGCCCGAGCCGCCTCCCGAATTTCCCGCTCCTCCACCCGACCGTACCGCGTCAGCCGGCGCAGAAAATCGTCACACGCCTCCCGGAAATAGGGCCGCAGCGTGCCGACGGCGAGGAGGTGGGTCCGCATCAGGCATACATACCCCGGAGCCGGTGCACCCCCGCCACCCGGTCGATCGCCACCATGTAGGCGGCAATCCGCATGCTCACATTGTTTTTCTTTGCCATGGCCGCCACTTCGGCGAAGGAACTCACCATGATTTTTTCCAACCGGCTGTTGACCGTTTCCTCATCCCAGAAATAGCCGCCTCGATCCTGTACCCATTCGAAATAGCTCACCGTCACCCCGCCGGCGTTGGCCAGAATGTCGGGCACCACCAGGATGCCGGCATCCTGAAGAATCGAATCGGCGTCGAAGCTGGTGGGGCCATTGGCGCCTTCCGCAATGATTTTGGCCTTGATGCCGCCGGCGTTGGCGTCGGTGATGACGTTTTCGAGCGCGGCGGGCACCAGGACATCGCAGTCGAGCTGCAGCAATTCCGAATTGGTGACCCGCTCCGCGCTTCCATACGACTTGAGAAATTTGTGTTCCTTGACATGAGCCAGGATCGCCTTGATGTCGAGCCCTTTGGGATTGTAGATCCCGCCTTCCTTGTCGCTTACCGCCAGGATCTTCATCCCCTGCCCCGCCATGAGTTCTGCGCTGATCGATCCAACGTTTCCGAAGCCCTGCACCACCACCCGGGTTCCCGCCACCGGCATGTTTCGGAGCTTGAGCGCTTCGACCGCCGAAATCATCACTCCGCGCCCGGTGGCTTCGCGACGGCCCAGCGATCCGCCCATCTGCACCGGCTTCCCGGTCACCACGGCGGTGACGGTGTGGCGCTTCTGCATGGAATAGGTGTCCATGATCCACGCCATCATCCGCTCGTTGGTGTTGACATCGGGAGCCGGGACGTCGGAGTCGGGGCCGAGGAAGTCGATGATCCCGGCAGTGTAGCGGCGGGTCAGTCGCTCCAGTTCGCCCATCGACATCTTCGACGGATCACAGATCACCCCGCCCTTGGACCCGCCGAAGGGCAGGTTGACCACGGCGCATTTCCAGGTCATCCACGCCGCCAGCGCCTTGACCTCGTCCAGGGTGACCTGCATGTCGAAGCGGATGCCGCCCTTGCCGGGGCCGCGCGCCGTGTTATGCAGCACCCGATACCCGGTAAAGACCTCGGTCTCCCCATTGTCCATCAGGACCGGAACGGCAACGATCAACTGCTTTTCGGGGTGCTTCAAGACTTTGCAGAGGCCCGGTTCCAGGTTGAGGTGACGGGCCGCCTCGTCGAAGCGCGCCACCATCGATTCCAGCGGATTCTCCCCGCCGAGGAAGGTGTCTTTTTCAGGGCGAATTCCACCCCGGGCCACCGGGTGGGCCATGGTATCGCCAGGTCGGAACGGCATGGTTCGGTCTCCGCTCAGTGAGTGAGGGGCTGAGGCTTCAGAGTCTTTCGACCGGGGTGACGATTGCGTCCAATCCGGCCGTAATTGCTGCTTCGCCATGTTCCCACGCCAGATCCAGCACCGCGACCAGGGGCTCCGGCACGCTGGCCGGCCACCGATCCCGCAGCTTCACCGCATCCTTGCGGGTCACCACCAGGTAATCGGCCTTCCGGGCGGCTTTGGCCAGCCAGGCGAGGTCTTCGTCCCGGAAATCGTAATGGTCGCGCCAGGTGGCCACCTGCACTTGGGCCCCGGTGGCCTTGGTCTGAGCCACGAAGGCGTCGGGGTCTGCGATGGCCGACGCCGCCACGACCCGCTTGCCGGTGAGGGCTGCGGCATCGTGCAGCGTTCCCGACACCAGCCCTTCGTAGCGACTCACCCCCAGATGCACCACACCCACCGGTCCCCGCAGCAACGGCGCGAGTTCGGCGGCGAGCCCGAGCGCCGAGGCGGCGTCGGCCCTTTTCCGGGTGATGATCAGCGCATCGGCACGCCGCAGGGCACCGAGGCCCTCCCGCCACGGCCCCGCCGGCAGCGACCAGCGAACCGCCCGGGCCGTCTCCGCGCTCACCACTGCGATATTGTAATCGCGCCACACGTCGCGGCGCTGAAACGCGTCATCCAGAACCAGGACGGTGGCCCCTTGCGCCAGGGCCCGCTCCGCCCCAGCCGCCCGGTCGGGATCGGCCACCACCCGGGCTTCGGGGACTTGATGTTGGTGCACCAGCACCTCATCGCGCCCGTAGCCCCGGAGCAGGATTCCCGGTTGGTGCCCGCGGGCGGCGTAGTAGGCGGCGATCCAGCTGGCTATTGGCGTTTTCCCCGACCCACCCACCGTCAGGTTGCCGACGGCGACGGCGGGAAGCGGCAGCTCCCGCACCGGGATCCAACCCCGATCGAACCCGAAGTTGCGGGCACCCATCCCTACCCGCCAGACGCCGGCAAAGGGGATCAGCGGGAGCCGGGCGATGCGCCCACCGAGCCCCCGGCTGGTCCACAGCCAGCGAATCAATCGGTGTCCGTCGCCCCGTCGTCCCATTGGGCCTCGCGCACTGCGGTGGCCAGCTCGGCGCCGGCTCGGAGCCGGCCCGCCTCGATTCCGGCCTCGCCGGCCTCGACTTCAAACGGTTTTCCATAGACGATCCTGACCCGCGCGAACGGCTTGGGCACCATGAAACGGTCCCATGAATTGAGCCGCCACGCCCGGTCTGCCCCGGCATGCAGCGGCAGCACCGTGGCGCCGCCCCGTGCCGCCGCCAGCAGCACCCCGCCCTTGAACTCCCGCCGGGGTCCCCGCGGGCCGTCCGGCGTAAACGCCGCCGCACCACCGGCCCGGAGCGCCTTGACCGCAGCAAGCAGCGCCCGAACCCCGCCCCGGCTGCTGGAACCGCGGGCTTCCCGGTAGCCGATTCGGCGGGCGTACTCCGCCAGATACTGGCCGTCCTGAGCCTCGCTCACCACGATGGTGACGCCGCGCCCCCGGTGCTGCCAGAGCAGCGGGAGCAGCGCATCATGCCACAGCAGGAAGATGTGGGGCCGTCCCGCCGCCGCAATCGCTTGCCAGCGTTCCAGGTGAACCGTTTCAATCCGCCAGGTCCGCGCCAGGAGGGAAATGGCCGGGCCCAGGATGCCCACCGCGGTTTTCGGAGAGACCGCGATCCTCACACCAGGAGCTCCGCGGCGATTTCCGCGACCCGTCGGGCAGCGCCCCCGCTCCCCAGCCGCTCCCGCACCAGCCGGAGGCCGGCACGCTGGGCCTGGCACGCCGGGTGGTTGCGGTCGAGCAGGGGGGTCACTGCTGCTGCCAGCCCTTCGACTGTCACTCGCTCCTGGATCAGCTCTTCAACCACCGGCGCCCCGGCCACCAGGTTCACCAGGCTGATCCAGGGGACCGTGATCAGCCGTCGCGCCAGCCAGGAGGTCAGCGGGTGGACCCGGTAGGCAACCACCATCGGCAAGTCTGCCAGTGCCGCTTCCAGGGTTGTGGTCCCCGATTTTGCCAAAGCGGCATCGGCCGCAGCAAAGACCGGCTCCGGGGCCCCCCGATGGACTGCGAACCCTTCGGCGCCAGGATAATCCCCATCGGCGGTGCCGGCCACAATCACCGCATCACAAACTCCCGCCGTCAGGAGACGTTTGGCAGTGTCCCGGAAGGGCCCCCAGAGTCGGCCGACTTCCTGGTTGCGGCTGCCGGGAAAGAGACCCAGCACCCGCTGCCCCGCCTCGAGGCCGAGCTGGCGCCGGGCCACGGCCCGGGGCGGCAGCGCTGCCCGGTCGAGCAGTGGGTGCCCAACGTACTCCGACTGAATTCCATGCCGGCCGAAAAACGCCGGCTCAAATGGGAGCACGACTGCCATGCGGTCCACCGCAGCGGCAAATCGCCTTGCCCGCTGGGGCCGCCACGCCCACAGCTGCGGCGCGACGTAGTAGAGCACTTTGACGCCGTGTCGCCGAGCCGCTTCGGCCACCCGCAGGTGAAAGCCGGGATAGTCGATCAGCAGGGCGAGATCATATTGCCCGGCGGCGAAGTCCCGATCCAGGCGGCGGAGCAACCGGAGGTGCGCCGGGATCTTCTCGAGGATTTCCACGAACCCGAGCACGGTGTACTGCGCCATCGAGAATCGCAGATTGGCTCCGGCCGCGGCGATCCGGGGTCCGCCCAGGGCATCGATCCCGATACCCGGAATCAAGGCCTGCAGCGCCGTGACGACCGCTCCGCCATGAAGATCGCCCGACGGTTCCCCCGCGGAAAGGAACACCCGGGGTGGGGCGCCGGTCATGGGGCGTGCTGGACCGCGTTGGTCACCCGGAGCGCCAGGGCCAGGGCAGCGCGTCCCTCGGCG
The DNA here is from genome assembly GCA_031402135.1 of Gemmatimonadales bacterium. Lineage (GTDB taxonomy): Bacteria > Gemmatimonadota > Gemmatimonadetes > Gemmatimonadales > GWC2-71-9 > JABFSM01. The sequence continues at coordinate 20,998 of JANNSC010000318.1, read as the reverse complement.
CCAGTCACCACGGTTTCGGCCTCACCCCGAGCCGCCCGCAGAAAGCTCTCCAATTCAAGGGCCAGCGCGTCGGCCGGCGGCGATTCGAGCACGATGCGCTCCACGATGTCCTCCAGCCGGGTGACGTTGGCTTCCCGCCAGCCGGCTCGGAGTCGCATGAACTCGCCCTGTCCCTGGCTGAGGTCGAGGGAGAGGTACCCATTGGGTTGAAAGATCCGCAGCCGCCGTACCCGTTCCCGTGCCACCCGGGAGGCGGTGACGTTGGCCACCGCACCGTTGGCAAACTCCACCCGGGCATTGGCCATGTCGAGGTGAGGGGAGAGTACCGCTACACCGCTGGCGCGGACCTCGACGGCGTCAGAGCCCCCGGTGAGGTGGAGGATGAGGTCGAGGTCGTGAATCATCAGATCGAGGACCACGGCAACATCGGTCCCCCGAGGCTGGAAGGGGGCCAGCCGGTCGCTCTCGATGTACCGGGGGGTCTGCAGAAAGGGGCGGGCGGCGCGAATGGCGCCATTGAAGCGTTCGATATGACCGACCTGGAGCGGGACCGAGCGGCGGGCCGCCTCGGTCACCAATGCATCGGCCTCCGGGAGCGTGGCGGCGAGCGGCTTTTCCATCAAGACCGCCCGCCCCCGACTCAGCGCCCGGAGGCCTACACTGGCATGGGCAGCGGTCGGCACCGCAACGGTGACCGCCTCGACCTCGGACAGGAGCGTATCGAGATCAGGAAAGAACCGGGTGCCGTGCGCTTCGGCGACCTCGCGTCCGCGGATCGGGTCCAGGTCATGAACTCCCACCAGATGGGCGGAATCGGCCGCCGCCAGGTGCCGGGCGTGGTGTCGGCCCAGAGCGCCGACGCCGACTACGCCGACCGGGAGTCGGGCCACGTCACGCCGGGATGCCGCGCTGCGAACTCGACAGAAACTCGAGGAAGTGGTCGATTTCGGGGAGTGGGGGGAGATCGGCTCGGGCCCGATCGATGGCCTGGGTGAGATTCAGATCTGAATTGAAGAACAACCGATACAGCCGCTTGAGCGTACCGATGGTGTCGGCCGGGAAGCCGGCCCGTTGCAAGCCAATGGCATTGAGGCCGTACAATTCGATGGGATTACCCACCGCCTTCACATAGGGCGGAATATCCTGATTGACCCGGGAACAGCCCCCGATGAACGCGTAGGAGCCGATGCTGGTGAACTGGTGCACCGCAACGAGCCCGGAGAGGATGGCATGGTCGTGGATGGCCACATGACCGGCCAACTGGGTTCCATTCGCGATGATGACCCCGTCCCCGATGTGACAGTCGTGGGCCAGGTGCACATAGCTCATGATGAAGCAGCCGATGCCAACCCGGGTTACCCCGGACGCAATCGTGCCGCGGTTGATCGTCGCATATTCCCGCACCACCGTGTCGTCACCAATCTCGACCGAGGTCTCCTCCCCTCCGTACTTGAGGTCCTGGGGATCGCCCCCGATGATGCTGCCCTGCCCGACTCGGACCCGCGCTCCCAGCGTTACATTTTGCTGGAGCGTGGCGTGGGGCCCGATGCGGCAGCCATTGCCGATCCGCGTGTTGGGGCCGACGATGGCAAAGGGGGCGATCTCGACGTCGCTGCCGATACCGGCGTCCGGGTCGATCACCGCGGACGGGTGGATGCCCCGATTCACCGTTCCATCACCCGCGCCAGCATTTCCGCCTCGGCCACCACCTGCCCGTCGACCAGCGCCAACCCCTTGAGCCGCGCGGTACGGCCGCGGAATTGAATCATCTCCACCTCGAGCCGCAGCTGGTCTCCCGGATGCACCGGCCTCCGGAATTTTACGTTGTCGAGCGCCATGAAGTAGACCACCTTCTCCTCCGGCGTGCCCAATTCATCCATCAGCAGCATTCCTCCGGACTGCGCCATTGCCTCGATGATCAGCACCCCGGGCATCACCGGATGCCCGGGGAAATGGCCCTGGAAGAACGGCTCATTCATGGTGACATTCTTGATGCCCACCACCCGGCGCCTCGGTTCCAGCTCGAGGATTCGGTCCACCATGATGATCGGATAGCGATGGGGGATGACCTCGAGAATCCGGTTGATGTCAAGCATCGTTCCGCCGCTGCGCTCGGCCCGGCGATTGATGGCACGGGCCACCGCCACATTGCCCTGGTGGCTGGGGCGATTGGCAATCACGTGGCCCTGCACCCGACCACCCACCAGCGCCAGATCACCCAGAATATCCCCCGCCTTGTGACGAACGAATTCGTCCGGCCACCGGAGCGGGCTTCCCAGAACCTCCACATCGTTGAGCACCACCGCGGATTCGGTCGAGGCGCCCTTGAGCAACCCCCGGCTCCGCAGGGCCTCGACCTCGTGGGTGAACCCGAAGGTCCTCGCTGCGGCCAGATCCCTTCGAAAGCCCTCGAGCGTGATGTCCCACGAGCCGCTCTGCCGCCCGATCAGCGGGTGATCCCATTCGATGGTCGTGGTCAACTTGAGCCCGGCGGACGGTGAGACGACGTAGCTGGAGTCACCCTCGGTCACTGTGAATGGGGTGCTGATCCGGTAGCTGACCGGGTCGCCCTCCTGGGCCTGGATCCCGGCGCCTTCGAGCAGGGAGAGGTACGGGGCGAAGGAACCATCGAGTATCGGCGGTTCCGGCCCGTCCAGCTCGATCATCAGATCGTCGAGTTCCAGCACCAGCACCGCGGCCAGAAGGTGTTCAACGGTGTGAATGGTGGTGTCACCATGGCCGATGGCGGTGCGCCGCTCGGTGGCCTCGACTTCATTGACCCGCGCCGGAATTTCCGGCCGGGAGTCCAGGTCGGTGCGTCGGAACCTGACCCCGGCTCCCGAGGTTCCCGGCAGAACCGAGACCCGGGTTCGCGCTCCGGTGTGCAAGCCGACCCCGGACACCTCCGCGGGCGCTGCAATGGTGCGTCTAGGCATCCCGTCTCCGTGGCGTGACCAGCGCCTCCAATTGGTCGGTGATCTTGGCCAGCCGGTGCATCGAGGCCTGCGCCCTCAGGAACTCGCGGTGGGGGCGGGCCGGAAAACCGCTGACGTCGATACCGTCGGGAACCGCTGAAATCACCGTAGAGTTGGCCCCGATCCGAACTCGATGGCCCACCCGGAGGTGTCCGGCAACGCCGGAGTGCCCCGCCATGATTACCCCGTCTCCGAGTTCGGCGCTCCCGGCCACCACCGACCCACCCATGATCAGGCAGCGGGCACCCAGCCGCGCGTTATGTCCAATGTGCACGTGGTTGTCGAGCTTGCTTCCCGCGCCGATCACCGTGTCGTCGATGCTCCCGCGGTCGACGCAGCTGTTGGATCCGATCTCGACATCGTTCCCGATCACGCACCCGCCTACGTGGGGAATCCGAACATGGCCCTCCGGCCCTGAAATGTAGCCGAAGCCGGCACCCCCAAGGACCACGCCCGCCTTGAGTACGCAGCGCTGTCCCACCCGGGTGCCTCGGTAACACACCACGTAGGGGCCGAGATCGCTGTCGTCTCCGATTTCCACCGCATCCTCGAGCACCACACCCGGCCCCAGGCGCACCCCTGCCCCGAGCGAGACCCCCGCCCCCACAACGGCGTGCGGACCGACACTCACTCCAGCCCCCAGTCTGACCCCTGCCCCGAGACGAGCACTGGGGTGGACACCGCCCACTGCAGCCGTTGGAGGAAACATGGCCGCAAGCACCTGGGCCATGGCGCCCTGGGGGTCTCCGACCACGATCCGGACCGGCGGGCCGGCAGATTCAGGAGCGGCCTGGGGCCGGAGCAGCACTGCTCCCGCGCCGGAAATGCGGAAATCCTCCAGATACCGGGAGGACGAGAGGAGGGAAAGCGTCTCGCCGTCGGCCCCCTCGAGAGGACCGACGGCGGTCAGGATTCCGGCGCCATCCCCGATCAGGCTGCCTCCGACCAGGTCGGCGACCGCCCGAACCGACAGGGGCACCAGCGCCCGGGGCATGATCAGTTGCTCTGTTGCAGCCGCCGGGCAACCCGGTCGCTGATGTCCAGTGACTTGTCGTAGGATATGATTCCCGTCCCCTGGCCGGTGTAGTCGAGAATCATCCAGTAATTTCCTTCGGCCCGGACGCCGTCAATAACCGCCGTGAGTCGTTGCTGAATGGGCGAGAGCAAATCCTGCTGCCGGCTCTGGACCCGATCCTGGAGCGCTTGCAGCTTGCCCTCCAAAGAATCCCTCTGGGCGCCAAGCACTCTTTCCCGGGTGGTTCGCTGAGAGGGCGAGAGCATCGGCTGGGCCTGTTGATAGGTGGCGAAGGCGCTGTCCAGGGCCAACTGGAGCTTCTGTCCCTCGGACTGGGCCGTCTGGTATTCCTTGGTCCACAAACTCTCCGCCTTGGCATACCCGGGCATGGCCTGCAGGATGGCTCGCGCGTTCACGAACGCGATGCGCGCCCCAGCCGGCACGGTGCCCGCTGCTGCGGGCGTTTGCTGGGCGGCGGCCGATTGGGCACCGCTCAAGGAGACGAGCACGAGGCCAATGGCAAGCCTCCGGACGACGACGTTCATTCCTGGTTCCTCCCTCGAAGTGTCAAACGCTGCCCGAACCTGCGGCCTAAAAGAAATTACCGAGACGGAAATGCAGCTGCCAAGCCGGCTTCCGATTGCCCAACGCATCGGTCCGATCGAGACCGTACCCCATGTCGAGCCCAATTGGCCCGAGCGGTGAAATCAGGGCAACCCCGACTCCCACACTGCGAAACAGCCGGCTCGGGTTGAACTCGCGCACCCGCCGGTACACGTTGCCGGCGTCGGTAAAGATGTTGGCGTAGAGTGACTGGCTCATCCGCGCACCGGCCTCCAGCGTAAACGCGGCGTAGGCCTTTCCAAACGACGACGGATTGGCCTGGGTTCCGCCGGCGGTGACGTCAAAACCGTCGGGGGTGACGGCAAATTCCTGGTAGCCGCGCAGCGGAATTCCGTACTGCACGCCACCCATCGAATACAATTCGGTGTAGAACGGACCGGGGTCGCCGACGATAAACCCGGATTTGGCCGTGAGTCCCATGGTAAACTGGACTCCGGAACCGAACTGCTGGCCGCCGCCCAGACGGCCCAGCGGCGTGTACGCTCGGTATTCCAGATCGATTTTTTGGTAATTGCCGGTGCCGCCGAGCACCCCGCCATTCTGTTCCCCGGACACCGTCAGCGACGCACCGCCCACCGGAAAGGGCAGCCCGATTCGGGTGTCGCGACCGATACTGGCGCCCAGGGAAGAACGGGTGCAATTGTCACAGATGAACGCTCGACCGAGGTCGGCCGCTGCTTCACTGTACCGAATTTGCTGGAGACCCGACGAGACAAAGACTCTGGTGTACCGCGATCCGAAGAGCGGGAACCCGATTTGCAACGAATAGCCACGGGTGCGCTGCCGCCCCAGGTCGGTGATGGTGTAGCGCCGCCGGGAATTGAACAGCGTAAGGGTGGCCGAGGTTCGGCTGTCCAGCAGCGACGGATCGGTGTAGCTCAAATTGAAATCATTGATGTTGCGACCGAACTGCCACTGCAACTTGCCCCGCTTGGCCTTGCCGAAGAGGTTCGGTTCTTCGAGGCCGATGAACCCGCCGACGCCCACCCCTTGCCCGACCGACGCGCCGAAGTTCACGTTCCCGGTGCGCTTCTCGCTCACCCGGAACACCACGTCCACGTCGACGCCGTTCTCCGACGCCTGGACGTCGGGAGGAGGCATCGGCTGCTGGAAAAAATTGAGATTGGAGACGTTTTCGTAGGACCGGATGAGCAGGTCCCGATTGAAGGTCTGTCCCGGCAGCAGGACAATCGCCTCCCGGATCACCCGCTCGTGGGTGACATCGTTGCCCAGGATAATGATCTTGTTGATGGTTGCCGGCTGGCCTTCCCGGATGGTCCAGCGGAGGTCCACATAGGGGATGCTGTCGGGACCCGATCGGCGCACTTCCTCAGGCGTCACCTGCGAATAGATGTAACCATTGTTCTGGTAGAGCGTCGCCAGCTTTTCGGTGGCCGCGCCCCACGCGGCTCGGCTGAAGGGGTCGCCGATCGATTTCCCCTCACCCGCCACCACCACCTTGCCGAACGGGAAGAAGCTGCTGAGCTCCTCCACCGAAAAGCGCCGGTTTCCGCTGACTTCGAAGCGGCCAACCTTGTAGGCCTGCCCTTCGTCGATTTCAATCTTGATGATTGCCTTGCCCGGGACAGTATCGGCAATCAGGGTGTCCCGGAGAATCCGGAGATCCAGGTGTCCCCGATCGGCGTACCAATCGGGAATGGAGCTGCGGATGTCGTCCTCGACCCGTTCCTCGCTGTATTCCCCCTTGCGGAACCACCAGAATCCTTCCGGCCGGGTGACCATTCCCTTGACCACCTCGTCATCGGAGTACTTCTCATTGCCTTCGATGACCACCTGCCCGACCACCACCCGGGGGCCTTCCTCGACGTCGAAGATGACCCGAACCTGGTTGTCGTCCTGGGGGAGCTCCACCACCTTCACTGCGACGGCGTAGTAGCCCCGCTTGCGGTACACCGAGTCGATTGCGTGCCGGGATCTTTCCATTGCGGCACGATCGAGCGGCCGCCCCTCGGGCAGCGAAATTCGCCGACGGACCGAACTCTCATCGACCCGCTCCACCCCCTTGAGGGTCCATTTCTGGAGCAGCGGGCGCTCCTTGACCGCCAGCACCAGCACCAGCTTGCTCTCCACTTGCCGCTGTTCCACCCGGACGTCATCGAACTGTCCGGTGGCAAAGAGCGCCTGGATGGCTCGCTGGACCACCCGATAGGTCACCGGTTGGTAGAGCGGGATATTGGCGAAGGAAATGACCTGGCGGGCGCTGTTCCGCACCGCGCCCTCGACGCTGATGCTGTCGACCGGCGGCGCCGGTGCCGGGTCCTGGGCGACGGCGCGTCCCGCTCCGGCGAAGAGCGCGGCCACGAGGGCGAGGGCGTGAAGGAGCCGAAGCATGGGGGATCGGGGCCGACTCCGGACCGATGGCGGCCCGGAACCGGCAGCGCGGGAGGCCGCGGTCAGGCTCGGGTGCCGGTGAGGGCGCGGAAGGTGAGCTTGTCTCCCTCTGCGGCGACGTCAACTTCGATCTCGTCGCCTCGGGTAAACTCGCCGGTCAGGATCTTTTCGCTGAGCGGATCCTCGATGTAGCGCTGAATGGCCCGCTTGAGCGGCCGGGCGCCGTAGGTCTGATCATAGCCATGTTTGACCAGGAACTCGGTGGCCGCAGGGGTCAACCGGACCTCATCCCCAATGCGCCGCTGCACATCCTTGAGCACCACACCGACAATTTGGGCAATATGCTGGCGGTCGAGTGGGTGGAAGACGATGACTTCGTCCAGACGGTTGAGAAATTCAGGGTTGAAGACCTTGGCAATTTCTTCCTTGACCGTCTCGGCAATCTTGGCGAATGAATTGCTCCGGTCTCCGGTGTGGAAACCGAGCGATTTCGATTGGGTGATATCCCGGGCGCCAACGTTCGAGGTCATGATCACGACGGTGTTCTTGAAATCGATAACCCGGCCGTAGTTGTCGGTCAGGTGCCCCTCATCGAGGACCTGGAGCAAAATATTGAACACATCGGGGTGGGCTTTCTCAATTTCATCGAGCAGCACCACCGAGTAGGGCTTGCGGCGAACCGCCTTGGTGAGGGTACCGCTGTCTTCGTAGCCAACGTACCCCGGCGGGGCGCCGATGAGGCGCGACACCGAAAACTTTTCCATGTATTCCGACATGTCCACCCGAATCAGGGCGGCGGGATCGGCAAACAGGAATCGCGCCAGTGCCCGGGCCAGTTCGGTTTTCCCGACCCCGGTGGGGCCGGAAAAGATGAAGGAGCCAATGGGCCGGTTGGGATCCTTGAGCCCGGCCCGGCTGCGGCGAATGGCCCGGGAGACGGCGGTAATCGCTTCGTCCTGGCCGATGACCGATTCGTGGATTTCCTGCTCCATGCGGAGCAGTCGGGCCGTTTCGGTTTCCTGCAGCCGAGTGAGCGGGATGCCGGTCCACCGCGACACAATGAACGACACCGCCTCTTCATCGATCACCGGGCGGGTGGTCTGCCGTTCCCGTTCCCACTCCTCCTGCCGAAGCCGGATCCGGTTCTGCAAATCCCGCTCGCTGTCCCGAAGGGCCGCCGCCCGCTCGAAGTTCTGATCGCGAACCGCGGTTTCCTTTTCGGTGTTGACCTTTTCGAGATCGGCCTTGAGCGAGGCGATTTCGGGTGGGGGCGCCTGGGAGGCAAGGCGGGCGCGGGCCCCCGCTTCGTCGATCACGTCGATTGCCTTGTCCGGAAGGAACCGGTCGGTGATATACCGATCGGAAAGCTCCGCCGCCGCCTTGAGCGTGGCGTCGGGGAGGCTGATCCGGTGGTGGTCCTCGTATTTCTTGCGGAGACCCTTCAGAATATCGATGGTCTCCTCCACCGACGGCGGATCGACAATGATGGCCTGGAAACGCCGTTCCAGCGCGCCGTCCTTTTCGATGTACTTCCGATATTCATTGAGCGTGGAGGCTCCGACGCACTGCAATTCACCGCGGGCCAGCGCCGGTTTCAGCATGTTCGACGCGTCAATGGCGCCCTCCGCGGCGCCGGCGCCGACCAGGGTGTGCAACTCGTCGATAAACAGCACCACGTTCTTGCTCTGGGTGATTTCGTTCATTACCGCCTTGAGACGCTCCTCGAACTGGCCCCGGTACTTGGTGCCGGCAATGACCGCCGCCATGTCGAGCGAGAGCACGCGGTGATCCCGCAGCACGTCGGGGCACTGTCCGCTGGCAATCAGCAAGGCGAGCCCCTCGACAATTGCCGTCTTGCCGACGCCGGGTTCCCCGATCAGCACCGGGTTGTTCTTCTTGCGCCGAGCCAGGATTTCCATCACTCGCTGGATTTCCTTCTGCCGCCCGATGGTCGGATCGAGTTGTCCCTCGGCCGCGAGCTGGGTCAGGTCGCGGCAGAAGTGATCCAGCGCCGGCGTCTTGCTCTTCTTTTCGGATTTCGGTGCCGCAGTGGGCGGGGTCGGCGGGGCGGCGCCCGCGGCGGTCTGGGGCATGTCGCTGCCCAGGAGCCGCAGCGTTTCGGAGCGGGATTGCTCCAAGGTGACACCGGCGTCGGTGAGTACCTGCGCGGCAATGCCCTTCTCCTCCCGAAGCAGCCCGAGCAGGAGATGCTCGGTGCCCACGTAGGAGTGATTCAGCTCTCGGGCTTCGGTCATGGCCAGCTCGAGCACCTTCTTGGCGCGCGAGGTGTAGGGCAGGTCGGGGCCCGGCGCAGCGGCGGCTTTGCCCTTCTTGACCGTCTCCTCGATTTTTTGCTGGATGTCGTCGAGATCGACGTTCAGGTTGGTGAGCACCGCCGCCGCGACGCCCTCGCCTTCGCGGATCAATCCCAGCAGGATGTGCTCAGTCCCGACGTACTCGTGGTGGAGGCGCGCGGCCTCCTCCCGAGCCATCTGGAGAACCTTGCGAACCCGATCAGTGAAATTGTAGCCGTTCATTCTGCTCCGCCTCTAGGCCGGGGACGGACCCGCAGCGGACCCGCGGCGTCCCACCTCCTCCTCCAGCACCTGCCGAACGTACTGGGCGCGCCGCTCCGGGATTTCCTCTTCCGGAACCCTTCGGCCCTCAGCCGCGGCCAGATGACCCGGCTGGGTGAACACCAGCAGTTTGTTCAGTGCGTACATACCGACGTTCGGGATGAGCGAAAGCCCCACACCAAGCCGGACGCCGCTCAGCAGGTTCATTGCCTCTTCGAAGGAAAGACTCCTGGCGTAGCGCAATAATCCGTAGGCCCGCCACACCTTGTCTTCGAGCACCGAGGTCGCATCCCGGAGCAGCAATTGCCGGGCTCGCTCCTCCTTTTCCATCACCTGCCGGACCAGTTTGCCGAGCTGATCGAGCAATTCAGGTTCGGTCTTGCCGAGGGTGGTTTGGTTGGACAATTGAAAGAGATTGCCGACCACCTCGCTCCCCTCACCGTACAGCCCCCGAAAGGTCAGTCCAACCTGGGTCAACGCCTGCAGAATCTTGTTGATTTCCTTGGTCAGGACGAGTCCGGGAAGGTGTACCAGAACCGACGCGCGGAGGCCCGTGCCGACGTTGGTAGGACAACTCGTAAGGTAACCAAACTCGGAGTGAAATGCGAAGGCAAGTCGTTGCCCCAGTTCGGAGTCCAGCGTTGCAACGAGGTCCCAGGTGGCCTCCAAAGCGAAGCCCGATCGAAGGGCTTGAAGTCGCAGATGATCCTCCTCGTTGACCATGACACTGGCCTGGTTCTGGACCAGGAGGCCCCCCCCCACCCGGACCCGAGCGCCAGGCCCCTGAGCGGCCAATTCCCGGCTCACCAGATGCCGTTCGTGCAGCAGGAGACGGTCCTCCGGATCGAGGCGATCAATTCGAAATTTTACCGCCCGGGCCAGCCCGTCGGACCCGCTGGCGGCCAGCTCGACCTCCGCCAGGATTGCCTCCCGCTCCCGGGCGTCGGTTCGGGTGGCAAAACGATGCCCCCGAAGATTTCGGGCCAGCCGGACCCGGGTGGAGACCACCAGGTGACTTCCCGGCCCGCTCGCCTCCAGCCATGACATGCCACCGTCGGGGAGCAGCGTGAGGTCGATCATTCCCGTTCCCGCAGCTGGTCCCGCAACTCGGCGGCCCGCTCGAATTGCTCGGCCTCGACCGCCCGGCGCAGTTGCTCCCGCAGCTCCGGGCCACTCGGGCCGGGCGCCTCGGTCGTGGCGGTTCCCTGGAGGGTGAAGCGCATCCCGGTGTGATGCGTGGAACCGTGCAGCCGTCGCAGCAGCTCTCGGAGTGGTGGATCGAATTCGGTATAGCACTCGGCGCAACCGACCCGGCCGGTTTCGCGGAAGTCTTTGAGCGTTGCGCCGCAGCCCGGGCAGCGCGCCTCCAGGGCGGCGGCAAGGGGCGCGTCGTGATCCACGCTCTCACCCAGTGCCGCGATGAATCCGCCCAGCGGCGTGTCAACCAGCCCGATCCCGGTATCGAGTCCCTTTTCCGCGGCGCATTTGGCGCAGAGACTGCCGGTGCGCACCTCGCCATCCTCGATCTGGGTAAGGCTGACGACCCCCTCCCGTTCACCGCACCCGGTGCATTTCATGGTGCCACCGAAAGGGGTTGGGTTTCCGCCGCAGGGGCGAGCACTCCCTCCGCGAGCGTGAGGATCCGGTCGGCCTGCGCGGCAAGCGCCCGGTTGTGGGTAACCACCACCACCGCGGTCTGGAATTCCCGCGCCAGCCCGGCGAAGAGCCCGTGCAGCTGCTCGGCATTCCGTGCGTCGAGGTTTCCCGACGGCTCATCGGCGAGCAACACCGCCGGCTGGGTGGCGAGTGCCCGGGCCACCGCGGTGCGCTGTTGTTCCCCCCCGGACAGCTGGGCCGGCAGATGGCTTCCACGAGCGCCCAGGCCAACCGAATCGAGCAGCCCCCGGGCTCGCTCCCGCGCCACCGAAGGGGGCATCCCCGCGATCAGCAGCGGCATGGCGACGTTTTCAAGCGCCGTAAAATCCCGAAGCAGATGGTGGAACTGGAACACGAACCCGATCTTCTGGTTGCGGAGTCCGGCCAACCCCTCCTCATCGAGGTCCTCGTAGGCAACGCCCTGCAATTCGATCCGACCCGAGGTCGGGCGGTCCAGGGCCCCCACCTGGTGCAACAGGGTACTCTTCCCTGACCCGCTCTCCCCGGTCACTGCAACAAATTCCCCTGCGGCCACCACCAAGTCCACTCCACGGAGGACTTCGATGGTGCCGCCATCTCCGCCCCGATACGACTTCCGGAGCGCTCGGGCCATCAGCGCCGGATTCATTCGTGCCGAATAGCCTCGACCGGGGTCAGCCGGGCGGCGGCACGCGAGGGATGCAACGTCGCCACCACGGCCACCAGGAGACTGAACAGCACCACTGCAAGAATGTCCAGCAGCTCGACGTGAACCGGGAGGTGATCGATGAAATAGACCGCCGGGTCGATCTTGATCAGCCCCGATCGGTCCAGCACTGCTGCGAGGATCAGCCCGCCGACCAGCCCCAGCGTCGTTCCCACGCCACCAATCACCGCGCCTTGGGTGAGAAACACCCGCCCGATCCCGGTCGGGGTGAAGCCCATCGCCTGAAGAATTCCGATTTCCTTGGTCTTTTCCGAAACCACCATGGTGAGCGTCCCGATGATGTTGAAGGCCGCCACCAGCATCACGAAGCAGATGATCAGCCCCATCGCCAGCTTTTCCAGCTGCAGTGCGCTGAAGAGACTCTGATTCTGGCTCTGCCAGTCAAACGAGCGGAAGGGGTATCCCAGCCGATCTTGCAGCCGCTGCCCGACCACCGGTGCCTTCCAGGGATCCCGCACCCGGATCTGGATGCCAGTCACCGCGCTATCGAGCCCGGCAAACTGCTGCGCGGTGGCCATGTCCATCACCGCAAAGCCATCGTCGTATTGGTACATCCCGGTATCGAAGGTGCCGGTGACCTCGAAGTACCAGATTTGCGGCACCGGGCGACCCAGGGCGCGATTGACCTTGACCGAGGTGGGGGACACCAGCCGCACCACATCTCCAGTGTAAGCCGACAACCGGACGGCGAGGCGGTAGCCCAGCACAATTCCACCGCTCACGCTGTCGGAATGGGTCTGGAACGAGAGGCTGCCGGGCGTGACTTTTTCGGCCAGCGTCGTCACCGCCATCCGCCCGGTGTCGGAATTGAAGCCGACCACATCCACCGCGGCGGGATAATTGGCGAGGTTCAAGATCAGGGACTTGGTGAGGACTTCAGGCGCCGCCGAGATCACGTCGGGGTCGGCCCGGACCGAATCGAGCGCCTCCCGCCAGTTGTCCATCCGGAGCGAGGGCCCGTAGGTAAGAATTCGAAGGTGGGGATTGGCAACCAGGATGCGGTCCCGGAGATCATCCCGGAGTCCGTTCATCACCCCGAGCACTACGATCAGCGCCATGACGCCGATCGCCACCCCGCCGACCGCAATGATGGTGTTGAGCGAGGCAAAACGGGACTGCTTCCGGCCCCGCAGATAGCGCACTGCAATGCCGCGCTCCAGCGCAGAGGGGAACTTCGGCCGGCGCGCCATAGCCCTACCCTTCCACTTCCCCCGGGCCGGTGATCGCTTCCTCGGGGCGCATTGCCGGGAAGAGAATCACATCCCGGATATTGGGCTGGCCGGTGATCAGCATGACCAGCCGGTCCACTCCGATGCCGAGCCCGCCGGTGGGCGGCATCCCGTATTCCAGCGCCCGCACGTAGTCCTCATCGAGCGGCTGGGTTTCCTCATCGCCAAGCGCCCGCTGGCGATGTTGGTCTGCGAATCGGGCCCGTTGGTCATCGGGATCATTGAGCTCGCTGAACGCATTGCCGATTTCCCGCCCGTTCACGAACAGTTCGAACCGCTCGGTCAGCGCCGGATCCACCCGATGCACCCGTGCCAATGGCGAGAGTGCCTTGGGATAGTCCACCACGAAGGTCGGTTGAATCAGCGTCGGCTCCAGCACGATTTTGAAGACCTCGTCGATCAGCCGAGCGCCGCTGAGAGCCGCTGCACTGTCGCGGGAGACGCCCAAGCCGGTCAGGCTGACACGGAGCTCGGCGTCGGCCGCCGTGCGGACGTCCACCCCGGTCCGGCTCTGAATCCCCTCCACGAAGGAAACCCGGGCGAAGGGCGGGGTGAAGTCAATTGCCTGCCCTTCCAGGGTAACCCCGGGGCTGCCGGTGCAGTGCTGTACTACCCCCGAAACCATCGCCTCGGTGAGCTCCATCATGTCGTGGTAATCGGCATAGGCCTGGTAGCATTCCAGCATGGTGAATTCCGGATTGTGACTGCGATCCATCCCCTCGTTCCGAAAGTCATGGCCGATCTCGTAGACCCGTTCAAAACCACCCACAATGAGCCGTTTAAGGTAGAGTTCGTCGGCAATCCGCAGATAGAGCTGTTGATCAAGCGCGTTATGGTGCGTGACGAACGGCCGGGCCGCCGCCCCGCCATACTGGGGCTGGAGCACTGGCGTCTCGACCTCGAGATAGCCCCGTCCATCCAGAAAGCGCCGCAGGAACCGCACCACCTCGGCCCGGACCTCGAACACCTTCCGAACATCCGGGTGAACCGCCAGATCGGCGTAGCGCTGGCGGTACCGCACCTCGGGGTCGGCCAGTCCGCCGAAGGTGACCGTGCCGGCGTCGGTCTGCGCGGTCTTGCCCCGGGGCAGCGCGCGGAGGCTCTTGGCCAGCAGTTCGACCACCAGGGCGCGGACAGTGACCTCGCCGGTGCGGGTTCTGAACAGCGTTCCGGTGATGCCGACGTGATCGTCGAGATCGAATAGCTGGGCGGTTTCCCAACCAGCGTTCAGGGCGTCCTGCCGGAGGTAGAGCTGGATCCGGCCGCTGGGATCCTCGAGGTGGGCAAACATTGTCTTGCCTTGGACCCGGAGTGCGACGAGTCGTCCCGCCACCGCGACCATCGGGCCGTCGTCGCCCATGCTGTCGTGGTACAGCGCTGCTGCATCGGCAGCCATGTGGGTTCGGGAATAGCGGTATGCGAAAGCCGGCACCCCCCGCGCCTCGAGCGCAGTCCTGTTGTTGCGCCGGGCCGCTTCGAGGTAGCCCCGTTCTTCCTCGGTACTCATGCGCCCGCCGCGGCATAGCGTTTGAGAAATGCCTGAATGAACTCGTCGATGTCGCCATCCATGATCCGCTGCACATCGGCGATCTTGAGCTCGGTCCGGTGATCGTTGACCATGGTGTACGGCTGGAAGACATAGGAGCGGATCTGGTTGCCCCAGGAGTTGTCGGTTTTGGTGGCCTCGACCACCGCGCGGGCGGCTTCCTGTTCTTCCAGTTTCTTCTGGTAGATGGCCGCCCGCAGCATCTTCATGGCGGTCTGCTTGTTCTTCCCCTGGCTTCGCTCCTGCTGACACGCCACCACCAGCCCGGTCGGAATGTGGGTCAGCCGAACCGCCGAGGAGGTCTTGTTGACGTGTTGGCCTCCCGCCCCGGAGGCCCGGTAGACGTCCATCTTGATATCCTCCTCGCGCAGGTCCACCTCAATGGTATCGTCAATGTCGGGGTACACGAAGACCGACGCGAAGGAGGTATGCCGCCGAGCCTGGGAATCAAAGGGGGAAATCCGCACCAGCCGGTGAACTCCCTTTTCCGCCTTGAGGAATCCGTAGGCATACTCGCCCTTGATTTCCATTGAGATGGACTTGATGCCGGCTTCCTCCCCCGGTATCAGATCGAGCACGCTCACCTGGTAGCCCCGCCGCTCGGCCCAGCGGCGGTACATCCGGGAAAGCATCTCGGCCCAGTCCTGGGACTCGGTGCCGCCGGCGCCGGGATGAATAGTGAGAATCGCGTCACCCGGGTCATCGGGGCCGCGCAGCAGGGTCTTGAGTTCGAAGGATTCGAGCGTCTGGGCGATGTGCTCGATGTCGGCGTCCAGTTCGGTGGCCAGGCCTTCATCCGGCTCAGCCGACAGCAGTTCGACCATGCCGCGGGCATCGGTCAGCCGATTCTGGATGCTCTCCGCGGGAACCACCCATCCCTTCAGGGCTTTCATTTCCTGCACCAGGGCCCGAGCACGCTCCGGTTGAGACCAAAAGCCGGGATCGGCCTGCTCTCCTTCCAGTGCCTTCAGCCGGGCTGCCTTGGCAGACAGGTCAAAGAAACTCCTGCAGCTCACGGATTCGCCGGTCCAGCTCGTCCAAGCGTTCGGTCACACTCGCCATTGCCCTGGCCCACGAAAGGAGTGGAGAAATTGTCGACAAAAAACAAGCCGTCCCCCGCCTGCGGCGAAGAGACGGCTCCCGTCACCCGCGCTCAAATATAACGCTACGGAAAGACCGGTTGGCCGTCGGCCAGGATTTCGTTCAGTGCATCGGTGAAGAAGGTACTGGCCTCGGCGACCTCCCGGCCCACCTGCTCCACGTACTCCTCCCAGCTCTTCCGGATTTCTTCTTCGAAGAGAATTTTGAGCGAACCGTCCCGCAGGCCGTCCCGCCGTTTGGCGGGGTGATACACCACAATATCGCTCACCAGTGCTCGGGCCAGCCGACGGGCTCGCGCCGCGGGGTCCTGGGAGAGAAACGGATTGGTGGGTCGCCGAGGCCGGTCGGTGGCCGGAGTGAGCAGCGCGGCCGACCCCGTCGAGAGTGCCGGGGCTGCCGGACGCGCCCCCAGCGCGCTGGCGCCGACAGGACTGCCCATCGGTGGGCTCACCGCCGGCGCCGGCGGGCTCCCGGGGCGGTAGGGCGGCGGAGCGGCAACTGGTGGAGCCACCGCCCGGGCAAACACTGGTGCCGGTGGGGCCAGCGGTGCCGCGGCGGCCGGAGCCTGCCGGAACGGTGGCGGCAACGCCTCGCTCTGCGGCGGCAGACCCGGAGAGCGGGCCGGAGTTGGTTGCGGGAGGGATGCTCCCAGCAACGCAGCGTCGAGCCGGACCCAGAAAATCCCCGAGCAAACCGAGCAGCGGGCCCGGACTCCCTGCTTGGGCACCTTGGCCGGGTCGACCCGGAAAATGGTTTGACACTGGGTGCAGCTGCTGTTCATCGCGACTCACCCGCCGATTCGCGCTGGGCCGCCGACCCCTCGGCGCGCTCTTCGCCACTGCGTTCCTGCCGCCGATCCACCACGTAGACCGACCCAGGGAGCGTCTTGGCGTAACTCTTCATCTCGGTGGCAAGCTCACTGACTTCGGCGGGGTGTGCGAAGGTGCGGTGCCGGTTGGTCACAATGCCGACCGAGAGGGTCATCAGCGGCACCCGATGGAGCTGGCCGCGACGGTCCTTGCCGAAGAAATAACCAGCGCGACGATCTTGCTCATTGTATTGGAATGGGATCAGCGTGTCGAAAACGGCAAGAATTTCACCGGAAACTGCTCCGATGCCGGAAGCGGGAATGATGAAAAGAAAATCGTCGCCTCCAATGTGCCCCACAAAGCCCCGGCCCCCAAGAAGCCCCTTGACCACGTCGTGGAGGATTCGGGAGAGAATATAAATGACCCGATCACCATCGTAATAGCTGTAGCGATCGTTGTACTCCTTGAAGTGATCGAGATCGGCATAGCACACCGCAAACTCCTGCCCGCTTTCCAGCCGCCGCCGGATCTCCCGCTCGATTTCGGTGGTGCCGGGCATCCGGGTGGAAGGATGGACCGACACGTCACGCTGCGTGCGAACCAGAAGCGCCTCAAGCCGTGCCCGTTGTTCGGCTGGGGGGAAAAGCTGGGTCAGGATTTCATCGGCCCCTGCGGCAAACCACGATTGAACCTGGTCGGCATCGTGGGATCCAGCCAGCACCAGAGCGGGAACGATTGCGGTGAATGGGTCGCTCTTGAGCCGACGCACCAGCTCGAGCCCGGCCGAGCCCATCCGATCGGCATCGATGAAAAGGAAGCAGGGATGTCCGCGGAGGACGATCGACTCGAGCTGGGCCGGATCGTCGTGAACCTCGAGGGGAAACTCTTTCTCTTCTGCCCAATGGCGCACTAAATCGGGGAGGGCATCCCCGACCGGTCCGAAGAAAAGAATGGTCGGACGAGTCCGCACCCGGGCCCCTTCGTAAGAGTTTACCCCTACACAACTTAGGAAGGTTACTCGCGGGAGTCAATCAGATGAAGTAGGCGGCCGCCCCAATCATCCCGTAGAGCGCCAGCAGCTGGGCCCCTTCAAACCAATGGGACTCCCCGTCGAGCGTGATGATTGCCACCACAATAGTGGACACCCCCAGGGCCACCACCTCGAGAGGGGTGAAGACAAGGTTGAGGGGGACCCCAACAATGAGGCCGGCCATGACCAGCAGCGGGGCCACCAGCAGGGCCACCTGGGTGCTCGAACCAAGGGCAATCTGCAGGGAAAGGTCGGTCTTTCCCTTCCACGCCAGCGACACCGCCGAGGCGTGCTCTGCAGCATTGCCGATAATCGGAATGACGATCAGCCCCAGAAATGTCTGGGACAGCCCCAGTTGGCTGGTCACGCCCTCGACAGCGTGGACCAGGATTTCCGACTCCACTACCACCCCGACAGTGGCCAACCCGAGCACCAAGACCGCTTTGCCCACGCTCCAAGTGGCCCCGTGTGGGGTCGCCGTGGGATCGACGCCGAAGAGCGTCTTGTGGGTGTGCAGGGAAAAAAGGAGCGAGAGCCCGTAGGTGGCGGCCAGGATAATGGCCACCGCTTCGGACAGCTGCAGCTCAGTCACGGCGAGAGTGAGCGATTCGGTATTCGGATGAACGCTGTGGAAGAGCGCCGGAAAGATCAGTCCCACTACCGCAAGGGCGAGCATCGCCGAGCCCATCCCGGCGTTGGTGCGGTTGAACCGGAGAATCGGAGACTTGACGCCACCCGCAATCAGCGCGAGTCCCAAGATCAGCAGCAGGTTGCCGAGTATGCTGCCGGTAATCGACGCCTTGACCAGATCCACCAGCCCGGCGCGGAGCGCCACGATTGCAATAATCAACTCGGCAGCGTTCCCGAACGTCGCGTTGAGCAGCCCACCAATGGTCGGGCCGGTGCGTTCGGCAATCTGCTCGGTGGCCGTGCCCATCAGGCCGGCCAGCGGTAACACCCCGACGCACGCCGTCACGAAAATCAGCAGCGACGAGGCGTGCTGGGAATTCAGATATACACTCAACGGAATGGCCAGGAGGAGCACGAGGCTCCACGGTACGTTCCGCCGGCCAGGCGGTCGCGCACCCCTCGGCTCGAGGTGCCGAGGCAGGCGGCGCTCTCCCCGGGGCCCGTCGTCGGGCAGCGACTCCCGGGCAGCCTCGGGCCGCCGCTCCGCTTTTGCCCGTTGCTCCTGCCTTGCCTTTTGCTCCGGCTTTGCCTGCTGCTTGAGTTGGGGCTGCCTCGGCGGCTTGGCAGGCTTCGCCGGGGGATCGCCTTCGATTGCCTTGCGAAGTTCCTGAAGATTGGCGCCACGACGGGCGAGCACACTCGCCAAGCGACCGCGGGGGGCCCGAAGCAGCACGCCGAGCAGGTTGCCTCCAGCCTTTCCCGCTTCGGCAACGGCGCGTTCGGCGAATCGGCTCAGCGGTGGGGGCGATGCCGCTTCGGGTGCAGCAGCCGGAAGGCCAGTGAGGAGTTCTTCTGCGAGCCCCTCGAGTGAAACGCCGGCAGCGGTGAGGGCCCGGGCAGCGGGCCCCTCGGCATCGGTCAACACAGCGGCAAGGAGGTGTTCGGTGCCAACAAATGCGTGGTTCGCCGCTGCGGCGACGCGGGTGGCGGTCTCGAGGATCGGCGTGATGTCCGGCGAGGTCAAATCGGCTTTGCCTCGTCAATGAGCATGATCGGGATGTCGTCTTCGATACGATAGGCCAGCCGGCAGACGGGGCACTTCAAGACCGCCTCGTCGGGGCGGTATTCCAGATCTCCCTTGCACTTCGGGCAGACCAGAATCTCGAGGAGTTCAGGGGCCAGGGTCATGTGCGCTCCGCGGGAAGGTCGGGAAAGCCGAACCGGGTCAGCTGGGCCGGGTCGCGCCTCCATTTCGGCAACACCTTCACCCAGGTTTCCAGAAATACTTTGCGGCCCAGGAGGCTCTCCAGTCGTTGGCGCGCGTGGGTCCCGATGGCCTTCAGGGTTTTCCCTTTGTCGCCGATCAGGATGCCCTTCTGACTTTCGCGCTCGATGAAGAGTGAGGCAAGAATGTACACCGGATCGGTCGTTTCACGGAATTCTTCGATCTCCGCGGTGAAGGCGTACGGGAGCTCGTCCTCGAGATACTGGAAGGCGGCTTCCCGGAGGTACTCGACCGCGAAGAATCGCATCGGCTGGGTGCCCAGGTCGTCGGCGGGATAGGAGAATTCCCGTTCCGGCAGGAGCGCGGCCACTGCGGTGAGCAGGGCGTCGATCCCCTCCCCGGTGGGGCAGGACACCACCAGAGACTCCGCCGAGAGCGCGCTTCGTCGAAGGGGAGAAAGGGTGTCGCCCTTGGTGTAGACGGTGAGCACCGGAGCGCGGGGGCGTTGCGGGAGCCCCGCCACGGTCACCAGGTCGGGCGCGGGGGCTTCGGGTGCTGGATGGAGATGGAGAATGACGTCGGCCTGGCGGACGCCCTCGAGCGCCAGGTGGCGCATCCGGGCCTGCATGGCGTATTCAGGGTCGAGCAGGCCGGGCAAGTCGTGGAAGATGTACTGGACCTCGCCATCGGTGCGCAGGCCGGTGACGGGGAGCCGGGTGGCCTGGGCCTTGGGGCTGACCAAGGCAAGGTGCTGGCCGATGAGGGCGTTCAGGAGCGACGATTTGCCGACATTGGGGCGGCCGGCAAGGGCAATGTGGCCGCATTGGGTCATGGGGAAAGATAGCCGGAAAAAGAAACCCGCCCTCGTTTCCGAGGGCGGGCTTCATTGGGAATGGCTGGCGACGGCCTACTCTCCCACGATCTCTCAATCGCAGTACCATCGGCGCTACGGGGCTTAACGACCGTGTTCGGAATGGGAACGGGTGTGGCCCCCGCGCGCTAGTCGACAGCCAATTGGGAGCTACCGGCATCGGGCGCCTGGCGGAGGGCCAGGCGGGACGAGCCAATAGCGAACAATTGGCAACTGAGGGCGGATGATGAGTCAGGAAGTAAATGGAAGAGATCAAACTGCACGGGCGATTAGTAGCGCTCGGCTGAAGTGGTTGCCCACCGTACACCTGCGCCCTATCAACCTGGTAGTCTCCCAGGGCCCTTTAGGAACCTTGCGGTCCAGGAATATTCATCTTGGGGACAGTTTCCCACTTAGATGCATTCAGCGGTTATCCCGTCCACACATAGCTACCCTGCTGTACCGCTGGCGCGATAACAGGTCCACCGGAGGTGTGTTCATCCCGGTCCTCTCGTGACTTCGGACAAATCCTCTCAATTCTCCTACAATCACGGCAGATAGGGACCAAACTGTCTCACGACGTTTTGAACCCAGCTCACGTACGGACGGTTTGTCGCCTCATTCGAACGCCTTCTGCCAGTGCTCCGACATGAAGGGCGCCATCGCCAGCATTG
>JANNSC010000317.1:0-1769 GCA_031402135.1 Gemmatimonadales bacterium | reverse complement strand
GTACAACTCCTCACGGCGGATCAAGGCGGTGGCATCCCTGGCGGGGCCGACCGACCTCAACGACCCGGCCTTCCTCGCGATTCCAACCCTCCGCGCGACGGTCGAGACCTACCTTGGTGTCACCCAAGCCGCCGACCCGGCGCGCTTGACCGCCGCCAGCCCGGTGTCTGTGGCCACCTCGGCTTCCCCACCAACCATTATTCTGCAGGGGCAGCAGGACGTCCTGGTCCCATTCGGGCTGGCCGAAAAGCTCCACCTTCGGCTGGCGGCGCTGCTGGTTGCCGATGAGTATCATCTCTTCCCGTCCTACAACCACGACCTCGGGTACGCCGCAATCAATCGCTTCCCCGACGCAGTGTGGAACCCGGCACTGGTCTGGTTCAACCGATATTTGAAATAGGAGGACGGTAGCCCCATGCTCCGCACCCCGACGACCTGGTCCGCTTGATCCAATCTGACCGCGGACGGCCTAATAACCGATTTCGATCTGGTGGACAACTAGGGATGCTGCGGGGCGCTAGTGTACTCCCGCCTTCCCCCCGACATTGGCCCAGAGCGCCTGCTCCACCATCCCCGCGGTCCAATCGGAGCCCAGCTGGGCGGAACGGGCTCGAACCGCCTCGGCATAGCGGGCGTAATAGCCCAGTGTGAAGGCCACATTGCCTAATCCGGCAACCTGTCCCGCTACCAGTTCATCGAAGAACGGGTAGGCCGCCGGCTCCGCCGCTGCCAGCACCGCCGAGGCCGTTGCCGGACCAACTCCCGCCAGTTCGGCCAATGCCCTGATCGGCGCCGTGGGGTGCGGCACCTGGGCCAGCGCAGCGCCGGAGAGCTCCCGAACCACACCAGCGTCGTTGCCCTTGACCAGCACCAGGTTGGGCGCCCGCCACGTTCCCCGTGACATTTTCCACTCGGTGAGCCGGATCAGCTCCGGCAGGGTGACATGCCGAGGCTGCCGTGCCGAGATCAGCCCAGGTAGCTCGGATCGGTACCAGCGTTCCCGGTCCGGCAGCTTGGCCACTCCCTGCCGCTCGATCACCTCGGCGTACTGGGAGAGCGCCTCGCGCCACTTCTTGGGGTCCGTCGCCTTCCAGAGAGCTTCCATCGAGACCATGCAAGGAGTGGGAGAGGTCGTTCCACGATGAAACCATTCTAGCCTTCAAGGCGTCTAATAGGAAACAGCCGCCTTGGGAGAGCCGCCCGATGAACCGGCAGGCAATCACACTCCGTTGCCGCGAAGCGCTTTCCAGGCTTCGCGCCCGCTACCCCTTCCGGCGAGTCCTGCGCCTCGGTCTGGCAGTCACCGGGCTCGGCATGCTGGCCATTTCCATCGAGGCGCTGGTCCGCGCCACGCTGGACACGCCCGAGCGCCGGATCCCGAGCGCAGTCTACACCCGGGCGACTTCGTGGATCGGTGACGACGACGAGCCAACGCCCATCGCCATCGGAACTCTGGACGGGTCGTCGTTGGAGGCCCGGGTCCCGGTCCGACTTACCGATGTATCCGACAATCTGGTCCAGGCGGTGCTCGCCGTGGAAGACCAACGATTCTATCAGCACCACGGCCTCGACCTCCGCCGGATCGGCGGCGCTTTGGTAGCCAACATCCGCGCCGTCGGGATCGTGCAGGGCGGCAGCACCCTCACCCAGCAATTGTCCAAGAACCTTTTCCTCCACGCCGGCCGGACTCCGCTGCGCTGGCCCAGGTGCCGCACCCCACGGCGCCGATCAGGGCATTGGCCGAACTGGCGGGAGTTGGTCCGGCAACG
>JANNSC010000316.1:0-3505 GCA_031402135.1 Gemmatimonadales bacterium | reverse complement strand
CCGGGACGTCAAGCCGGCCAACATCTTCCTGCGGCGGGGACAGGCGTTGCTGGGAGACTTCGGCATCGCACGGTGGGTGAATTCGGCGGACGCCGGGCTCACCGTACCTGGACAGCTGGTGGGAACCCCGCGCTATATGTCGCCGGAGCAACAAGTCGGCGGGCCGGCCACTCCGGGCACCGATGTGTACGCAGCGGGCTTGGTGATCTACGAGGCCTGCACCGGGGTACGCTGGCCGAGCGCTCAGCTCCCCGATCGAGGTGACTGGACGCAGCTCCCCCAGGAACTGCAAGTCGGCCTCCGCCGAGCGCTGGCGCTCGATCCCGAAGAGCGGTGGCCCGATGCCGGGGCGTTTGCGGCGGCGCTGGCCCCGGCACGACGGCCGCGATGGCCGGCCGCAGTATTCGGCGGGCTCGTCACCATTGGGGTGGTGCTGGCGTTCTGGCCCTCGCCCATTCCCCTCCCTCCGATTGCAACGCCGGCGTCCTCAGCGGTGGTTCTTGCCTTTGCACCATTCGCCGCCGAGGGCACGCCCGGTGCAGGTTCGCTGGGTGACTCGGTGGCCAGATACATTGCCACTTCGCTGGAACGGTATCACGATTTTGCCGTAGTGAAGCCCGGGAGCGTGGCGCCCGACTCCGGCGCCGTTCGGATCAGCGGCATGCTCACGCAGCACGGCGATCAGCTCCGAATCGTGGCACGGGGCAGCTCGCCCGGCAGTGGCGTATCGGTACAGGATAGCGCTACTGGTGGCGTGTTGGACTGGACGGTGTTGGCGGATTCGGTCGCCAGCGGACTCCTCAAGGAACTCTGGCGAGCCGGAGCCGGCGCCGATCCGTTACTCCCAACTCGGGCGATCCCCGAGAGCGAGCATGGGTTTGCGCTCTGGTGGCAGGCGGAGCAGTCTTTTTCCCGGGCCCGCTGGGATGCGGCGTCACGAGAATATGAGACCGCCCTCCGGTCCGATAGTACCTGCTACCTCTGTGACTTCCGCTTGATGGACATCGATCGCTGGCTGGTGCGCCCGCAGCTCCCGGAGCGGATTGTCCGGTTGAGGGGGGCCCTCGATCACTTCCCGGCCCATTACCAAGCGCTCATTCAGGCGGCCCTGACGCCGCCGCCAAAACGCCTCGATCTGCTCCGTTCCGCCCACGCCACCTACCCGACATTTTTTCTGGCGGCGTTCGAGTATGCCGACGAGTTGTTTCATAGGGGTCCGGAATCCGGAGTGCCCCGGAGCGCCGCAATGGCTCCGCTGCAGCAAGCGTTGGCGCTGCGGCCCGATTTCGCCCCGGGTTGGGAGCACCTCACCTGGCTGTTGCTGAGCGAGGGAAGCTCCACGGCAACTCGCGCGGCACTCGACTCACTGCTGCGGACGCCATCGCCGGAACTGGGGTTTTCGGCTGCGCTTCGCGTCACGCTGGAACTCGGGTATCACTGGAGGTTTCTCCCGCCCGATAGTGCCAAGGTGTTCAGTCGCAAAGTACTCGCTGACCCCCGCATTCGATCCGACCCGGCCGCCTCGGCTGGGGCACGCCTCATGATGACCGCGGACGCGCCGCGGGGAGCGGTGGGACTGGGACAATTGCTGGAAGTCGGCTTTTCGGGGAGCGTCGACGCGATCGCGGGCGGGCTTCTCGGTCAGCTCTTTGGCTATGCCGCCCTGGGGCGGCTCGATTCGGTTCGAATCACCGGCATTCGCGCCGGCCGGGCCACCGCAGACCACTCGCTGCCGCTGCTGGCACTCGAGCTGGAGGCGGTGCTTCGGGCGTTTGACCCCGATTCCGGCCTGCGTCGCGAACCGGCTCTCGACGCATTGTTGCAGCGGTACTTCGGGGAGCGGGGCCCGCTCGCGCGTCGTGCGGCGTGGACGCTTGGCGTGCTTGCAGCCCGACAGGGCGACGTGGCGCAAGCGCGCTCCTGGCGCGACTCTCTCAAGACCGAGCCCACCCCCGCCCCGCTTCGCGGGATTCTCGACGCGATGATCACGGCCCTTGCCGGCACTCCGAGCGAGGCGCTCCGGGTGCTTCCGGCCCTCCCACCGCTGAATACGCCCGGCAGCCTTGGAGCTCCCCTGGCCTACGCGGTCACCCGATTTCTCCGGGCCGAATGGGAGCAGCGGTCAGGGCGTCCCCATGACGCGCTCCGGACCCTGCTTTGGTACGAACACCTGCAGATCATCGGCCACCTGACTGGCGAGGCGCAGGCGGGCGAGATGGGATGGGCCGTTGGAACGCTGGCACGATGGAAACGCGC
The DNA here is from genome assembly GCA_031402135.1 of Gemmatimonadales bacterium. GTDB lineage: Bacteria > Gemmatimonadota > Gemmatimonadetes > Gemmatimonadales > GWC2-71-9 > JABFSM01. Next base: position 1,249 of record JANNSC010000316.1, on the reverse strand, counting down.
TGGCCAGCTCGATCCGCAGAGCGCCGCGTTCGATCGCTGCAGCGCCTATCGAGCGGTGGCCCGGCTCTGGGCTGGGGGAGAGGCGAGGTTCGCCGCGAGGGCGGACTCGGCGCTCCAGATCCTCAAACGGGACTGCCCAGTGGCGCCGTGATCCTCTGCCGAGTGCTCGGCCCGGTCGAGGTATCGGTGGATGGCGCCCCGGCGCCGCCGGAACTGCTTTGGCGCAAACACCTCGCCCTGCTGATCTATTTGGCCCGGTCGCCCAAGCGGGCCCGGACCCGGGAGCATCTCACCGGCTTGCTCTGGCCGGACAAGGACGAGAGCGCGGCCCGGCATTCCCTGAACGAGGCGCTTCGCCTGCTTCGGCGGGTTATGGGCGAAGCCGCGTTGGACAGCAACGCCGGACAGGTGCGCCTCGATGCCGGTGCGGTGCGGCTCGACAGCGACGATCTCGATCGGTTGATCGAAGGGCACAACTGGGCCGACGCATCTGCCATGGTGGCGGGAGAATTTCTCGAAGGGTTTTCGGTGGCGGGATGCGAGGGGATTGAAGAGTGGCTCGCCGCCGAGCGGAGATGGTGGGTCGGGAGGTCAATGGTCGCGCTGCTGGGTGCCAGCGACGCGGCACTCCGAACCGGCCGGGCCAGCGAGGCCTATTCCGCCGCCGAGCGCGCGGCGGCACTGGACTCCCATTCCGATGCGGCGGTCCAGGCGATGATGCGGGCGCTGGCGGTGCAGGGAGACGCCCTGGCCGCCTTGGCCTGCGCCGAGCGGTTTGCCGCGCTCCTGGCGCGTGACCTCAACGGTACCGCCTCGGCCGATACACGACAACTTGCCGAGCGGATCCGCGGTGCCCGGGGAGCCCGTCTCGGCGGGGCGGAACCGGCGCTTCCGGCGAGCCGGCTTCGCCGGGCCCCACTCACTGGCCGCACCCAGGAACTCGGCCGAATGCTGGCGCTCTGGGATCAATGCCGTCAGCACGGCGCGACTGCGATCATCTTGGATGGCGAATCGGGTATCGGGAAGACCCGGTTGATTGAGGAATTTGTCACTCGGGTTCGGCTGGGCGGTGGCAGCGTCGCGCTGGTGCGCGCGGTGCCGGGTGACGGGGAGGAGCCGGAGAGCGGAATCCTCGGGCTGGCCCGCGGCGGATTGCTGGAGGCGCCGGGGCTTGCCGCGGCGCCAGGGCCGGCGCTCGCGGCGTTCGCCGCGGTGCTCCCGGAGTGGGCCGATCGATTCCGGCACCTCC
>JANNSC010000315.1:0-6133 GCA_031402135.1 Gemmatimonadales bacterium | reverse complement strand
TTTCCGCCGCCGCCAGAGGGGCAGAAGCGCTCCATCTACGTGCTGGAGGCGGTGCGCGCGGAGACAGCCCACGACAGCCTGCTCAGCATCGCCTCGGACGGTGGGACCGTGGTATGGCTGAACGGCACCCTGCTGGGCGCGAGCCGATCCGCAAGCCGGGCGGTCCGCCAGCACCAGGACATCTACACCGCCGCGCTGCGCCCGGGCATAAACCTCCTGCTCTACCGGGTGTTGATCAACGGCGCGGACGCGCAGCTGCACCGGGAGTGGCACCCGCAAACGTCGCTGCCCGACCTGCTCGCCGCTTCCATCGACCTGGGCGCGTACGCGACCCTGGTGCGAACGCCGCTCCTGCCCGACTCGGCCACCACGATCCGGCTTTGGCCGCCGCAGGTCCGGATCCGGGGCGGGCCGATCGTGCGTTTCCGTTGGCGGACGCTGCTGGGCGACAACCTGGCCGATGGCGGCCAGTATGCCGGTCTCTACCCGGAGGAGCTGGCGCTGCCCGCGCGCTTCCATGGAATGGCTGTACTCCGGACCGAAGTGCTGGACGCCCCTGGCGGACAGCGACTGTACCTCGAGGAATCTCCCATCTTCGCGGACTCGACCGCGCGGCGACTCGCCAGAACCCTCGCGGCTGACACGACTGCCGCGGACCCGGTGCGCGCCGCGCGCGTCGATGCGGTGCGTGCGGTCTTCAACCTGGGACCGGTGCCGCGCGGCGGCGTACCGGGCGGATGGCTCAAGGTCCAGGTGCTCGCTTCGCTCTACCGGCACGTCCGGCAACCGGCTGACTTCAAGCGCTACCCCGGACCGCAGGTCTGGGGCTATCGTGCCGGCGACGGTTCGGTGCAGCCCTACTGGCTCACGGTCCCCCCGGCAGCGGTGGAACCGCCCGCCCAGCCGCCTGCCGACCGGCCCGGACTGCTGCTCTCGGTGACTCACCACATCAATCCCGACTTCTGGGCCGGACGCGGAAGGGTGAGCGGTTTCCTGGCGCACCTGGCCACCATGAGCTGGCGCTATGGCAACTTCGGGGTCATGGCCCACCTGGGGGGCGTGCATGACTTCGATACCCTCGCGGTGAAGGAGCTCTCCGCCATCACGCGGCAAGTCGGCTCGATGTTCGCCATCGACACTGCCGCGGTGGGCATGCTGGCGTGGAGCATCCACGCGCTCGAGGCCGTCCAGATGGCGCAGGACCCTCGGGTGCCCGTCGATTGGCTGGGACTGGCCGTGCCCGCGATGTACCGCGACAAGCGCGACCTGGCGCGCGCCCTGGACTCCATCCACGCCATCCGTCCGCGGCTGCACTGGTTGGTCTGGCAGGCCGAGGAGGATACCGTGATCCTCCGTGCGCGCACGGAGGAGTGGGTCAGGGAGGTCCGCAGGAGGGGCTTCGACGTCCGATACCGGGTGGTGCCTTATTCGACGCACTCCGGCGGCTACTTCGAGGACGTCGAGGCCGACCTGCACCGCAGCGTGGCACTCCGCTTCCGGGGTGCGGGCGGACGCGCCCTTCGGGACTCCCTGGCGCCCGCGGCTCAGGCACAGCGCCGGTGACACACAGCCGCGGCTCTGGAGCGACGTTGCTGCGGCCGGCAGTGCTTGGCTCCGCCGGCTGTTTCGGCGTGGTGGTGACCCTCGCAGCGTGGGCGGTCGATCCCGCTGTCTACCAGCCGTACCTGACCCCCAAGGCCTACGCCCTGCTGCTGGCATCGGCCGGCGCCTTCCTGCTCTGGGCGGTGCGCGCCCCGACCGTGGGCGGCGGTGTGCTGCGGTTCACCGCGCTTGAGGCCACTCTCGCGGCGAGCATCCTCTGGGGCTTCATGGTGAACCCGCAGTGGCCCGCAACCCGGGAAGGCAGGTGGTTCTGGCCCTCGCTGGCCGGGTTGCTGCTCACTTTTGTCGTGCGGCAGCTCTTCAATCCGTCAAAGCACCAAGCAGTTCCCCTTGGCGCACCCCCGCCGCAGAAAGTGGCCCTGGCGGATCTGATGGTCGCGCTGTGGGTCGTGGGCTCTGCGCTGGCCGTTCACGGCCTCACTGAGGCGCTCGCGGCCGGCAGCTTCCGGCCCGAGGCCGGCAGCGCGAAGACGTCGGTCGTCTCCGTCATCGGCGCCCCGAACGGCTTCGGAGCTTTCATGGCGGCGGGGACTATCGCGGCGCTGGCAACGGCCGCAGAGGCACGCCGGCGGCTGGTGCGCTTGCTGCTCGCGGGCGCGGCCCTTCTGCAGTTGGCTGCGCTGCTGGGGAACGGCAGCCGCGGAGCGCTGCTCGGCCTGATTGTGGCCGGCTTGGTCGTGTTCACGCTGCGGCGCGGTCGCCGCGCCTGGGTCGCAGGACTGGCAGCGCTGGTTGCGGTGGTACTCGCCGGTTTTCTGCTCCACCGGCTCAACCCGGACTCCGGCCGCGGGCGGCTCATTGCCTGGGAGATCTCGGGCGCGATGCTGGCCGATCGGCCGCTCACCGGAGTTGGCACTGGCCGGTTCGGTATGGAATATGGCCGTTACCTGGCGGAGATCTGGCGCCACCCTGACTACGCCGAGTTCGATCGCCAGGCGGCGAGGCGGGGGCATCCCAACAGCGAGTTGTTCCACCAGCTGGCCGAGCGGGGCCTACCGGGTGGTGCACTCTATGTGCTGCTCTGGGGGTGCGCGCTCGGTTTCCTCCTGCGCGCGGTGGTGCGGGGGGGAGAGGGCACCTCAGCGCTCGATTGGGGACTGCTCGCGCTGCTCGTTGCCATCTTGGTGCATTCACTCCTCGATAGCGCCATTCATTGGGTGCCCACCCTGGTGACTGCCCACCTCGCGTTCGGGCTGATCCCCGCGCCCGTCTTGCTGCGAGTGGACCTCCGGCGAGGGCGGGCCGGGCAGCTGGCTATGGCCGTCGCATTGGGGTGGGCAGCGACGGTTGCCGTGAAGACGGCCAGGGAGTATCCCGGCTACCAGCTTTGGGCAGAGGCCGGGCGTAGCGGTGGGGCCGAGAGTCTGGAGCTGCTGGTGCGAGCGCATCGGCGGCTGCCCTCGGAGCCCACCCTTAGCTTCGAGCTCGGCATCGGCCTGCTTGAGGCCGGGCAGCCGGAGCAAGCGGCGAGCATCCTGCAGCAGGGAGTCGAGGAGCTGGACAGCTCCGGCATCAGACTGGCCCTCGCCGAGGCGCAGCTCGAGGTCGGCTCGCTCGAGCCCGCCGAGCTGCACGCCCGTACAGCCGAGGCCCGGTACCCGGACCGGCTACGGCCTCGGCTGCTACTCGCCCGAATTCACCACGCGCACGGCGAGGATGCCCAGGCGAGGGCTGCCCTGGCGAGCTGCATCCGCCGTGACACCTATTTCCGGAGCGCCTCTGTGGATTCCGTGGTGGTGCAGGCCACGGGGCTTTGGCGGGAATGGTATGACGATGCGCCGCCCCGCTGATTGGCTCGAGGGGAGGATTCCGGCCGTGTTCGTCGTGGTCCTGGTCACTTGGGTTCTGATCGCGGCCTGGAAGATCATCCGCCACCTCATGTGGTGAGACGAGGCCGTCCGTTCCCCCACCACAGGTTCCATGTGAGCGTCACTCTGCTGTCGACCTCTCTGATCCTCTCCCTGCTCGCCTTCGCCGGGTGCAGCCGTGGCAAACGCAACGCCGACTGGCCCGTCTATCAGGGCAGCGACGCCCACGACCACTACGTCACGCTCTCCCAGATCACCCCGGCCAACGTATCGCAGCTCACGGTCGCATGGACCTACGATACCAAAGACGCGTTTCCCGGCTCGGAAATGCAGTCCAACCCGGTGATCCAGGCCGGGGTGTTGTACGCCATGAGTCCCAAGCAGCGGGCGTTTGCCCTCGATGCCGCCACCGGCAAGGAGCTCTGGAGCTTCGACCCCACCAACAGCGCGTTCACTGGCCCACGGATCCGCTACCGCGGCATCGTGGTGCACGATGGCCGGGTCTACTTCAACTACCGCTACCGGCTCTTTTCTCTGGATGCCAAAACGGGCCTCAAGGTGCCGGGGTGGGGCAACGACAGTGGATGGGTTGACCTTCGCGCCGGGTTAGGCCGCCCGGTCGAAGGGCTCTCGGTGAGCGCCAGCACGCCGGGGGTGGTGTACAACGACATGCTCATCATCGGCACCTCGGTTCCCGAGGCCCTGCCGAGCGCCCCGGGAGACCTTCGCGCCTACGACGTGAAGACCGGGGCAATCCGGTGGAGCTTCCACACCATTCCGCACCCCGGCGAATTCGGCTACGAGACCTGGCCAAAGGATGCCTGGAAGACTGCCGGCGGGGTGAACCCCTGGTCGGGGGTGACGGTGGACCAGCGGCGCGGCCTGGTGTTTTTCGCCACCGGGTCCGCGTCCTACGATTTCTACGGTGCCAATCGTGTCGGTGACAACCTCTTCGCCAATTCCATCGTCGCCCTCGATGCCAACACCGGACAGCGGGTCTGGCATTTCCAGGGACTCAAGCACGATCTCTGGGACCGTGATTTTCCGGCGGCGCCGGCGCTCGTCACCGTGCACCGCGACGGCAAGCCGGTGGACGCCGTCGCCCAGATTACCAAGACCGGGCACGTCTGGCTGCTGGAACGCGAAACTGGCAGGGAACTCTTCCCCAGCGAATGGCGACAGATGCCGAAGGGGATGCTTCCCGGCGAGGTAACGGCCGACTCGCAGCGCTTCCCCCAGCTCCCGCGGCCGTTCGTGCGGCAGCGCCTCACCGAAGCCGACCTCACCGACCGGACCGCCGAGGCGCACGCGGCGGCCCTCAAGATTTTTAGGGAGAACCCGACGCCCGATCCCTTCACTCCGCCCAACGAGAAGGGGATCATCATTTTTCCAGGGGTGGACGGCGGCGGCGAGTATGGCGGGCCGGCGTATGACCCAGAGACCGGCCTTCTGTACGTGAACGCCAACGAGATGGGCTGGGTGCTCAAGATTGTCCCCCGGGAGGAGAAGTCGTTGTTCGGGGCCTACTGCGCTGAATGCCACGGGCCCAAGACCACGCCGCGGGCGCCCACCCTCGCCGGCGTCTCCCAGCGACTGACCCGGGAACAGATCGTACAGACGATTCGGGCGGGCACCGGCCGGATGCCTGCGTTCGCCGCCGCGCTCAACGATTCGGCGATTGCCGAGCTGGCCGAGTACATCCGGAGCGGAGTAAAGCCGAAGCAGACCCCGCGCGACGTCCCGACCTTCGTCAAATACCGCAACGCCTCGTTCGACATTTTCTTGGACCACGAGGGATATCCGGCCATCAAGCCGCCCTGGGGCACGCTCACCGCCATTGACCTCAACAGCGGGGCGACGAAATGGTCGATTCCCTTCGGCGAATATCCCAAGCTCGCGGCCCAGGGCCTTAGGGATACCGGAACCGACAACTATGGCGGTGCAATCGTCACGCAAAACGGGCTCCTCATTATTGCCGCGACGACCTACGACAACCGGATCCGCGCCTTCGACAAGTCTACGGCCAAGCTGCTGTGGGAGGCGCCGCTGCCCGCCGCCGGGAACACGACGCCGGCGACGTACATGGTGAACCGGCGCCAGTACATCGTGATTGCCTGCGGGGGCGGGAAGAACGATGCGCCCAGCGGCGGGAGCTACGTGGCGTTCGCGCTCCCGGAGCGGCACTGATGGTCATGCACCGCATGGGACTGTTTCGCGTCGGGATTGAGCTCGAGAGCTTGCAGACGGGTGCCAAGATCGCCATCGCGAAAGCCCTGGCGGGACATCGGCTATGCTCTGGCCCGCGCCGCCGGGGCGGAGGCACCCGACCTGATTGTGTTTGCCGAGCCGGGGGGACCTGGTGCTTCTGGGGGTGCACTCGCTCGAGGGACTTAATCTCAAGGTGGATCCAGTGCGCAAGGCGCTGGTTCCGGCCGGACCGGTCATTACCGCGCCAGCCTGAGCGTTGTCATTGCGAGGCCCGGCAGTCGTTACGAGGGGGCTGAGAGGTCCGCGAAGCAACCGCTGGGACGCTGTCGGTGAAATGGAAGCGCACCGACAGCGAAGTGTGAGGTGGTGGAGCGGAAGGAGGAGAAGGCCGCGCCCGGGGCTCCGCCACGGCCAGCATGCTAGGGCGACGATGGTCCCTGCAACCGCGATGCCCTCGAGGTTGGGCAGGTCTTTTCGATTGACCCGCAACTCTG
>JANNSC010000314.1:0-1697 GCA_031402135.1 Gemmatimonadales bacterium | reverse complement strand
GACCTGGTGGGTAAAGTCGAAGCCGGTATTCCGGAAGATGACCCCCGGAACCCCGCCGTGATCGCCGACAACGTGGGCGATAACGTCGGTGACTGCGCCGGCATGGCAGCGGACCTGTTTGAAACCTATGCAGTGACCGTGGTGGCCACCATGGTTCTCGGCGGACTGCTCTTCAAGGGCGCCGACGGCGGCCTTGATCTCCGCTATATCCTTTATCCCCTCGTACTTGGTGCCGTTTCCATCGTCGCCTCCATCGTTGGCACGTTCTTCGTGAATGCGCGGGAGGGCGGCAAGATCATGAACGCCCTTTACCGGGGTCTGGCGGTGTCCGGCATCCTGGCGCTGGCAGCGTTCTACCCGGTGACGCAGATTGTCATGGGTGATGCCGCAACGAACCTGTTCCTGTGTGCGGTCATTGGCCTCGTGCTCACCGGTGCGCTGATCTGGATCACCGAGTACTACACTGCCACGGAATACGCGCCCGTCCGCTATGTCGCTGCTGCATCCCAGACGGGTCACGGCACCAATGTCATCGCCGGTCTCGCGGTCTCCATGAAATCCACTGCGCTGCCGGTCCTCGCGGTCTGTGCCGCCATCTGGGGTTCCTACCAGCTGGACGGGCTCTACGGCATCGCCATTGCTGCGACCTCAATGCTGTCCATGACAGGCATGGTCGTTGCCCTCGACGCCTACGGTCCGATCACGGACAACGGCGGGGGTATTGCCGAGATGTCCGGGCTGCCAAAGAACGTGCGTACCATCACCGACGCACTGGATGCGGTGGGCAACACCACCAAGGCTGTCACCAAAGGCTACGCGATCGGGTCGGCCGGACTCGCCGCCCTCGTGCTCTTCGCTGACTACACCCACAACCTGGAGTCCGTCGGCAAACTGCAGATCTTCAGCCTCTCCGACCCCGCCGTAATCATCGGCCTGTTCATTGGCGGCCTGGTGCCCTACCTGTTCGCAGCCATGGCTATGGAGGCCGTGGGCCGGGCCGCGAGTTCGGTCGTCGTCGAGGTCCGTCGTCAGTTCCGGGAGATCAAGGGCATCATGGAGGGCACGGGCAAGCCCGACTACTCCAAGGCCGTGGATCTACTGACCAAGGCCGCCATCAAGGAGATGATCGTCCCATCCCTGCTGCCGATTCTCGTTCCGGTGGTGGTTGGCTTTGGCATGAACATCCTCATGGGTCCGGGAGCCGGCGTCCGCGCTCTGGGTGGTCTGCTGATTGGGACGATTGTCACCGGCATCTTCCTGGCCATCTCGATGTGCACCGGCGGTGGGGCCTGGGACAACGCCAAGAAGTACATTGAAGAAGGCAATTTCGGCGGCAAGGGCTCCGAGACCCACAAGGCTGCCGTCACGGGCGACACCGTTGGCGACCCCTACAAGGACACCGCCGGCCCCGCCATCAACCCGCTGATCAAGATCATCAACATCGTCGCCCTCTTGCTGGTGCCGCTCCTGTAGGAGCGGCTTTAGCCGCGAACCTTCCCCTGTAGCCCGCGGCATCCCGGTCGGGATCCCTTCCAGCTACCGTGAGTACACGGTGAGCGCTGGAAGGGACACCCGACCACGATGCCGCTACTCTGGTGGCGGTTTATCGCGGCGATAGCCCGTCCGGCACGACTGAGAGCGCGGTGCCCGGCTCGCCCAGCCGGTGCGGGCGATCGATGAAGTTGCCCTGGATGAAA
>JANNSC010000313.1:0-2518 GCA_031402135.1 Gemmatimonadales bacterium | reverse complement strand
GTCTCCCGAAGCGTAGAAATTCCGGAACAGGAGTCCGGCCGCTGCCAATCGTTCGAATTCCGGGGTGGCGCCGGTCACTCCGCCCAGCGCTGCGACCGATCGCGCGGTGAAGCTCTCCCAGAGAATCAGCAGCACGTTCGGTCGCCGCCCCGGCAATGCTCGCAGGGGCGCCGCTTCAGCTGTTCCGGCGCTGTAGGAAAGCCCGCCAGCCACCAGCGCCGCCGCGGAGTCGGCGGACAGAACGATGTAGGGATTGGTTCTCCGGTCGAGCCCGCGCACCCAGCTGTCGAAGAAGTTCCAGGCGACGTTGAGCGCCGCCTTGTTGGCAAAGGGCTCGGTGGAGAAATACGCACTGCTCTGGTTGATGGGAATTTGCTGGATGCCGCCCCGCCCGGGGATGACCAGCAGCGCAGGCGCAAAGAGCAGTGGCAATCCCGCCGCGATGTGGACGGGAGGAAGTGCCAGCAATCGTGGTTTCAAGAGTCGCCATGCCAGGAACACAAAACCGCTGGTGAGAAGCGCACACACCGCCAGCAGCAGCCAAGGATTGCCGCCGCCCGCCGCCGCCCAGATTTCCTTCGGATACGCCAGGTAAGCAAGGACCGATGCGTCAATGCGGCGGCCCCAGGACCGAAAGCTCTCGAGGTCAGCGGCGGCAAGGAGCGAGAGCGCCGCGGTGGTGATGGCGGTGTAGCCGAGCAGGATTCGGGAGAGGAGGGAGGTCAGTCGGCGGGCCACTGAGCCGGCAATCAGGACGAAGGGAATCAGCGAAAGGTACGCCGCCGAAGCAAGGTCGAGGCGGAAGCCATGCCCGAACGTGCCGACGAGAGTTGCCGCAGAAAGCCGGGCCGCCTCGGTTCCGTGGAAGGCCAGGAACACCAGGCGCACAACCAGGAAGAACGCCAGCCAATAGCCGAGGTAGAGCAGCAACAGTTTGAGGCGAGCCTGCATGGCGGGGAACATACACGGAAACGGGGGGTCCCAGAGGACCCCCCGTTTGCCATGCCATGCCGGCTGCTGCTACGGCCGGCCCGGGCCGCGGTGGCGGTTTCGGAGATTCACATCGAAAGTCCGATCGCCGACGGTCATGCTGCCCATATCGGTGCCGTTGAAGGTGAGCACCGCGGTGCGAACGACGGTCTGGCCGTCCCTCGGGCCACCGTTGAAGGTGACGGTACACTGCCGGGTGACGGTTCCGCTCACCGGGAAACGATCCGACCCGTTGGGCACCGGCACCACGACGTTGGCTACGGTCAAGTTGCAGACAATATCGTAGGAGCGCTCGGCACCATCGTCGGTGTGGCGGCTCCGGGTGGCGCTGCTGCTGCCGGTGCCGTTCCAGGTGCGCTGGGTTTCAGTGCCCGCCAAACCGGTGACGTCGAAATCACGGTGGCGGTCAATGGTGGCGGACCAATTGTCGTTGCTGCGATCGCCCTCGACGTCGGTAATGATGTTGGCCCGGGCGGTCAGGAGGGCGTCATAGGCCTGCTGCACCGCGTTGGCAGCGTCGAAGAAGGCGTAGGAGCGGATTACCGACAGCCCGCCGCTCCGGATGACCAGCGCACATTCCAGGCGCTGGTTGGCCGAGTTGAAGGGACAGTTGGCCGGATTCAGACTCCCGTTTCCGGGCGCGAAACTCGGCGCCAGCACGGGGAACTCGACCGGCTCCCGCATGATGTCGACGTCCTCGCCTGCGGCATCGGCTGCCATGGTAGCGATGTCGGCGTTGAGCAGGGGGGTGGTCCCGGTCGGATCGGTCGTACCGTCGGAACAGGCCCCAAGCATGACGGCGCAAGTCAAAGCACCGTAACGAATTAGCGATTTCATTTCAGTCCTCGAGTAGGTGGTGTCGATCGAGCTTTGTCATCCCAGTGGCCACCGGGAATGACGGGCTCCGATCGGTGTTGTTAAGTCTATGAAGGGCCGCCGATTCTCGCTGTGACCGGCATCACCTTTTGACGCTTGGCTCGGCCGAACCGGACACACCGCCGGAGACGATGAACGCCATCATCTCGGCGGCGTCACCCGGCACCGGCTCGACGTCCTCGGCCGGGAGGATGATGAGATTGCCGGCAAAGTTGTAGGCTTGGGGGAGGTAAACCGCCACGAAACCGGGCATGCCGAGGCGCTCTTGGCCCTCCGCGGTGACAAAGCCCAGGGTCCAAAGGCGGCCGGCGCCGTCCAGTTTGGCGCGGACCGGGCGGTTGAAGCGGCGCTGTTCGCCAACGAAGGCGTTGAGAAGATCCTTGGTGGAGGTGTAGAGCAGGCGGACGAAGGGGAGGCCTTCGAGCAGATGGTCGATGGCGGCAAGGAGGCCGCGGGTTACGAGATTGGATGCCAGCGCCCCGATCAGGGTAACGCCGACGAGGGTGACCACGATCCCGGCACCCGGGATGCCGACGTCGAGCCAACCGTCCACCTTGCGGACCACCCACCAGCAGACCCAGATGGTCAGCGCGACCGGCATGGCAATCACCAGGCCCCGGATGAAATACTGGGCCAGTTTTTTCATGGCAAG
>JANNSC010000312.1:0-3357 GCA_031402135.1 Gemmatimonadales bacterium | reverse complement strand
CGACTCGACGACACCCTGCTCGCCGAGGCTCGTACCCAGACCGATCTCCGGCTGGCTGCCCGCGCCGCGGAACTCCGGAAAAACCCCGGTGGCCGGGACGGCGAAGCCCTCGCCTACGCCCTCGGCACCTCCGGAAAGCGGGTCAGGCCGGCCTTGGTCTTCGCGAGCTACCGCACCGCCGGCGGCACCTCGCCCGGCATCGCCGGCATCGCCGCCGCCGTCGAAATCGTCCACACCTACTCCCTGGTGCACGACGATCTCCCCTGCATGGACAACGACGCCCAGCGCCGCGGCCGTCCCACCACCCATGTGCATTTCGATGTGGCCACCGCCACCCGCGCCGGGTTCCTCCTCGTCCCGGTGGCCGTCGAAGAACTCTGCGCCGCCGCCAGCGAACTCCGGCTCGCCTCTGCAACCCTCGGCCGCATGGGCGAAATCCTCCTCCAGGCCAGCGGCATCCGCGGCATGGTCGGCGGCCAGTGGCTCGATCTCGAGGCCGAGGGCAAATCGCTGGGACTCTCCGACCTCGTCGATATCCACCGCCGCAAGACCGGCGCGCTCATCGAGGCAGCCTGCGTCCTTGGGGCCATTGCCGCCGGCGCCGCTCCTCCGACCGTCGCCGCCCTGACCCGCTACGGCCGGGCCATCGGCCTTGCCTTCCAGATTGCCGACGACCTCCTCGATGCCACCGCCACCACCGAGCAACTCGGCAAAACCGCCGGCCGCGACGCCACCCTCGCCAAGGCGACCTACGTCAGCGTCCTCGGCGTGGAGGGCGCTCGACAGGAAGCGACTCGACACGCTGACATTGCCTGCCAGGCGCTACGCGCTGGGGGGATTGAATCCGGCACCCTGGCAGCGCTCGCCGGTTATATTGTGCAACGGAGTTCGTAACCCCCTGTCACCCGGAGTTGCATGTCCCTCCTCGCCGGCATCCATGGCCCAGAGGATCTGAAGCGCCTCCGCAAGGACCAGCTTCCCGAGCTGGCCCAGGAAATTCGTGACCGGCTCATCGAGGCCTGCTCCATCACCGGTGGACACATCGGCGCCAGCCTCGGTGTCGTCGAACTGACCATCGCGCTCCTCTACGAATTTGACAGCCCCACCGACAAGATTGTCTGGGACGTCGGCCACCAGGCCTACGCCTGGAAGTTGCTCACCGGACGCAACCTCGATTTCGCCTCACTCCGTCAAACCGGCGGTATTTCCGGTTTCCTCAAACGCAGCGAGTCGCCCCACGATCAGTTCGGCGCCGGACACGCCGGGACCGCCATGTCTGCCGCCCTTGGGATGGCCACCGCGCGCGACCTCCGAGGGGAACACCACAAAGTCGTCGCCGTGGTGGGCGATGGCGCCCTCACCTGCGGGCTCTCCTACGAAGGCATGAACAACGCCGGACACAGCCATCGGGATATCCTGCTCATTGTCAACGACAACGGGATGTCCATCTCACCCAATGTCGGCGCCATCAGCAAAACCCTCGGCCGCATCGTCGCCAGCCCATTCACCAATCGAGTTCGCGATATCGTCAAGCACCTCACCCTCCGGGCCGGTGGCGTTTTTGGTGAGGGGGTCGTCGAGTTTGCCAAGAATGTGGAGGAGAGCGCCAAGAATCTCTTTTCCGAGGGAATGTTCTTCGAGGAACTCGGCTTCCGGTATTTCGGTCCGATCGACGGCCACAACGTCCAGAAACTGACCGAAACCCTGCACTTCGTCCGCAAGCTCGAGGGACCCCGAGTACTCCATGTGCTCACCGAGAAGGGCAAGGGCTTCGCGTTGGCCGAGTCCAACAAGGAAAAATGGCACGGACTCGCCGCCTACGATCCGGTCACCGGCGAGGCGCGCAAAAAGGCTTCCGGTCCTCCCACCTGGACCCAAGTCGTCGGCGACAGCCTTTCCGAGCTCGCCGCGGAAATCGAAAATGTTGTGGTCATCACCGCCGCCATGCCCTCCGGCACCGGAACCAGCACCTTCCAGAAACGCTGGCCCGAGCGCTTCTTCGATGTTGGCATTGCCGAAGGCCACGCCGTCACCTTTGCCGGCGGGTTAGCTACCCAGGGCGTCCGTCCCGTCTGTGCCATCTACAGCACCTTCCTGCAACGGGCCTACGACAACATCATCCACGATGTCGCCGTCCAGCGTCTTCCGGTGCTTTTTTGCATGGACCGCGCCGGCCTGGTGGGAGAAGATGGCCAGACCCACATGGGCCTCTACGACATTGCCTACCTGCTGGCGGTGCCCGGCATGACCGTCACCGCCCCCCGGGATGCCGACGAGCTCATCGGCCTCCTCCGCACCGGGCTTGCCCACGACGGCCCCTTCTCGACTCGCTACCCTCGAGACAAAGCCCCCGCCGATCCGTCGCCGGTGGCCGGGGTGCCCGCCGTCCCCTATGGAACCTGGGAATCGCTGCGCCAGGGCAAGGAGCTCGCCCTCCTCGCCGTTGGCACCATGGTCCAGCCGGCCCACGACGCCGCCGAGCTCCTCGCTGCGGAAGGAATCGAGGCCTCGGTCATCAATTGCCGCTTCCTGAAGCCATACGACACCATCATGCTCGAGTCCATCGTGCAGGATTGCAAGCTTCTGGTCACCGTGGAAGAAGGCACCGTGGTTAACGGCTTCGGTGCCATGCTCACCCGGGACCTCCAGGCGTCCCACCCCGAGGTCCGGGTAATTTCCCTCGGCGTCCCCGACCAGCTCATTGAGCAGGCCCCCCGCGCCGAGCAGTTGCAGTACTTCGGGCTCACCGGAACCGGAATCGCCGCTCGCATCACCGCACTGCATCACGAGGAGAGCATCGGAGCCCGATGAACGTCGGCGTCGTCGGCAATCCGCGCTACGCCGGACTTGCGGCCGTGCTCCCCGAAGTGGCCGAGCACGCCCGGACCCACGGCATCGATCTCTTTTCTGAACCGGCGCTGGAGCCCTACTGGCCAGTCCACCCGCCCCCCATTGGCTCGGCGCCCCTCGATGCGCTGCTGTCCCTCGGGGGCGATGGTACCCTCCTCCGGGGGGCCCGGATGCTCAAAGGTGCCCCGATCCCGGTCCTCGGCGTAAACCTCGGTCGGGTCGGTTTCCTGACCGCCACCAGTCGAGATCGGATCCAGCAGGCCCTCGAACGCCTCAAGCACGGCAACTTCATCACCGAGCGCCGCCGCACCCTCCAGGCGGTCATCGTCTCCGCCCGCGGCGACAGCAGTGAACTCCCCGTCGCATTGAACGACGTCACCATTCACAAAGGTGGCGTCGCCCGCTTGATCAGCCTCAACGTGCGGGTGAACGGAGAGGATGTCGGCAACTACAGCTCCGATGGCCTGATCATCGCCACACCCACCGGCTCCACCGCCTACTCCCTCT
>JANNSC010000311.1:0-2767 GCA_031402135.1 Gemmatimonadales bacterium | reverse complement strand
GCAGCATGACACCGGCACGTCCCTGGTCGGCCGCTTGTAACGCCTGATCGGCCCCCGGGCCGCCAACGGCCGACCCGGGGGGAACCCGCGGCCTGGTTACTGGGAAGCGACCGCGGCGCCCACCTTCTGAATCGGCAGAGTGGTCTTGCTGCTCCCGAAACCACTTTCGATCGTGATGTGCCAGTCGCCGGCCTGGGCAAAGGTCAGCGTGGAGGCGTACCACCCTTTCGACTTGCCTGCGGTGGCGACAAACTTGGTGGGGGCGTCGGTTCCCCGGTTGATCAGCACGGTGGGCTTGAGCCCGGCCAGCGGGGTGACGCCGTGCTGCTTGACCAGAAAAGTGAGCTGGACCTTCGCGCCGGCGGTGATGCCTTCGGGGAGCGGGTCGGGGGTGATGGTGGCCCAGCCGCCAACGAACAGGGACGAGGCGGCAAGGGCTGCGAGCAGGATCTTCACGGGAATCCTCCTGGTTGTGGGTTACCTGAATTGGATGCCGGTGGAACCCCAGGGGTTTAAGGCGCCTCGCCTCTGAACGCTGACACTGAAACGCCTTCATGCGGGTGACCGTCTCCCTTTAGTTCAGGGAGCAGGCTCGAGCGTTGGTTCGCGGCCCAGGCGCCGCTATCGGTCATTCTGCTCAAGCGATATGCTTACCAGGCGTTCGACAACCCGGAGTCCGCACCATGACCGCATCCAAGTATCTTCTGCCGCTCTTGCTGGCCATTCCCTCGACAGCGTCTGCCCAGGCGATCCCTCGGAAATCCATCGAAGACAGCGTGATCGGCTGGATGAAGGTGTACAAGTTTACCGGCGTCCGAGCACCCCTTGCAGTGGATGCCAAACGCTATTCCGGACCCCAGCTGTCCATCGCTGATTCCCTGGCCAATTGGATCCAGGCCAGTTACGTCCCCAAGGGGGCATTAGGCGATGTCATAAGAAGAGTGTCTCCCAAGCTGGGCCTCTACAATCAGAACGATGCCGCGCTGCCGCAAACCTACGGAGCCTATGCCAAGACCTATTTCGAACTGAAATATGACAGCAAGCGGAAGATGGTACCGCAAACCAACAGCCATCTCGGTTGGTCCATCATGGCCAATGTGGTCATGGGAGAACCGCTCATGGCACTGAATACCCCCACGCAATACTATTTCCTGCTCCCGAATTTCGGGACTTCTGCCGGCTTGGCCGACCCGACGATGCGACGGTATGACCTGTCACACCACCCGGCGGTGAAGAGATACATCACCTTTTTCAATAACCAAATGAACAGTATCAACGTTAACGCAACCAACGTCTTGCTCTCCAAAGACAACAAACTGCCCTTTCTCAAAGTGACCAAGGCCGAATACCTCGAGAAGGTGGCCGGCGCGATCGAAAGGAAGTATGGTGAGGAAAAGGCCTCCGCCATCAAGAGCTGGCCGGAAGGAAGAGCCCGGGCCAGTGCCCTGAAGGATGTCGACGACCGGTATACCAAGCGACGTAGTGTGTTGGGAACGAACCAGGAGCGGTATCGCGCCCGGCTGCAGGAAACGGCTGAAGTCCCTACGCTACAGCCCGATGTGATGTTGGAAAACTTTCCTGATGTCTTTGAGGGCAATGGCGGCCCGGGGCCGAGATATCCAGTCTACAAGATTGACCCTGCCATGGCGGAACTGGCCAAGACCGACAAGCCGCAATGGATACTGGTAACTTGGGATGGCGACGTGCTGGACCCGGTTGGCAAGCAACACGCCGATGCCATTCTCAACAATTTCAATATCGAGTACGTCTACAACTTCTTCTTTGACCCCGAGAAGGTCAAAGGGCAGTCCTACCGGCCGCTCCGGTCGCCGCTTTTCAAAGCGGCCGTGGTCGTGACGGAGGCCTCCGCGGCCACTCGGAGCAGCAGCGCTGATCCAAGTGTGCATTTCTTCGAGGACTTCTCTACCACCGGGGTCGGCCAAAGACCAATCGGATGGTCAGTGGGAAAAACAGCCAGCACCGTCACGAGTCTCGAGGGGTTGCCGGGCAACTGGGCGGTGATGGTCGGTGACGCAGGGTTGACGCCGAAGCAATTGCGCACCCCGTTGCCGCAGAATTTCACGGTGAGTTACGAACTGGTAGCGGTTCAGAACTTCACCTGGGGAGCGAAGGGGCTGTCGCTTCGTTTGGCACACGAGACATCCGCAGGCAATGCGGACTCCTACCTGCACCTGAAGCTGCGGCCTGGTTTTGATGGGAAGGATGGAGAGGCCACTATCGAAACCAAATTCCCTTCCGGTTACCAGACCGGCAGCAAATGGGTGCCGGCCCCGGGATTTTCCAACAATAAGAAGCACAACCGGATTACGGTGTCTATCAAGAAGGCCGGCGAGAACCTCCAGATATTCATTGACAGCAACAAGATCGCCGATTACGACAAGGCGATACCTGCCACGCTGCTCCTCAATGCAATGTCCTTCTTTGTCATGGGCGGTGCCTCTGAGGAGAAGGACAAGTTCTTTGTCAGCAACATCAGGATCAGCAGGGAGTAAGGCAATGACTCGACGCGGATACTCCGACCAATGACACCTTCGAGGGCGCCCAGACGCTGGCCAGCAGGTTCCGGAGGAACGGCCGACCCGGGTTCTATGGCTCCGCGCTCTCCGGCTCCGCGCTCTCCGGCTCCGTGCTCTCCGGCTCCGTGCTCTCCGGCTCCGGGGCGAGGGGGTCTCTCCGCGGGCTGCAGTCCGCCTCCGACGCCGTCGAGGCTCAGGCACCGCCCATGACAAAGAAGGACATTGCATTG
>JANNSC010000310.1:0-12543 GCA_031402135.1 Gemmatimonadales bacterium | reverse complement strand
CGGCGAGCGCTGCGGCGAGCTTTCGGCTCAACCGGTTGAGCGCGATTGCCTGTTGCGGTCCGAAGGCCCCCCGGGTAAAACTCCCCAGCAGCATGACGCCGACGTCTCGCGTTGCGTGGCGGACCGGCACCGCGATGGCCGCGGCGTACTTGGCTCGCCGCAACACCTCTTCGAGCTGGAACAGCTGGTCCTGCAGCAGGCATGGGTCGGGTAGCGGCACCACCACATTGTCCTGGGCCAGCGCCTCCGGGCCCAGCAGCACCGCACCGCCGGACGCGGGGTAGAGCCAGAGTCCGAAGAGATCATGGGAAACCTCCACGGCGGTGGTGGAGGTCAAGGCGAGATGCCACGTTGCCAGCGCAACCGGATCGGGCGCGCCGCCCTCCACTACCAGGAGGGGGACGAGCGGATCCTCCGAGGCGGTGCGATCCGCTCGGGGCATTGAACCAACGCTTGCTGCCGACATGGCAATGCAAAGAGCAGGAGGCATGCCGAGCAGAGCGTATCATGTAACTCGTTATTCCGCAAGTATTTGCAGTTCTAGTCGAAGTAGGAATTGTGTAGCTCCGCCCCCGCGATCGCCCGAGAAGGCCGCGATTTCGAACCGGCCGATCTCTCGGTACCAGAAGGGCTTGGCATACCCCTATGGGGTATTATTCATCTCGGGGTTCGGTGGGCATTTCAAGGGGGTGCGGCGTGCAAGCATTGACTTTGGCAATCAGCGGAATGAGTTGTGGTCATTGTCTCAACGCGGTGAGCAAGGCACTGAGCCAGCTGGCTGGCGTGAAGGTGGGGAGTGTGCAGATGGGGCGGGCCGAACTCGAGTTCGATCCGGCGCTCACCAATCCGGCCGGCATTGTGGCGGCGCTGGAAGGTGCGGGTTATGTCGCCGCCGCCGACTAGCCCGCAGCCCGCGCCGCGTCGCCCGCCAGCGCCTTGACCGCGGACAGCACGATGGCACCTCCGAGCATGGCGGCAATGGGGAGCACGAGGATGGCCCGCTCGATGCCGAAGCGGTCGGAGAGCGAACCGACCAGCGGAAAGGCCACTGCATCGCCGGCGAGGTGAATGAACATCAGGTAGGCGCCTGACACCGTCGTTGCGATTCGCTTCGGCGTCACGTCGAAGATCACCGCCGTGAGCGGTCCGTTGTACCAGGTGAGGAAGAAGAACGCCGCACAAAAGACCGGTGTGAAGGTCTGCAAGTCCCGGATGTAGAGCAGCCAGATCAGCAGGGGCGCTCCCACAAAAAATCCAATCGCTGTGGTAATCAAGCGTGCTCCGGCTATCCGGGTGCTGAGCCAGTCGGCGACTACCCCTCCCGTCACGGTCCCCAGAATCCCGGAAGCGAGACCGTAGGTACCGAGGAGCACCGACGCCTGGGCCGGCGTCAGGGAAAGTTCTCGCGAAATAAACGTCGGCGCCCAGCCCACCAGCCCGTTCATTCCGAATGAAATCAGTGCGCCACCCGCAAAGACCGCCACCAGGGTGCGGGTCGAAAGAATTCGCCGGGCCGCGCCGGCCAGATCTTGAAACACCGCCAACAGCGCTTCGGCACCCTGCCGTGCCGGCGTGGCCGGCCGCGTCGGGTCCTGGATGCGGAGTACCAGCGCCGCCAGCAAAAACCCAGGCAGACCTAACACGATGAACGCCACTCGCCACCCGTAGGCGTGTTGTAGCTGCCCGGCGAGCAGGATTCCAAGGACTCCACCCACCGCCAGCCCCGCCATGAAGATGCTCATTGCGGTGGAGCCGCGCCTTCCCGGGAAGTAGTCCGCCACCATTGCTGCCGACGCGGTGGCGGCGGCAGCGCCACCCAGACCAACCAACGACCGGGCCACCAGGAGCCAGCCGAAGTCCTGGGCCAGCCCGGAGAGAATTGTCCCCAGGCTCCAGAGCGCGACACCTGATGCAATGACAACGCGACGGGAGCCGAGGTCTCCGATGACCCCTGCGGGAACCGACGCGAGCGAAAACACCAGCACGTAGGCGGTGCCGAGCCAGCCCAGGTGTGCGTCGGTAAGGTTGAGGTCCCGCTTGACCGGATCAAACAGCGCGAAGATGGCGTTGCGGCTCAGGTAGTTGACCAGGTTGATCGCGGTGAGGAGCCAGAGCGCGTAATTGGCATACGCCCGGCTGATGCCGACGGCTTTGAGTTCCTCCGTATTGCCGTGGCTCACCGGGTGGACGCGCCCTCCGCCTCATCGGCCCGCCGATTCCTGAATGCCAGAGCCGCCTGATACTCCTCGATCAATCGCTGCATCATTTCCTCGCGCTTCCGGTACAGCCGGCGGAGCGGTCGAGCGGGGTGCCGCGCCTTGGCATAGGCGGTGAGAAGCGGCAGAGAGACGGTGTTGTCCATGTAACAAACCACCGTGCCGGGCAGCATATCGGGGTCGATCTTTCCCCAGCTCACCGCCTCACCCGGTGTGGCGCCCGACAGCCCACCGGTGTCGGGCCGGGCGTCGGTCAGTTGCAGGAAATAATCGTGGCCCCGTTCATCGATGCCGAGGACTTCCTGAATCTGTGGTTCGGTCTGCAGCAGGAAATTCTTGGGACTCCCGCCGCCCACGATCAACGCGCCACTCTTGCCGCCGCTCCGCTTGGCCTCCAGCACAATCGCCGCGGTTTCATTGACGTCGGCGCTGACGTCAAACCGCAGCTTGCTGCCGGCCAGCGCCTGCTCTGCCACATTCATTCCGATGGAGCTGTCTCCCGGTGAACTGGTGTAGATCGGCACCTCCAACTGATGCGCCACAGCCAGAAGCGACCGCCGGGAAAGGCCCAGCGCCTTTTCTCGCTCGGCGACGTAGCCGCCCAGGAGGTAGTGATACTCGGCGGAGCTCATGGAGCGCTGGAATTCATCCCGGGCGGAGACTTCGCGCACGAAGGCGTCGGTGGAAAGGAGGACGCTGTAGTCGAAGAAAACGTCGTAGATGCGAACGACGCCCTTGTCGCGGAGTACGATGTCGTCAGCGAACGGGGTGCCCTGGTGCATTGCCAGGCCGAGGCCGAAATGGGCGTCGTGATAGAGGTTGGCGCCGGTGGAAATAATCCAGTCCACGAAACCCGCTTCCAGGAGCGGAATGAGGGTGCTCATTCCGAGGCCTGCAGGGGTCATGGCACCGGTCAGGCTCATCCCGACCGTGACTTCGGGGGCGAGCATTTTTTCGGTGAACAGCACGCAGCCCTCCCGCAACCGGCCGGCATTGTACGCCAGGAAGGCATTGTCGATCAGGTCGGCGGCCGTCTCGGTTCCGCTGATCGGTGCGGGATCGATGCGGCGGCCGCGGAGAAAACTGTCGGACGGGCGGGTCATGGCTCGCTCGGGAATTATGCGGAGGGGAATATAGCGGTATGATTCGTTCCATTCCCATTCTCTGGATGTTCGATGCCTGGTTCCCTCCGGTTGCTTCCCGTGCTCGTCCTTTGCGTGGGCCTTCGTGGACCGATTGCAGCACAGGTCACCGCGGCACGTCCCGCCGGCACGTTCACCGCAGCGCAGGCGGAGCGGGGCCGTCGGATCTACGGCGCTTACTGCGCCGCCTGCCACGGCACCGAACTCGAGGGTGCTACCGGACCGGTCCTGGCCGGTTCGGTCTTCCTGGCCAAATGGAACGGCGGCCCCGACCGGTCCGCCTCGGATCTCTATTACGTGCTGCGCACCACCATGCCCAAACCGGCGATGGGATCGTTGTCAGCGTCGGCGTACCTGGATGTGTTCACTTACCTGCTGCTGCGGAACGGCCTGCCCGCTGGTACTCGGGTTCTGTCGGCGTCGGCAAACGCCCTCCGCGCGGTCCGTCTCCCGACCGTCGTCGTGGCGGCGCCGAAGGTGGCCCCGGCCTTTATTCCGGGGGAGAAGGGCCTCCGCCCCACCGGATCGGGGCCCAGCCAGCAGGAACTCACCGACGCCAGCAATCCCGCAAACTGGCTGTACGCCACCGGCAATTACTCCGGTACTCGGTACTCGCCGCTGGCCCAGATCACCCCGGCCAACGCCGGCGGGATGGTCGTGGCCTGCATCTACCAGGTCGGCTCCACTGAGACGTTCCACACCAATCCAGTGGTGCGCGACGGAATCATGTACCTCACCACACCCCGGATCACCTCGGCGATCGACGCCGCGACCTGCCGGCCTCGGTGGACCCACACCTGGGAGCCCAAGGATACCGAACTCTGGCAGATGAACCGGGGCGTAGCGATCAAGGACGGCTACGTGGTTCGCGGTACGGCCGACGGGTACCTCGTTGCGCTCGATGCCGCCGACGGGCACCTCCTCTGGGCTCGGCAAGTAGCCAAGCCCTCCCTTGGTGAGACGATCACCATGCCGGCGATGATCTTCGAGGACCTGGTGCTGATCGGCCCCGCGGGGAGCGAGAACAACATCCAGGGGTGGATCGGCGCCTTTCGTCTCGAAGACGGCCAGGCGGTGTGGCGGTTCAACACGGTACCGCGACTGGGGGAACCGGGGGCCGATACCTGGGGCAACTCCGACAAGATTCCGGTTGGCGGGGGGGCAGTGTGGACTCCGCTCTCGCTCGACCCGGTTCGGGGAGAGGTGTACGTGGGGGTGACCAACCCGGCGCCGGACATTCCCTCTCTCCTGCGGCCGGGGAAGAACCTCTACACCAACGCCATCGTTGCCCTGGACGTCCGGACCGGGAAACTGCGGTGGTATGATCAGATGGTCCCCAGCGACGCCCGCGACTGGGATCTCACCCAGGTGAGTCCGCTCTTCCGCGGTCGGGTCCGAGGCGTGGAGCGAAACCTGGTGGCCACTGCGGGGAAGGACGGCATGCTGCGGATGCTCGACCGTGACACCCACGAGCGCCTGTTCGAGACGACCCTTACCACACGGCTCAACACCGAGGGCCCGATCCCGCAGCAGGGTTTGCGGGTCTGCCCCGGCATGCTGGGAGGGGTGCAGTGGAATGGTCCGGCGCTGCACCCGGGCGCCAACCTGCTTTACGTGCCGGCGGTGGACTGGTGCACCACCATCGTGCCCGACAATACCGTTCGGTACATTCCGGGGCAGTTGTACCTCGGAGGCAAGGCGACGTTCGACTTGACGTCTCAAGGGTGGCTGACGGCAATCGATGCGTCGGATGGCAGCATCCGGTGGCGCTACCGCTCACCGCGCCCGATGGTTGCCGCGGTAACGGCCACCGGCGGCGGTGTGGTGTTCACCGGGGAGATGACCGGCGATTTCATAGCCTTTGATGCGGAAACCGGCAAAGAACTGTATCGGATGTACACCGGGGCGGGCATCCTGGGCGGGGTGGTGTCCTACTCAGTCAACGGCAAGCAGTATGTCGCGACGACCTCGGGCGGGGGCTCCTTCAATTTCGGCCTGGGCGGCTCGCCCACGATCGTGGTGTTTTCCCTGCGCGATGCACCCTAAGCTCCGGCGTGCCAGATTTTGGCGTTCTCCCGGGCGGCAATGATGATCTCGGCCGCTTCTGCCGGGTCATCGGTGACCCGAAACAGGGAGAGATCCGCCGGTGAAATCTTCCCCTCGGCGGCCATCGTACCGGTGAGCCATGCCACCAGCGGGCCCCAGTAGGCCGAGCCGAACAACACCACCGGGTGAATGGACATCTTGCCGGTTTGCATCAGGGTGAGATACTCGAATAGCTCATCCAGGGTTCCATAGCCACCGGGAAAAGCAACGACGGCGCGGGAATATCGCGCCAGCATCATCTTGCGCACGAAAAAGAAGCGGAAGAACACCCCGCGGCGCACCCACGGGTTGGTGCCCTGCTCGTGGGGTAGCTCGATGTTGACACCAACGGAAAGACCGCCCCCCTCCACCGCACCCTGGTTGGCAGCCTCCATCATGCCGGGGCCGCCGCCGGTGATGATGGGGAACCCCGCTTCGGCGAGGCGCCGCGCCGTCTCGATGGCCTTGGGGTAGAGCGGATCGGTCGGGGGAGTTCGGGCCGAGCCAATGAAGGTCACGGCATCGGTGATATCGCCCAGCCGTTCGAATCCCTCCACGAACTCGCCCATGATCCGAAGCACCCGCCAAGGATCGCTCTTGCGGACGTCTTCGATTCGCTGGGAGCCGAGCAGGATTTCGTCTTCGGTGGGCCCGGTGGGCGGGGCGCTGTGAATCAGGGGGCGGTGAGTCATGGTGGGTCAATATATATTGGTGCATGAGCGGGCTGCTATTGCCGATTCGACCAGCGCAGCTGCCCGACCGGAAACCAGCAACAGCCAGCAGGAAATAGCCGAGCAATGCGCCCAGCCTCCCCGCTCTCGTGGCCTTCCCTCATGGTGCGCCTGGTGGCGCGGGCGCTGATCCATCCCCGACTGGCGGTGGACTTGCTGCGCACCGCATGGGCGTTCCGACGCCGGCAATGGTGGCGGCGGGCGCCGTTCCTGCCGATTCCCGATCGGGACTACCTGCGCTGGCGGATGTACACGGCGTACGGCGATGAGGACGCGGTGCCACCGTTGCGCGATGTCGTCGGCTTTGCCCGCTGGCGCAGGGAAACGATGCATCTGTGACGCCCCATGTCGTGATCGTCGGTGGGGGGTTCGGCGGGTTATACCTCGCCCAGAGCCTCAGCCGCGCGCCCCTCCAGGTCACGGTGGTGGACCGAAACAATCATCACCTGTTTCAACCGATGCTGTATCAGGTGGCTACGGCGGCGCTGTCGGCCCCCGATATCTCCTCCCCCATTCGATCGGTGCTCCGGGGCCATCCCCGGACCGAGGTGCTCCTCGGCGACGTGGTAGCCGTCGATGTCACCGCGAAGGTGGTCATCCTCGCCGACGGCGGCCGAGTCGAGTACGACTATCTCGCCCTCGCCCCCGGCGCACGGCATGCCTACTTCGCGAATCCTGAATGGGAAGCCCTCGCCCCCGGTCTCAAGAATCTCGAGGATGCCGGGGAGATTCGCCGCCGGATTCTGCTGGCGTTCGAACAGGCGGAAAAGGAGCCCGATCCGGTCGTCCGGCAGCGCCACCTCACCTTCGTCGTGGTGGGTGGCGGGCCGACCGGGGTCGAGGTGGCGGGAGCCATCGCCGAGGTGTCCCGCTTTGCCCTGCGTCGTGACTTTCGGCGCATTGACCCGCGAGACGCCACGATACTTCTCCTCGAGGGGGGAGCCCGGGTGCTGCCGAGCTATCCGGAGAAGCTCTCCACCCGCGCCAAGGAGGAACTTCGCAGGCTCGGTGTCGACGTCCGCACCGAAACCCTCGTCACCGAGATCGAGCCGGGCTACGTCCACGCCGCGGGCTGGCGCATTCCAACCAATACCGTCATCTGGGCCGCCGGAAATCAGGCGAGTCCATTGCTTCGCACCCTGGGCGTGCCGCTCGACCGGCAGGGCAGGGTCGTGGTGGAGGCCGACTGCTCGATTCCGGGGCACCGCGAGGTGTTCGTGCTCGGCGACGCGGCCGCGTTCACCCACCAGCCGGGAGTCCCGCTGCTACCTGGTGTGTGCCCGGTAGCGGTGCAGATGGGCCGCTACGTCGCAAGGTCAATCCGAGCCGATCTTTCCAATCGCCCCAGAGTGCCGTTCCGGTACAAGGACAAGGGCCAGCTCGCCGTCATTGGGCGGGGGCACGCGGTGGCCGATCTCGGACGCCTCAAAGCCGAAGGCTTTCTGGCATGGATGCTCTGGGTATTCGTCCACATCTTCTTCCTGATCGGGTTCCGCAATCGGGTGATCGTGCTATTTCAGTGGGCCTGGTCCTACCTGACGTATCAACGCGGGGCAAGGGTCATTACCGGGGACTGGAAGCCGGAGGCACGGTAGCTATCAGCCATCAGGGATCAGTGATGAGCCATCTCCCATGAGCATGGATCTCCGGGAGGGCCTGGCCGACTACGCCCGCGAATTGGGGTTCGTGACCTGCGGCGTCGCTTCGCTGGAGCCGAGCCGGCATGCCGATGCCTTCGATGCATGGCTACGCGCCGGATACGGCGGCACCATGCGGTATTTGCATCGGCGGGCCAAGAAGCGGAAGGCCCCGGGAGAGATCGTGCCGGGGGCGCTGGTTGCGGTGGTCGTCCTGGACAACTACCTCCCGCCAGACAGTGGGAGATCCGGGGAATCCACTGGCGTGCGCATTGCAAAGTACGCCCTGGGAGAGGACTACCACCGAGTCTTGATGCGGCGGTTGACTCGGGTGGCCGACTGGCTCCGCGCCCAGGGCGCAACGGTGGCTCATCCGTGGGCCGACGATGGTCCGGTTCCCGAGCGGGAATTGGCCCAGCGGGCTGGCCTCGGCTGGATCGGGAAGAACACCATGCTGATCCGGCCCCAGTCGGGCTCCTTCTGCTTTATCGGGACGGTGTTCACCGATCTTCCGCTCACCCCTGCAATGGCAGTGCACTACGATCGCTGCGGCAGCTGCACTCGTTGCCTCGACGCCTGCCCGACGGAGGCATTCGTGGCTCCCCGAGTCCTCGACGCGACCCGGTGCATTTCCTATTTGACCATTGAATCCCGGGCCCCAATTCCCGAAGCGGCGGCCGAGAGGCTCGAGGGGTGGGCGTTTGGGTGTGATATCTGCAACGATGTCTGTCCCTGGAATATCCGATTTGCCGAGCCGACCGGGGTTGCGGAATACGCCGACCGTCGCGCCATTCCCGCCGGGGAGTCGACTTTTTTCGACACGATGACCGAGGCGGATTTCTTGACGCGGTTCGGCGACACACCGCTGGAACGCCCGGGACTCGCCGGTATGCGGCGCAACTGGTCGGCGGCCTTCAAGAGCAGAGAATCCTCATGATCGAACGGGTGCAGTCTTTCGCGATCTTCGTCAACGACCTCGACCGGGCGACGGTGTTCTACCGCGACATCCTGGAGCTCCCGGTCAACAAACAAGGCAGCTTCGGGTTGGAGCTGTTCACCCAACCGCCTCATCTTGGGGTGCACCCCGCAGTCCATCCCGATGCCAAGGTGCTGGTGGGACGGCACACCGGCGTCACGCTCTACACACCCGGGTTGCTGCACTTCTGCGGGGTGCTGCACGAACGCGGGGTGCGTTTCGTGTCGGAGCCAACCCAGATGGCTTGGGGTGTAATGGCGATGATCGCTGATCCGGAGGACAACATCTTTGCCCTGTGGGAAGACAAGATGCCCGAAAACGACGAAGGCGACGCATGACGCGCCGCCTGGTGCTTCGAAGTGGCCCCTCGGACTAGAAGCGAGCAGCCTTGCGCTTGCGACGGCGGGCGGCGGCAGACTTCAACTTCTTGGCTTCACTCGGCTTGAGGTAGTGCCGCTTGGCACGGAGATCCTTGAGGATTCCGGCCTTGATGACCTTTTTCTTGAACGCCTTGAGCGCCCCGTCGAGCCGGTCGCCTTCGCCAATCGTGACTTCGATCATGGTTACCTCGGTGGAGGGATGCCAGACGGCCCCGAGGGGCCGTCTGCAGTCCTTCAGTCCTTACTTCGCGACCTTGACGACGTTCTCAGCCGCCGGGCCCTTTTGGCCCTGGACGATCGTGAACTCCACGCGCTCGCCTTCGGCGAGGCTGCGGAAGCCCTTGTCCTGGATGGCCGAGTGATGGACGAAACAATCCTTCTCGCCATTCTCGGGGGTGATGAAGCCAAATCCCTTGGCATCATTGAACCACTTTACGGTACCGGTGATACGTGACATTTCCTACTCCTGTTGTGTGTTGTAATCGGAGTCCCGGAAACGGTACGTACCGACTACACAATGTGAATCGCGATGGTTCCCCTCGCGCGGGGGGCTTCGACCTACACCTCGGACCTAGTTCCGAGAGGGCGGCTGAACAAACGAAAAGGGGCCGCCATGAGAGCGACCCCCATGCATCGTTCTCGAAGCCTGCCCAGCCGCAGCGAGCTGCTACAACTTGGCAAGCGTTCAATATACACGACTTTGCCCATTTTCTCAAGATCGGGGGAGGCAACCGCCGCCGAACTGCACCGGAACAACTCCACCCAATGCGGTAGGAGCACCGCTCTCTGCCGACGGCTATCTGTCTATTGCTTTGTGTGGTAATACTTTACGAGATGGCACGGTGTCGAGTCTGCCTTGCGAGATGGGATGGTGTGGAGTCTGGCTGCATCTGCTGGGCCCGCGGGAAGATCACATCAGGCGCTAGAGCCCCTGTATCAGGGAACCTGCGGCGGCTCCCTGTTGTCCCCACCGAGTTGGGTGGTGATGAGCGAGCTATCCTGCGAGAGGCTCACCCCTTCGGCGCCCAGCAGCCGGATCAGGCGCAACTGTTCCTGCCGGGCGGCGTAGACCCGGGAGCCGTTGTACATCAGCGAAATGAGCAGCACGCCATCGGCGCGGCCGAGGTAACCCGCCAAGGTCGCCACATCCCCGAGGGTCCCGGTCTTGGCTCGGACGACGCCGGGCCCGGGCAGCCCCCGGCCGAGCTTTCGAAGCGTTCCGCTCCCGTTGGTCGGGAGTAACTGGGAGTAGCCTTTGCCGCCCGGTGAGAGTGGGAACTTTGCGAGGTAGGCGACAAAGGCAAGGGGGGAGGCTCGGTCGTCGTGAGACAGGCCACTGCCATCCACCAGGCGTACGCTGGTGTAATCGCCGGTGATTTGCTGCACGTGGGCGGTGAGGCGTTCGGCGGGGCGATCGTTTCCGGCAGCCCACCGGAGCATCAGTTCAGCACCGATGTTGAGGCTGCGGCGGTTCACCTCGGTGGCAATGGAATCGAAAGGAAGCGAGGAAACCATCGCCAGAACCGATCGGGAGGTGGCGGCAGAGGTCGCGCTGATGGCACTGGTGCGCTGCCAGTCGATGCCTGCATCGCGGAGCGCCCGGCCCCAGCTTGCTTGGAGAATGGCCCGTGGGTCGAGCGCGGTGGTGGTGAAGCGACGGGTGCGGGCTCGGACTCCGATTCTGCCGGTGACGATGTACCGGCCGCCGGATGCCAGCTGGTAGCGAAGCCGGGAAGAGCGTCCGGCAACAGTCTTGGCGCGGATTTCGATCAGATCTCCGACGCCAGCCGGGGATTCGCCCACCAACAGGGGCCTCTGCCCAACCTTCGAGGCCGGCGCAATGGAAAAGCTGAAGGTGTTCTCGTTGACGGTGAGCGCCCCGATGAGAGGAGCGAAAACTCTTCCCTTGTGGCGCGGATTCCACGCAGCGGGCCACGAAGCGCCCGCAGACCCGGAGGCGCTTACTACATTGAAGGGTCCTACCAGCCGTCGGATGCCCTGTTCGCGCAGCTTGGTGGCGAGCTCGCGCAGGGTCGGCCCCCCTCGCATCGGACGTTCCAGCGTCGGGTCGCCATTCAGCTCCAGTGCCCAGCTGCCCAGCCAGGTACCAGTTTCCTGATCAATGTGTCCGACACCGAGCACTCGAGTTTCCCGGCGGGCGTCGCCCCCCAACACGCTCCGGGCAAACCCGGTGGTGAACAGCTTGACGGTCGATGCCGGGATCAGCGCCCGGGTGGGCTCGACTGCCCAGAGGAGCTGGCCGTCCTCGGAAGCCACCGCAATTCCCCAGGTACCCGGTGCCGATCGCGACGCCCGCGCGAACCAGCTGTTGAGCTGGTCCTGCAACTCCCTTGCGGCGCCGGCAGAAGCGCCCTGCGGCCAAGCGGTGACCGGTAAGAGCGCAGCAGAGACGGCAAGGAGGCACGAGGTTCGGAAACTGGCCAAGGCCATCAGGGGTCGATTCTTCAGGGTTTGATCATCGCTTTGGCAATTGTCATCAGCTGCATATTGCTGGTACCCTCATAAATCGTGCCAATCTTGGCGTCCCGGTAGTATTTCTCGGCCGGATATTCCTTCGAATACCCGTACCCCCCAAAGAGTTCGAGGGCATTCGAAGTGATTCGGTCGGCGACCTGGGAGCTGAAGAGTTTGGCCATGGCCGCCTCATTGGCGAACGGTTTGCCGCAGTCCTTGAGGCGGGCGGCGTTGTAGACCATGAGACGGGCCGCCTCGAGATCGGTTCGCATTTGGGCCAGCTGGAACTGCACCGCCTGGAATTCTACGATTGCTTTCCCGAATTGTTTCCGTTCCTTGACGAAGGCCAGCGCCGCTTCCAGTGCTCCCTGCGACACTCCGATCATCTGGGCGCCGATGCCTATCCGCCCTTCGTTGAGCGTTTCGATCGAGATTTTGTACCCGAGCCCGACCGGGCCAAGGACGTTTGCCACGGGAACCCTGCACTGCTCGAGGATGAGTTCGGTGGTACTGGAGGCGCGAATCCCCAGCTTTGATTCCTTTTTTCCAACCGCAAATCCCTCGAATTCTCGCTCGACCAGGAAGCCGGTGATCCCCTTGTAGCCTTTGGCAAAATCGGTATTGGCAAAGACAATGAAAATTCCCGCCTCGGCACCATTGGTAATCCAGAACTTCCGACCGGTGAGCTCCCAGTGATCGCCCTCGAGTTCGGCACGGGTTTGCAAGGCGAAGGCATCGCTGCCACTGCCGGGTTCGGAGAGTGCAAACGCCCCCAGCAGATTGGTGGTCATCCGAGGGAAGTACCGAGCCTTCTGTTCGTCGTTGGCCCAGCGAAGGATGGCGTTGTTGACCAGGGTATTGTGGACGTCCACGTAGATTGCCGCAGAGGCGTCGACTCGGG
>JANNSC010000309.1:0-5370 GCA_031402135.1 Gemmatimonadales bacterium | reverse complement strand
CACATTGGCGTCATTGTGTTCCCGGGCCAGATGGGCAATTTCGGCGTTCCACGCCAGCGCAGCGCGAACGCCATGGTGCCGGTTGGCCGCAACTGCCATCCCGTTGCCGCTGCCGCAGAGCAGCACACCACGGGTTGCCGCGCCCCGGGCAATCCGGTCCGCCACCAGGTGGGCATAATCTGGGTAGTCGACCGAACCGGTTGAATCGGTCCCCAAATCCTCCGGGGTATATCCAAGCGACGCAAGTTCTTTCACCAGCCGCTGCTTCATTTCGAAACCGGCGTGGTCGGAGCCTATGGGAATCGTCTCGGTCATGGGGTCCAATCTACCACCAATTGCGCGCTGTCAACTGTCCCTCACCCCCGCGGCGATCCGCTCCTCGGCCATTCGATCGGCGGCCTGAAAGCTGGGAATTCCATCCCGTACCGCAATGGCAAACACCTTGAGAATCGCCTGGTAGATCTCCTGGGCCTTTCTCTTGGCCCGTTCCTCCGGCCACTGCTGCAATTCGCCGTATACGTTGATCAGGCCGCCGGAATTGATGACGAAATCGGGCGCGTAGAGCATTCCCTGGGCTTCGAGGTCGCGTCCGTGTCGCTCCTCGGCCAGTTGATTGTTGGCGCCGCCGGCAATGATCTCCACCTTGAGTCGTTTCAGAGTGGCGTCGTTTACCGTAGCGCCCAGCGCGCACGGCGCGTAGATGTCCCCCGGCTCATCGTAAATGGCGTCGGGTGCCACCGCCCGGGCGCCGAATTCCTCCACCACCCGCCGCACTTTGGCGGTGTCGATGTCGGTCACCACGATCTTGGCCGCTTCGGCGTGCAGGTGAGAGCAGAGATAGTACGCCACCTTCCCCGCCCCCTGGACCAGAACGGTGCGGCCGCTGAGGCTGTCACTGCCCCAGCGGTGTTTGGCCGCCGCCTTCATCCCCATGTAGACACCGTACCCGGTGACCGGTGAAGGATCGCCGGAAAGATTCTGCAGCCCCGCCACATGTTTGGTTTCCCGCCGCACATACTCCATGTCGGCTGGCGACGTTCCAATGTCCTCGGCGGTGATGTACCGACCTCCCAGCGACTCCACAAAGCGGCCATGGGCCCGGAACAGCGCTTCCCGGTCGGTGCGGCGGTTGTCTCCGACGATCACTGCCTTGCCGCCACCGAGATTGAGGCCTGCCGCCGCGGCCTTGTAGGTCATTCCACGAGCCAGCCGCAACGCGTCGGTGATGGCCTCGTCGGTGGAACCGTATTGCCAGAACCGGGTCCCACCCAGCGCCGGCCCCAGCGTGGTGTTGTGGATTGCGATGATGCCGAGGTAGCCGCAGCTGGGGTCGTGACAAAACACAACCTGCTCATGACCCCAGACCTTCATTTGTCCCAGGACGTCCATTGTGCCTCAAAGTTCGATGGGCGACGTGCTAGTAGGAATAAAACCCCTTGCCTGACTTCCGCCCCAGAAACCCCGCCGCCACCATCTTTCGGAGCAATGGACAGGGGCGATATTTCGGATCACCCAAGCCCTTGTGCATCACCTCGAGAATCGCCAAACACACATCCAGTCCGATAAAATCCGCCAGGGCCAGCGGCCCCATCGGGTGGGCCATGCCCAGCTTCATCACGGTGTCGATCGCCTCCCGCGTCGCCACGCCTTCCATCACCGCGAAAATCGCCTCGTTGATCATTGGCAACAGAATGCGGTTGGCAACGAAACCGGGATAATCGTTCACCTCGACCGGTGTTTTCCCCAGCGCCTTGGAAATTTCCAGCACCCGTCTGGTCGTTTCTTCGCTGGTGGCGTGCCCCCGGATCACCTCGATCAACTGCATTACCGGCACCGGGTTCATGAAATGCATTCCGATCACCTGCGCTGGCCGCCGGGTCACTGCCGCGATTTCGGTGATCGAAATCGAACTGGTGTTGCTCGCCAGGATCACTTCAGGCTGGCAGACTCGGTCGAGGGTCCGGAATATCTCGAATTTGAGGTCGGGCCGTTCGGTGGCCGCTTCGATCACCAGCTCGGCGCTGGATGCCGCTTCCAGGGACGTCTCCTTGGCAATCCGCCCCATGATTTCCGCTGGAGCCTCCGCCGGAATCGTTCCCTTCTTGACCTGGCGGTCGAGGTTGCCTTTGATCACGGCCAGACCCCGGTCCAACGCCTCCGCCGACACATCGATCAGCGTCACTGCCCACCCGTGCTGGGCAAAGACATGGGCAATTCCGTTGCCCATCGTTCCCGCACCGACCACCGCTGTACGATTGTTCAACTGGCCTCCGGATCCGGACGGCGAGAGTAGTAAAACAGTCCGGCGGCAAGGCAGAGCGATGCGATGATTCCGCCCTCAGGGCCGAAGCCCGCGCCGGTGAGCCACGCCGGGCCGCCGGTCGAGTAGTCGAGCCACGGCATCGGGAAGGGCAGCCCGCTCACTGGAGCAGCCAGCGAGGCCAGCGAAAGATTCCACCCGAAGTGCGCGCCAGTGG
This sequence comes from Gemmatimonadales bacterium, assembly GCA_031402135.1. Taxonomy (GTDB): domain Bacteria; phylum Gemmatimonadota; class Gemmatimonadetes; order Gemmatimonadales; family GWC2-71-9; genus JABFSM01. The sequence continues at coordinate 2,893 of JANNSC010000309.1, read as the reverse complement.
CAGTCCACAGACCCCCCCGAGTAAAAAACGCAGCGCCAAGCCAGAGCCCCGCCAGCGCGATGTTGAGCACCGAGAGCAGGCCGATGCCCGGATTCATCAAGTGACCTAACCCGAAGAGCGAGGAAAGCAGCAGCATTGCCGGGGCTCGCCCGAACGCCCGGGAGAGCGCCACCAGCGGCACCCCACGAAACATCAACTCCTCCGCGAGTGCCGCCGGAAGCAGCACCAGCCCGGTAAGCCCGACCGACCTGAGCCACTGGGGCACCGTCCCTCCGTCCTGCTGCCACGCCGCGTGCCCGGCCGGCACCGCAACGAGCATTGCCAGCAGAGCCAGCGCCCCACCGACCAGGAGCCCCTTCCCGAAACCCCGAACCCCGGTCGAAACCGGCGTCAGCCGAAGATCGGCCGGGGTCAGTCGGAGCGCCTTGGCCCCTATCAGCCAGGTCATGAAGCAGAACACCGCCAGGAGCACCAGCGACTGAAACCCGGCCACTTGCACGCCATTCGACCCCGGCGGGAACAGCCTCCCCTCCAGCGACATGAGCGCGAAGAGGGCGGCGGCAAGTCCACCGCCAAGGAACACCACCGACCCCAATGCCGCTCGGCCTCGCGAAATCAAAGCGCTTCGACCGCCAGCGCGACGGCGTTGCCACCGCCGAGGCAGAGCGTGGCGAGGCCGGCGGCCACCTTTCGCTCCCGCATGGCATAGAGCAGCGTCGTCAGCACCCGCGCGCCACTAGCCCCGATCGGATGCCCCAGCGCAATGGCGCCACCGTTCACATTCACCCGGTCCCAGTCCCACCCCAAGGCTCGGCCGTTGGCCAGCGCCTGGACCGCAAACGCCTCGTTGGCCTCGATCAGGCCATAGTCGTTGATCGTGCTGCCGGCCTTCTTCAACAGCTGCTGCACCGCCATGATCGGCGCGAAGAAGAGGTCCTTGGGCTCACCGCCTCCGGTTGCGTAGGCGGTGATCCGGGCCAGCGGGGCAATGCGATGCGCCTTGGCAAACGCCAGTGAACTGACCACCAATGCGCTGGCCCCGTCGTTGAGCCCTGGCGCGTTGCCTGCCGTCACCGTCCCGTCCTTCTGGAACACCGGCTTGAGCTTGGCCAACGATTCCAGGCTGCTCTCCTTCCTGGGGCCCTCATCGGCTGAAACGACCGTGACGCCGCCTTTGCCCGCCACTTCCACGGGAAGGATCTCCGCCGAAAACCTCCCCGCCTCCGCGGCCGCTACCGCCTTTTGGTGGCTGGTCAGGGCAAAGGCGTCCTGGTCCTGCCGGCTCACTCCCGCCTTGGTGGCGGTGTATTCGGCGTACACTCCCATGTGGTTGTTGCCGAACGAATCCCACAGACCATCGTGGATCATCCCGTCCACCATCGTCGAGTTTCCGGCCTTGATCCCTCCCCGCATCCCGTGGACGTAGTGGGGGGAGGCGCTCATCACTTCCATTCCGCCCGCCACCAGACACTCGGCATCCCCCGCCTTGATCGATTGCGCTGCCAGCATCACGGCCTTGAGCCCGGAGCCGCACACTTTGTTGATGGTCACCGCAGGGAGCGTGGCCGGCAGTCCGGCGTGGATCATTGCCTGCCGTCCCGACGCCTGCCCTGCCCCACCCTGGAGGACGTGCCCCATGATCACCTCTTCAATGACGCGGTCCTCGACCCCGGCGCGCCGCACCGCTTCCCGGATGACCTTGGCCCCCAGCTGGGCCGCGGAAAACGTGGACAAACCACCCAGATATTTCCCGATTGGCGTTCGACAGGCCGAGAGAATGACCGGAATATTGGAGTCTGCCACAGTCCACCTGATGCAAAAATGTTGACCTGCACAGCCATCTTCATCGCTATCACTTCACGGCGCCAATTGCCTGCCGGCGACCTCATTCCTGACCCGGTCCAGGAACTCCCCGACCGGCAGGACCTCCTGTTTGTTGCCGGTCCCTCGCACTCGCACCGCCACTGCGTCGCTGTCCATTTCCCGCTGCCCGATGACCGCCATGTAGGGCACCTTCTGCACTTCCCCCTGGCGAATGCGGTAGTTCAAGGTCTCGTGCCCCGCATCCAGATGGGCCCGAATCCCGGCGACCCGCAACCGCTTGGTCACCCCGCGCGCCGCCTCTGCCTGGGCATCCGAGATCGGCAGCACCCGCACCTGCTCCGGGGCCAGCCACACCGGAAAGGCGCCGGCAAAATGTTCGATCAGAATGGCCATGAAGCGCTCGAACGATCCGCTCACCGCCCGGTGGATTACGACCACCCGGTGGTCGTGGTTGTCCTCTCCCACATAATTCATCTCGAATCGCTCCGGCGCGGCGTAGTCCAGCTGGATGGTTCCCAACTGCCACTTCCGCCCGATCGAATCGGCCACATCGAAATCAATCTTCGGCCCGTAAAACGCCCCGTCGCCCGGCTTGAGTTCATAAGGTAGTCCGGTCGATTCCAGCGCCGCCTTGAGCGCTGCTTCGGCCCGGTCCCAGGTCGCGTCGTCCCCGATCCGGGTCTCCGGCCGGGTGGCAAACTTGAGCGTCGCGGTCAGGCCAAATGTTGCGTAGTACCCCAGGATGAAGTCGGCCAGCCGCTTTACCTCGGCGGCAATCTGGCTTTCCATCAGGAACACATGGCAATCATCCTGCTGGAACTGACGCACCCGGGTTAACCCCGCCAGTGCGCCCGACACCTCGTTGCGGTGCAGCACGTCATAGGTGCTGAAGCGCAACGGCAGCTCCCGATAGCTGTGCTTCTTGGCATTGTACATCAAGTAGTGGGACGGGCAGTTCATCGGCTTGAGCGAGAAGTCGTGCTCACCCGATTCCTTGTCCAGCACCAGGAACATGTTCTCCCGATATTTTCCCCAATGCCCTGATTGCTCCCACAGCGCCTTGTTGTAG
>JANNSC010000308.1:0-1570 GCA_031402135.1 Gemmatimonadales bacterium | reverse complement strand
CGGGTTCGGAATAAAACTGAAGAAGGTGCGTTACGAGTTCGAAGTGGAGGGTCGCCGCCTCCGCGATACCGATCAGATCCTGGGATCTATCGCCGAGCGCTGGGTGCCCGGCGATCCCATTCAGGTCCTCTACCTGCCCGACCGCGACGGTGACAGCGTGATCATCAGTACCGGCTGACGCGCTACGGAACCCTGGTGGACTGCCACGCCACCAGTTGCCAGCGCCCGCGCCGGCGGATGTGCACGGTCGTCACCCGCAGCATCACGTCGAACGCGACACCGGCGAGCGATCCCTTCGACTTGACCAGTCCATTTCCAACCACCGCCTCGCCCACCGGGCGGTAGCTCATTCCCTGCGGTCCAATTGATTCATAGCTCGTTCGCCCTGAACCGACCGCTTCGAGGTGCATCGTCTTCGATTCCACCAGCCCGTTGGAGTGGGTGTAGACAAGCTCCTCGGCGAGTGAATGCCTGAGAGTGGCGGTGTCGGCCCGCATCATTGCCGCAAAGCGGTGCAACTCGAACTCGCGCACCTGGTGTTCCGCCGGAGTGTCTTGCACCGCAGGGGTGACGAGGATATTCCGATATCGGATTGCGGTGTGATCGCCCTGAAGCATCAGCGGACCTGGCGCCGCCTCATCGCTGTCGAGCGCGCCTCCGGTGATGCCGGGAATTTCGGAAAAATCGATAATCGTTGTTCCGTTGAGCACCACCTTCACCCGGCGGCCCACAAAAGTGATATCGAAACTCTGCCACTCCCCCGGTGCGCCGGCGGCGTTGACCGTCGGGGTTACCTGACCATACACTCCCCCCATTTCCCGGCTCCCCGCCGGCTTGCCCCGGGAATCCAGCACCTGCACCTCGTGGCGTCCTCGGAGATAGATCCCGCTGTTGCCCCCGGGGGGAACCTCCACCTCGAGGTGGAGCCTGAAGTCCTTGAACTTCATCTTGGAGATTAGATCACTGCTCGGCATGGTGTTGGCGAGAATCCCACCCGACAGCGTCCAGCCATTTCGTTCACCCCGGGCCACCCAGCCCGCCAGGCCCCCAGCCAAGAGGTCAACTGGCGCTCCCCATGCAGCGGTGTCGGCCGGTGTCGAGACGAGTGGAGGCGCCGGAACGCCACTCATGGCGTAACGCGCCCCATCGCCACCAGTGAGCGTGGCAGTGAGCGTACGTCGCGCTCCCGGCCCGAAGCGCCCTTTGGCGTGTGACGCCGCCGCCTTGGGGTCATCCTCATTGGGCCAGATGAAAGTGAAACGGCCAGCTGTCATCGTAATGTCGGTGATGGGCGTCGCATGACCCCCGCCCCACTGCAGCCGACCAGCCAAGCCGTTTCCCTCGGCCCGCACCTCGAGCCAACCCGGAAAACTCGACTCCGGCCCGCGAATGGTCAGATCCCAGCGCCCTACCAGCAACCTCGGAGTGCTCTGCGCGGGCAAGCCCGCCATAAAGAGGAACAACGCCTGCCCGAGGGTCATGTTCCGGCCTCGTGGGTGGTCATCATCGCGCCCTCGCAAAATCTACGCGCTTGTTTCCGCGGACAGGGGTGTCCGGCGGCCAAGATTCG
>JANNSC010000307.1:0-22800 GCA_031402135.1 Gemmatimonadales bacterium | reverse complement strand
CCCCCGCGCGCCGCCCGCGCGATGGCCGCGATGACCACCAGCGGGGTGGCCAGGCCGAGCTCGGCCGGGGACGTGAAGATGAGCAGCGTGATGATCAGCCGGATGTCCCGGGTTACGATAAACACCCCAACCAGGAAGATCAGAATGACGGGAATGAGCCACGCGGCGACCAAGTCGGCCAGCTTCTGCACCGGCGCTCGCTGCTCCTCCGCCGTCTCGACCAGCGCCACGATACGGGCGAACATCGTGTCGCCCCCGACCTTCTGGGTCTCGATATCGAGCGCGCCCAGTTCGACGACGGTGCCGGCGAACACCGGCGCGCCGGTATCCTTTTCCTGGGGGATGCTCTCGCCGGTAATGGGCGCCTGATTGACGGACGCCTGGCCGGCGCGCACCACCCCATCCACGGGGATCTTCTCCCCCGCCCGCACGATCACGATGTCGCCCGGACGGACGCTCGCGAGCGGCAGCTCGGCATCACCCCCAGGCCGGCGGACCAGCGCGGTCTCGGGCACCGAGCCGATCAGCGCCTTGATCGAGGCGCGCGCCCGTTCGGTGTTCAGCTCGGCGATCAGCTCGGCGATGAGAATGATCGTCATGAGGATCGCCCCGGCCACGTACTCCCGTCCCAGCATGGCGATCAGCGTGGCCAGCGTCACGAAGATCTCGGTGCCGATTTTGCGCTCGCGCACCAGGTCGAGCACCCCGGTCTTGACCAGGGGATACAGCCCGAGCGCTACGGCGCCGAGCAGGACCGGCAGCGGCAGGATGCCTTGGCGAAACAACAGCACGACTCCGCCCACCGTGAGGATGCGCGCGATCTCGATCCACCGGCTGCGGGTGAGCAGGGCCATGAACGCGGGGCGGCTCATGGCGTTACGCTGTCATTCTCACAACGCGCCGGTATCCCGCTCCCCCGAGCGAATCCTGACCGCGACCTCGACCGGCAGCACGAAAATCTTGCCGTCCCCAACCCCGCCCGTGTGCGCGCTTCGCTCGATCAGGTGGACCACTTCCCCCGCCAGCGCGCAGGGGACGACTATTTCGAGCTTCGTCATGTCGACTTCATCCCAGGCCACTTCGGACTCGGGCGGGAAGCGCCGGCCAAATCCTCTCACCGTCGAGACCGTCACGCCGGGAAGGTTTGGCACCGTGTGCAGGGCCTGCAGGACCTCCGAAAGGCGCTCCGGACGAATGATGGCTTTGATCTCTCGGATCACAACTCCACTTCCTTCCGTTCGCGGGAAAACAGCCGGTACAGCACCGGAAGCACCAGCAGGGTCAGCGCCGTCGAGGAAAGAATGCCGCCCACCACCACCGTGGCCAGCGGCCGCTGGACTTCCGCGCCGCGTCCGGTCGCGAGCATCATCGGCAGGAAACCGAGCGACGCCACCAGGGCCGTCATCAGCACCGGGCGCAGTCGCGCCACTGCCCCATGCAGTACCGCGTCATCGATTGATTGCCCCTCGACCCGCAACCGGTTGATGAAGGTGATCATCACCAGCCCATTCAGGACCGCCACGCCCGACAACGCAATGAAGCCGACCGCGGCGGAGATTGAGAACGGGATCCCCCCAATCCACAAAAACAATACGCCGCCGGTCAGCGCCAGCGGCACCCCGGTGAACACCAGCAATGAGTCGCGGATGGTGCCGAAGGTCGCGAAGAGCAGCGCAAAGATCAGCAATAGCGCCACCGGAACCACCACCTGCAGCCGCTTGCGGGCCGAAAGCAATTGTTCGAACTGGCCGCCCCATGCCGTCCAGTATCCCGGAGGAATCGTCACCTGCTCCCCGATCCGTCGTTCCGCCTCGGCCACGAACGACCCGATGTCCCGGCCCCGCACATTGGCGGTCACCACCACTCGGCGCTTGCCGTTTTCACGGCTCACCTGGTTGGGGCCCAAGGCAACCTCGAGCTCGGCCACCGATCCCAGCGGGACGAAGGACGCGCCGCCGGCCGCGACGGGCAGAACGCCTTGCGGCAGCGGAATGGGAAGCCGGCTCATTTCCTCCACGCTGGCCCGGAGCCGCTCCGGCAGCCGGACCACGATGTCGAACCGGCGGTCACCCTCGAACACCTCGCCGGCCGCCTTTCCGCCGAACGCAACCTCCACGACATCCTGGACGTCGGCGACATTCAGGCCCAGGCGGGCCATCTCGGCCCGCTTGAGATTGATCGTCAGGAGAGGCAGGCCGGTCGTCTGCTCGACCTTGGTATCCGCCGCGCCAGCCACCGTGGTGAGCACCGCCTCGATCCGGTCGCCGACCTCGGCCAGGATCTCCACGTCGTCGCCGAAAACCTTGACGGCCACATCGCTGCGCACCCCGGCGATCAGCTCGTTGAATCGCATCTGGATCGGCTGAATGAATTCGTAGTTGTTGCCCGGCATCATCGGCAACTCTCGCTGCAGTTGGGCCACGAGGTCCGCCTTCGGGCGCCCGGGGTTCGGCCACCGCTCCCGGGGTTTCAGCATGACGTAGGTGTCGGCCACGCTCGGCGGCATCGGATCGGTGGCGATCTCCGCCGTCCCGATTTTCGAAAAGACGTAGTCAACTTCCGGGTAGGTCTTGAATTTCCGTTCCAGGGCGTGCTGCATCTCGACCGCCGTGGACAAGCTGGTTCCCGGGATCCGGAGCGCATGGACCAGCAGGTCGCCCTCGTCGAGGCTGGGCAGGAACTCGCTCCCCAGGCGGGTCGCCATGGCCCCGGTGACGGCCATGAGGACCGCCGCCGCGGTCACGGTCACCCCCCGGTTCTGCAGGGCAGACGTCAGTGCCGGCAGGTAGGCCTTCGCCGCCCAGCGCATCGGCAGGCTCTCCTTTTCCGACACTCGGCCACTCACGAAAATCGCCACCGCTGCCGGGACAAACGTGACCGAGAGGAGCATGGCGCCGAACAGCGCGGCCAGCACCGTGAATGCCATCGGAAAGAACATCTTCCCTTCGATGCCGGTGAGTGTCAGGATCGGCAGGTAAACCACCATGATGATCAGCTGGCCGAACAAGGTGGGCCGCCAGACCTCCCGGGACGCGTCGAACACCACATCCAGGCGCTGGGCCCGTGTCAGCACGGCGCCCGTTTCATGTTGCCGCCCGGCCAGCCGGCGCAAGCAGTTTTCGACCATGACGACGGCGCCGTCGACAATGATGCCGAAATCGAGCGCGCCCAGACTCAGGAGGTTGCCGCTGACGCCTCGCTCCACCATGCCGGTAATCGCGAACAGCATCGACAAGGGGATCGCGCAGGCGGTGATGATCGCCGCGCGCACGTTGCCCAGGAAGAGGAACAGCACCACGATCACCAGCAGCGCGCCGATCGTGAGGTTGTGCCGCACCGTTTCGATGGTGGCGTCGACCAGCGCCGTCCGGTCATACACCGTCTTCGCGACCACGCCCTCCGGCAGTGTGCGATTGACCTCCTCCATCTTGTCGGCCACTCGCCGCGAGACCACCCGGCTGTTCTCGCCCAGCAGCATGAACACCGTGCCGAGGACCACTTCCTTGCCGTCTTCCGTGGCGGCGCCGGTCCGCAACTCCTCCCCCAGCAGCACGTCGGCCACGTCGTCCAGATGGATCGGGGTGCTCCGGTGATTGCCCACCACGATCTGCCGGATGTCTGCGAGGTCCCGCACCTGTCCGGGGGCCCGGATCAGGTACTGTTCGCCCCGGCGCTCGATATAACCCGCGCCGACATTGCTGTTGTTCTGGGCCAGCGCCTGGAGCACGTCTCGAAACGTGAAGCCGTACGCCAGGAGCTTTTCCGGGTACGGCGTCACGTGGAACTGTTTCGTGAAACCGCCGATGGTGTTGACGTCGGCCACACCCGGTACCGTTTTCAGTTGCGGCCGCACGATCCAGTCCTGGATCGTCCGGAGGTCCATCCCCGTGTACGGCAGGCCCTCCGGCGTTCGTGCGCCCGGTTGTGGCTCAATCGTCCAGAGGAAGATTTCGCCCAGACCTGTCGCAATCGGCCCCATCGTCGGCTCGATGCCGGGCGGCAGCCGGCCTTTCACCTCCTGGACCCGTTCCCCGATCAGCTGGCGCGCCCAGTAGATGTCGGTGCCGTCTTCGAAGATCACCGTGACCTGGGAGAGGCCGTAGCGTGAAATCGACCGGGTTTCCTGAAGCTTCGGGAGGCCCGCCATCGCGGTTTCCACCAGGAACGTCACCCGCTGCTCCGCTTCGAATGGCGAGTAGCCGGGAGCCTCGGTGTTGACCTGCACCTGGACATTGGTGATGTCCGGAACGGCGTCGATGGGAAGCCGGGTGTAGTTGTAAAGCCCAAACGCGGCCATGGCGAGTGTCGCGATGAGGACCACCCACCGGTGCCGGATGGAGACGCCGAGAATGCGCTCAAGCATGGGAGCCTCGCGCCTTAGTGATCATGGGTCGCGCCCAGCTTTCCGATTTCCGCCTTGATCGCGAAACTGTTCTTGCTCGCGTACTGTTCGCCCGCCTTGAGCCCCGTGCGGACTTCCACCCACTCCCCGTCGCTGCGTCCCAGCTCCAGCGGCCGGGCTTCGAACCAGTCGCCGTACCGCACGAACACCACCTGCCAGTCGCGGAAGGTCTGGATCGCTTCCGCAGCCACCGCCAGCGGGACCGTGGCCGCCTCCCGAACCAGGCGAACGGTCACGAACAGCCCCGGACGCCACCGGCCCCCGGAGTTCGGCACCACGATGCGTGCCGTTGCGGCCCGGCTCTCCTGGCCAACCAGCGGGCCGAAAAAGCTGACCCGGCCGGACACTTCGAGGTCGAGATCAGTCGACCGGACCGACGCCTCCTGGCCCTGGTGCACCGCGGCGAGGTCCGTGGCGTACACCGCGATGTCGACCCAGACCGACGACAAATCGGTCACCACGAACAGCTTTTCCTCGGCGCTCACCGCTTCCCCGACGGTGACGTTGCGTTCCGTCACGGTGCCGTCCAGCGGCGAGCGGATTTCGTGGCGGGCCATGCTCTCCGCCGGCGCCGTCGCAAGGGTGGATAGCGTGGCCTGAGGTATCCCCAGCACTACCAGGGTCTGCGCCGCCAGTTTGTGGGTGAGTTCGGCTTCATCGAATGCCCGCTTCGCTTCGAGATAGTCGCGCTCGGCCGAGATCTTCTTTTTCCAGAGACTCTCCTCCCGTTCCAGTGTCACGCCGGTAAACTCGACATGATGCGCGGCCGCGAGATAGGCGCTCTTCGCATCGGCAAGCTCGCGGCTGTTGAGAACCGCCATCAGCTCGCCTCGGCGCACCCGGTCGCCTTCCTTCTTGAACACCTCGGTCACCACGCCGGAGAGGCGCGGCACCACGTGGGCGCGGCGCGTCTCATCCGCCTTGACCTCTCCCGGCAGATCGAGCGTGCTGACCATGCGCCGCGGGCCCACAGTGTCGAGGACGATGCCTGCGCTGGCGCGCTGATCCGCGCCCAGCTTCACCTTGCCCTCGATCTGCGAATAGGCCCATTGGGACTGGCGGGCGCCGTGCCGCGCCCGGACCTTCACGTCGAAGGAATGCGGCTCCTCCACGACGGAGCCCCCGATCAGGTAGTCCGCTTCCGGGCGGAAGGCGATGCGGTCCACCCGGCCTCCCAGACGGTGCAACTCGATCTGGAGGTCCACGTCCTGAGGCGGCAGCGGCTTCATCCCGGCGTCGTACGGATACACCCGGAACTGGGGCGGTACCCCGGTCTCATATATGGTGACTTCGACCTGCAGCGGGCCCTCGGACAGCAGCCGTCCGCCGTGGGGACCCCGGGGATACGCTGGCGGCCCCGCCTCGGCACTGGCTTCGCCGGCTCCACCCCCGCCCGGCTTGGTCCACAAAATGACCGCGGTCAGCACGATGCCGATGCCGACGATCGTCGCAATGATCGTGTTCGACTTCTTGCGCATAGGGGTGATCACTCCTTCCCGGGGGGGGCCGGCGGAACGGCGCTCCGAACCAGCGGCGCGCCAATGAGCCGCTCCACATCCGCGGCGGCTTTGTGATAGTCGGAGAGCGTCCGCAAATATTGGCCACCGGCGCCGATCAAGGTGCGCTGCGCGTCCAGGACGTCGAGATACTCAAACTTTCCCAAACGGTACCCTTCACTCACGGCCTCGAACGCCTGCTGGGCGCCCGGCAGCACCGTCGTCCGGAGCGCGGTCAGCTCCTCATGGGCGCTCGACAGGGCCCGATACCCTTCGGCCAGCGCCACCGAAACCCGCGCCTGGGCGGCCCGGCGTTCTTCGTACCCCTTCGCCAGGCGCAGGCTCGCTTCCTGGACACCGCGGCCGTTGAAGTCGAAGATCGGCAACGCAACCGCAGCGCCGAACAGCAGCGAACTGCCGGTAAGACCGGTAAACCGGCGGAAACCGGCGGTCACCTCCACGTCGGGCACCCGCCGGGACCGTTCCAGAGAAAGCGCGCTTTGCCGCTGTGAAATTTCGGCGGTCCAGCGGCCCAGCTCCGGCGTTTCAGCCAGCCGTGCCGTCAATTCGACGAGCGGTGGCAGCTCGGCGACCTCCCGCAAATCGCCGACGGCGAACCGAAAGCCGGCCTCGGTGCTGCCCCAGGAGCCGGCCAGTCGACCCCGGCTTGCATCGAGAACTCGGCGGGCCCGGCCCGATTCCACCCGGACGCCCGCCAGCGCCACGCCGGCCTTGGTCTGTTCCACCGGGGAGACGACGCCGGCCACCACCCGGGCTCCTACGCTCTGCTCCACCTGTTCGACCAGCTCGGTCGTCCGGCTGGTCAGCGTCACCAGCTCCTGGGCCGCGAGCACGTCGATGAAGTTTCGGGTCGTCTGAGTGAGGACGTCGATACGGGCTATCTCGTAGTCCCATGCCGCCAGATCTCGGTTGAGCGTGGCGAGCTTCTGCCGCGCGGTGCGCTTTCCCCCCAACTCGACCAATTGACTGAGCTGGATGGTGGTTTGCGGCTGGATCAGTCGCTGGCTTCCGCTGCCGCCGCGGAGCCCCTCGGGCGCCCCGACGTCCTCCGCCAGAACCTCGAGGACCGGATTCGGCAGCCGGCCCGCCTGCAGCGCCCTCGCCTCCCGCGCTCGGGTTTCCCAGGCGAAGGCCGCCAGGTCGGGACTGTGCAGAAGGGCCTGCGCCAGCGCGTCCTGCAGAGAGATGGCCCCCACCGGGCTGTTGAAGGTTGGGCCTTCCGGGCGTCCCTTTTCCCCGGGTGACGGCTGATACACCGGCAGATCCCGGCCCAACGACTGGGTGGACGGCGACACGACGGGCGGACTCGAGGGCGTGGCACAGGCGGAGAGTGCCATCATGACGCTGAGCACTGCCGGCACCGACCGGCGCATGGTCACCTCAATCCCGGGAAGCCAGGGCAGGAGCGTCATCCGCCAGCGGATAAATGAGGACATACCCAATCCACGTTGGTAGACCCCGGGTTGCCCCTGGGCAGGTCATGACAAGCTGGCTCGGCGGCGTGCCGAGGCCGTTCGCTTGCAAGAGACTTCAATTGTTGGGACGGGAAGTTCGGGTGCGCCGGAGTACCGGCACCCGGACCGAGAGCTAGGCCAGAGGCGGGGCGCGAGGCTGGGTGGTGCCAGCCGTTCGTGGGCTGGCGCGGGCGGAGCCTCCGGAAGCGGCGGAGCTCCGAACCAGGGGCATCGCGAGGGGGAGAACGAGGATAGTGGCGGGCAGGGCGACGAAGGCTACCGCTTGGCCAGACGATGGCCTTACCGGAGGCTGGAAGGCGGGATGCCCGTGTCCATTCCCTTCAGGAACCGACGAAATAATGGGCGCTGTGCCATCGCTGTCTGCCGACGGCGCCGAGGTCTCGTGCGGGAGCCCCACGCGCTCCGCATGAGCAATCGCGTGCCCGAGCTCCCAGGCTGGCTCACCGGCCGCAGCCCCAAGCAATAGGACGACCGAAGCGACTCGCAACGCGCGTGACTTGGGCACGATCCAATCTATCATGAGCGGGCGAGGAAGAGCAAGCGGCGCGGGCGGCAGTGGGTCAGTTTGCTCGTGACAGAAATTAGGATTGTAAGGATTCGAGGATTGCGCAGCCGATCACACGTCCCTGATTCGCCACCGGCTAGGCGAAGGCCATTGAGGACACTCCACATCCTCGTTAGATCAGCGACTTTCCGGTCGATCTCAGTAGTCGTTGTTTGGGTAAGACAGCATACCTCTACGCAATCCGCCGTCGTGGCTTCTCCCCGATCGATCAGTTCACGGATTTCTCGTAGGGTGAACCCCAGGTCCTGGGCGCGACGCACAAAGCGAATCCGCTGGACGACTGCTGACGGGTATTGTCGATGGCCCCGCTCGGGCTTCTCCGGCCGTTCTAACGGATGCGAGCCCTTCCGGTTTCGCCCCTCATGAAAGGAGGTCGCGAATGGACGCCTGTACTTGCCAGTGCCCTTGTTGCTCCGGGGGTGGATGCTGCCCCGGCTGTTGCCACGAACGCTGAAGCGGGGTTAGGGAACGAGGGAGCTCGGCTCCCCCGTTTTCTTCAGTTCACCCCACCATCCGATGGCTCCATCAGGGACAGAGTCTCCTCCACGTTCCAGACGTGATCCGTGATCCCTGCCGCCATTGCCGGAGTGGTGGGATTGTGCTGGGGATGCGCCTTCGTCAGGGTCGAGGGAACACCCGCCTATTGATCAGGCGGCGGTTCGGCTGCGGGCGGCATGTACATGAACCTGAAGTACCCCGAGGCAGGGTCTCCGTCGGCGGCGACGGCCCTCCACCTCACCGTGTAGTTCCCGCCCGGCATCAGCTTCACGGGTATTGCCGCTACCGCCAGGTGCGGATAGCGGTCGACCGCCCGTGGCGGCTTCAGCGCCACCGGCCGCTTATCGGGTCCGAGTAGCTCGATTTCGACTCTCGACACGTCGACAGGACCTGTAAAGGCGAGGCGGATTTCGGCCGGGGCAGTCGTCTGATGGGAGTCCTCCGCCGGGACCGAGTACGCCAGGCTCAGGTGGAGCACGGCCCTGAACGGAGATACCGGCGGCGTCATCGCGAGGACCGCCACCAAGGCGGAGCTGCGGGAAACCGAACCGAATCGGCCGCGAAGCCGTGCGGGACTCCACGAAACGTTCCTCATGAAGACTCCTCCAAGAAAGTGTTCACCGGTCCAGGCGGCGGAGAGACTCCCGCTGCCTGTCTCGACTCGAACGCGAGTGTGGCCCATTGCGAGAGGTAATCCACCCCGTCCGAAGCCAGGCGCGCGTGCACGAACTTGACGTACCACTTCCCCGCGGCAGCGAGTGGTATGGTCGCCACGCCTTCACCATCGGTTCGCACTCGAATCTCCTGGTGCCGGGCACCGCCAGGGGTCCGGCCGCCGGCGGAGACGGTCATGTTCACTGCCGGTTTGCCGGCGAGCCAGCAGCGGACCCGGAGTGTGGCTCCTCGCTTAACGAAGTAGGGATTCTCCAGCGGGACGGCCTCCGCGGCATAGCCTAGCGGGGTGCCCCAGGTATCGGACTGTGCGGCTCCCACCTGGAAGATCGCTTTGACACGCTTGGCGTACCGCTCATTGACGCCCTTGCCCAGCGTGTCGGTACGGGTCCGCTCGACCAGGATCTCATCTATTCCCTCTTCTTTGAGATTCCCGTTGAATTGTTCGCCGGTGAGATCGATCTCGCGCGGCTTGACCAAGAGGCCGAGAACGGAGGTCCCCTCCTCCCCGGTGCGGTGGTTGATGCAGCTGGTGTCCCGGCGGGCGGTAATGGCCATGGTGTCGAGGGCCGTGGAGGCCCCGGGCCCCAACAGCGTGAGTCCGGAACCCGGTCCCGCGCGACGCCGCGACGCTCAGTGCGGCGAGGGCCACAAGTTTGCGGATCGGAGAGTGTGGCATCGCGTATCCTGGTGCGAGCGAGTCGGACCAACATCATGGCCCACGCGACGCCACCGGCGTCGGGAGGGCGACGAGCACCGCGGTGACCAGCAGCACGGGCCGCCACCGGGCCGATGCGCCGGAACGCGCCGCTCTTTGATCGGCCGCGTCCCCAGCGGCGTACGCCCGAGTCACGTCAAAAATGAGCTCCGCCTGGCGGATCGAGAGTCGGGCAACCGCGGCCCGGCGCCGGACGTCTGCTCGCGGGCGTAGGTCAGGACGGAATTTGGAAATGCGCTGGCCTGACGCTCTCGAGCGGTTGCTGCCTCCAGCGCCGCGAGAAGTTCGGGACTCGCTCGCGTCGCTCGAGTCCGTGCCTCGGCGAGCGTCAAAACCTGCGCAGGGAGCAATGGCACTCCAATTCCCATAGCAATGAGGAGGCAACTCGCCCACTTTCGGAACCAGGACATACGAGTTCCAGCTCGATAGACCCCGGGTCACCCCAGAGTGGTTGTTGGCGCGAGCGCGGCGCCGCAAGGGTGACGGTCACAAGGAAGTGCCTTCGATGTTGATCGAGAGCCCGATAGGACCGGTGAAACCGGTCGCGGGCGGAGTGGCCTGCGAGGGGAGGGGCGCGGGGTTGGGTCTGGTGACCGAGGTCTGGACTGGCGCGGGCGGGAGCTCCCGAAAACATCGCGCTTGATACTGCCACTGTCTCAGGGCGGTGTTCCAGAGGCTCGGCTGGGGGAGCGACGACCGCGAGGACGAGGTCTACTCCGGACTTTGCGGGTGCTTGGAAAACAGGGTGGCTGTGGCCAAGGTCAGCGGCTGGTGCCAGAATGGCAACAGCGGTCAGGCCGATAGAGCGCCCCGAGTGCTGCTCAAGGTCGTGCGGGTCGGAGGCCGACTCGAGATGGAGAACGGCATGCCCCAGCTCCCCCGTAGGCTCGAGAAAGCCGGCCAGGAGCAGTAAGGCAACCGAGAAAAGCCGAGACAGCCTGGAACGAGGCATGGAGCTATGATAACTGAGGATGATCCATCGGGCCCGTGGAATCAGATCATGCAAAGGTTTGGCCTAGCAAGTGTCGCCAGCGGGATGATCACCGCTCCCGCCGATCCAGCGCCCGATACTGAATTGCCTCCCGCACATGCGCCGGCGCCAGCCCCTCCTCCCCCGCCAGATCGGCAATGGTCCTCGCCAGCTTGAGCACCCGGTGACAGCCCCGCGCCGAAAGCCCCAGGCGTTCGACCGCCGCCCGCAGCACCTCGGCGATTTCCGGGGTTTGTCGGCAGTGCCGCCGCACCTCCCGACTCGACATGTGCGCGTTGGCGTGCAGACCCACCTGTCCCTTGAACCGCTCTCGCTGCCGGGCCCGCGCCGCCTCCACCCGCGCGCGAATGGCGGCACTCGGCTCCGCCTCCGAGCCGCCGCTCAAGTCGGCGTAGGGCACTGCCGGCACCCGGAGGTGAATGTCGATCCGGTCCAGCAGCGGCCCCGAAATCCTTGCCAGGTACCGCTCCACCACGCCTGGCGCACAGCCGCAGGCATGGACCGCGCTGCCGAGGTGGCCGCAGGGACACGGGTTCATTGCCGCCACCAGCGTAAACCGCGCCGGAAAAGTGAGCCGCGCCGCCGCTCGGCTGAGGGTCACCACTCCATCCTCCAACGGCTGTCGCAATACCTCCAGGACGTGCCGGTGAAACTCCGGCAGCTCGTCGAGGAACAGCACCCCGCCATGCGCCAGGCTCACCTCTCCCGGGCGGGGATGGGACCCGCCGCCGATCAGCCCGGCGTCGCTGATGGTGTGGTGGGGGGCGCGGAACGGCCGCGCGACGATCAGGGACGAACCACCCGGCAGCAGCCCAGCCACGCTGTGGATCCGGGTGATGTCGAGCGCTTCCTCCAAGGGCACCGCGGGGAGAATCGATGACAGTCGTCGGGCCAGCATTGTCTTTCCCGCTCCCGGCGGCCCAATCATCAGCACATTGTGTCCACCCGCTGCCGCCACCTCCAGCGCTCGCTTGGCGGCGGCCTGCCCCCGAACATCCGCAAAGTCGGCACCGTCGAACCGGACCGAACCGGCAACCCCGAACTCCACTGCCCTTGCAGGCACAATCGGCGCCGTGCCCGAGAGGTGCTGCACCACCTGCCCCAGCGTCTCAGCTCCAAACACCGCGAGCCGCTCGACCACCGCCGCCTCCGCCACGTTCGGGGTCGGCAACACCATACCCCTGGCCCCAGCGGCGCGTGCCGCCAAGGCCATGGACAGCGCTCCCCGAATTGGGCGGAGATTGCCCTGCAGCCCGAGTTCCCCGGTGAAAATCAACCCGGCGAGGGCCGCCGGCGGCAGCTGCCCGCTGGCGGCCAGCACGCCCAGCGCCGCCGGCAGATCGAAGCCCGACCCGACCTTGGGGATATCGGCGGGGGCGAGCAGTACTGTGATCCGCTGCAAGGGGAACTGGTACCCGGAATTCACCAGCGCGGCGGTGATCCGCTCCCGCCCCTCCTTCACCGCACCTTGGGGCAACCCGACCGTGGAAAAATTCGGCAACCCGTTGCAGAGATCCACCTCGACATCCACCAGATAGGCGTCGATGCCTATGACGGCGGCGGAACGGAGTCGGGCCAGCATTCCCCAGCCTATTGCGGGGAACCCTTCAAGGCAGGATCATCCTGCGGCAGCCTCGAATCAGAATCGCGCCATGTCCCGAGCATTCGTCAACGAAGAAGGCCCCGGTCCCGACCCAAGCCTTCGCTTCCGCCTCCCTCCGCGAGACGACCCCGGCTTCTTTGAGGCCGCGGCCCGGGCACTGCTCCAGGGGGCCAACGACGGTGACTCCGACGCCGCCGAGGCCGCCACCGGCTACATTTTCGGAGATCCCAGACTGGTGCCCTACGTGCGGCAGCTCCTTGCAGAGGCCCAATTGAGCGGCAACGACCGCCAGGAACAGCTGGCGGAGCGATTCCTCCGCCGGGCTGGGGCGGTTATCGAATGAGAGCGCAATGGTTCGTCCTCCTGGCAGCCGGGCTCGGCCTGCGCTCAACCGGGGCCGGGGCCCAGAAAACCGGCACCATTCTCGGCATTGTGGCCGATACCAGCAAAAAACCGATTGTCGACGCGGAGATTGTTGCCATCCGGTCCAACATCACCACCCTTACCGATTCCCGGGGGATTTTCATTCTTTCCGGGCTCCCCCCCGGCGACGAAGTGTTCCGCATCCGCCGAGTGGGATACCAGTCCGAAACATTTGACGCGACCATCCTGGCCAATGACACCATCAGGATCGGAGTGATCCTGGCCGTGGCGCCCTACAGTCTGCCCGAGGTCGGCGTGACTGTGGAGGGCGATGTGTACACCGGGAAGATGGTCGGATTCGCCGATCGGATGCTCCACAGTGGCGCCCCCCGCAACGCATTCCTCACCCGGAAAGACATCGAGAGCCTGCAACCCCGGCCGTTGGTGGACATGCTGATCAAGGCCGGGATGAGGCGCTACATCGACCGCCGCGGCAAGGAAACCCTCCTTTGTCCTCGCGGGATTGGCCTTGGGGGCAGCCGGGTCGCGATCTACGTCGACGGTGTGCTGACCGGCGACCCGACCACGGTGCAGCTAATGGATCCCTCCATCATCGAGGCGGTGGAGGTCTATCGCTCCACCGCTAATCGCCCAGCCGAGTACAACGGGACCGGAGCCACCTGCGTCATCCTGGTGTGGACCCGATGATTCGAACGCTTCTGTTCCTGGGCTCGCTGCTCGCCCTCCAGGCGGTCGATCCAAGCCTCAGGCGGCTGGTGCCCCCGGTCCCGACGCCGGAGGGATTTATTGCCGACGGGCCCGGCGTGGTTCCCGCCGCCGCGCGCGCCGCCCTCAATGCCCGAATCCGTGCCATTCAGGATTCCGGCTTTGGCGACATCGGCGTCGCCATCATTCCATCAATCGGCGATTACCAGCCCTACGAAGTCGGCGTCGCCATCTACCGCACCTGGAAAATCGGGCGCATCGATTCGATTGGCTCGGCTCGGCGCGACCTCGGCGTGCTCCTCCTGATCGTGCCCAAGGAGCTTGCGCCCGACGGCAAGGGGCAATGCTGGATTACCACCGGGCGCGGCGCCGAGGGAATCCTGACCGATGCCTCGAGCGCGGCGATCTGCCGGGACCGGATCATTCCACATCTCCGGACCAAGGACTACGCCGCCGCCCTCTCTGCCGGCATCGAGGCCATCACCGCCCGGCTCCGCGGCGATGAAGGATTGACTGGCACCCCGTTGCCAATCGTTTCGGATGAGGGCGGGCGCGCCGGATCGGGGGCACCGTGGGCCAAGGGGCTGGGCGGGATTGCCCTCGCCATTCTGGCAATCTTCGGCGCCCGCAAATGGGCCCGCAATCGCCCGCGCCGCTGCCCCCAGTGCGGCAAGAAGATGGTGCGACTCTCGGAGATCGCCGACGACGCCGAGCTCAGCGCTGGGCAGCAACGTGAGGAGACGCTCAAAAGTGTCGATTACGATGTGTGGGAGTGCGACTGCGGGGCTGCGCCGTTGATTCTTCCTTACCAGAAGCTCCTCAGCGGATTCAAGGAATGTCAGACCTGCCACTTCCGCACCGCCAAGACCACCCGGAAGACCCTCAAACAACCCAATTACAGCTCGTCGGGACTCGCCGAAGACACCACCCGCTGCAAGCAATGCGGCGCGGTGGCCACCGCCACCGTGGTACTGGCTCGACTCGTCCGCTCCTCGAGCTCGAGCGGCGGGTCGTCGGGTGGCGGCGGCGGTTCCAGCTTCGGCGGCTCCGGTTCCACCGGCGGGGGCGGCGGCGGGTCGAGCTACTGATGCGACTCGAGCACCTCACCTGGAATGCCGTTCGGGACTCGAAATACGAGGTGGCGGTGCTCCCGTGGGGCGCTACCGAAGCCCACAATTACCACCTGCCCTACGGCACCGACACCATCCAGACCGAAGCCGTTGCCGATGAATCGGCGCGCCTTGCCAACGCAGCCGGTGCCCGGGTGATCGTGCTCCCGTCAGTTCCGTTCGGTGTGAACACCGGGCAGCTCGACATTCCCCTTTGCCTTAACATGAATCCAAGCACCCAGGCAAAGCTGTTGAGTGATCTTGCGGCAAGCGTGTCCGGGGCCGGCGTGCGCAAGCTGGTGATATTGAACGGACACGGCGGCAACGATTTCCGGCCGATGATTCGGGAACTCCAGCCCGCCACCACCCTCTTCCTCTGCACTGTGAACTGGTTTTCCTGCGTAGATCCTGGTCCGTTCTTTGCCGAACCGGGCGATCATGCCGGTGAATTGGAAACCAGCATGATGCAGCACCTCGCCCCGGATTCAGTGCTTCCCCTGGATCAAGCCGGTGACGGCGCCGCCCGTCAATTCGTGGTACCCGGGCTCCGGGAAGGCTGGGCCTGGGCGCCCCGGCACTGGACCGCCGTCACCAAGGACACCGGTGCGGGTAACCCGCGCGGGGCGACCCCGGAAAAGGGTGCTCGTTTCTTCGCCGCCGTCACCGAAAAGATTTCCCGGTTTCTCCTCGATCTCGATCGAGCCGATCCGGAAGCGATGTACAGCTAGACCCGGGATCTCCGCCCCGAAACCTTCGCGCGGTGAACGCCTCTACTCCGCCCTGATCGCCACCATCGGGTCCACCCGGGTGGCTCGCCGGGCCGGGATCAGCGCCGCCACCCCCGCAGCGAGCAGCATCACCAGCGACACCCCTGCGAGCGTCAGCGGGTCGCTGGCCTCGACGCCATACAGCATCCCCGCCATTACCCGCTGCAGAGCCAGCGCGCCTCCCAAGCCAAGTACGATCCCCACCAGTGCCATCGCCATTCCTTGACGCAGCACACCTTGGAGCACCCGGGGTGCGTCGGCGCCCAGCGCCATCCGAAGCCCGATTTCCTTGGTGCGCTGCGCCACCGAAAACGCCATGACACCGTAGAGCCCGATCGCGGCGAGGACGAGGGCCATGGTCGCAAAGGCGCCGAGCAAGGACACCGCGAACCTCGGCCGCGCCAGCGCCGCGCCGGCCCGCTCTTCCATGGTCATGACGCTGTAGAGCGGCAAAGTCGGATCGAGTGCATGCAGCTCCCGCTGGGCCGCATCGAATGCCTGAAGTGGATCGCCAATGGTTCGGATGAAGACCGTGCCGGACCCACCATATCCGGACTGATAGGCCGGATAGTACAGGTCGGGCTCCAGCTCGCCGTCGATCGCTCCATAGCGCACATCCTTCGCCACGCCGACAACCTCGGCGGTGGAGTCCCCGCCGGCAAAATATCCACTGGCGGCGGAGAGTCGGTGCCCGATGGGATCCTGTCCGGGCCAGAGCCGCTTGGCCGTCGTTTCGTTGATCACGACGACCCGCGGCGCACCGGCGCGGTCCTGGCGGGTGAACCCGCGGCCTTTGAGTATCGGAATCCCGAGAGTCTTGAAGTGATCGGGCGTGGCGGAGTGAAGCCCAATCGGTACCGAGCCGGAGCCGATCTTGAAAGTCTGTCCGTCGACGTTGACGACCACACTCCCCGAGCAGCGGCTGGCGAGTGGCGCGCAGAGTCCGATCGCGGCGGATTGCACCCCCGGGATTGCGGCGAGCCGGGTGACCGCCTGTTCCTTGAAGGCGCGCGCATCCTTCCCGGCAAAGTCCCCGTCTGCCGCGGAGTAACGGAAGGTGAGCACGTGGTCCGGAGTGAATCCGACGTCGAGCCCCGACAGCCGTGCGAAGCTCCGGGCCAGAAGCCCGGCGCCCACCAGCAGCACAAGGGCGAGCGCGACTTCGGCAACGACCAGCATCTGGTGTGCGCCGGGTCGGCGGAGCGTCCCATGGCCCATCCCGACTGACGCGCCCCCACTCTTGAGCGCCTCGGTCACCTCCGGCCTCGAGGCCTGCAGCGCAGGCCCCAGACCGACAAGGAGCGCCGCGAGGATGGAGAGGAGGAGCGCGAACACCGCCGCCCGGCCATCCAGCGTCACGCTCGCGGGGTCGAAAAAATAATCGGCTCCACTGCCCGACTGCGCCTGCCCCGGACCGAGCATGAGCAGGATCCGAACCCCTCCCTTGGCCAAGCCAAGCGCTACCACCCAACCCGCCAAGGCAATCACCATCGCTTCGGTCAGCACCTGTCGCACCAGTTGACCCCGGCCGGCGCCGAGGGCCAGACGCACCGCGATTTCGCGACGGCGCCCCACTGCGCGAACCAGGAGCAGGCTGGTGAGATTGACGCAGGCGATCAGCAGGACGAAGCCCACCGCCCCTGCCAGCAGGAGGACAGAGCGCCGGAATCCGGGATCAACCCGGGATGCGTTGATGGGCCGAGCCTGGGCGCTCCAGTCCCCGCTCTGCTCTGGAAAGCGGAACTGGCGATTGACCGCCGCCCCTGCCGCGGCGGCGTCAGCATCCGCGGCGGCAAGCGACACTCCCTGCTTCAGCCTGCCAACCGCCAGAAACCAGTGGTTTCCTGTCTCGGTGAGGATCTCGGGATATTCGAATACGGTGGCGAGGGTGATCGGAACGAAGACGTCGGCGTTCCCGCTCAGTCCTCGAAAGCCCCGGGGGGCGATCCCCACCACCGTGAGCGCCCGACCGTTGAACCGGATGTCCTTCCCTACAATCGCAGCATCGCCGCCGAATCGTCGCTGCCAGAGCGCATGCCCCAGCACAGCCACCCCTGGTTCACCCGGAACCGCGTCCTCTGCCGGCTGCAGCAGGCGGCCCAGCACCGGAGCGAGCCCGAGCACCTTGAAGTAGGCCCCGCCGACCAGCTCAGACTCCAGCCGCTCCGGGCCATCCGGCGTGATCAGGTTGAGACTGGTCGTGCCATACCCGGCGACATCGGAAAACGAGGTGGCGGTCTGTCGGAAGAGCTGGAATTTGGGATACGACCAGGGGAAGAGGTCGCGCTTGGGGTTGTTCCCCTCCTGGGCCAGAATGTGGAGGGTGACCAAACGGTCGGCGTCGGGATACGGGAGGGGCCGGAACAGCGAGGCGTCCAGCACCCCGAAGATTGCGGCATTCGCCCCGAGGCCGAGACCGAGGGTGAGAATTGCAACGAGGGTGAAGCCGGGAGTCCTGCGGAGGCCGCGCATGGCAAGGCGGAGACTTGAGAAGACCATGGGTCCAGGCTCGGAATTCAGGGGACAAGGGACAGGTTGCCGGGGTCGTTAATTGGACACCCGCCGGCCGGTCTTGGTTGCGCCCAGCCCCCTGCTCCGGAATTCCTGCCCCTACCCGGCCACCGCCTCCACCACCACCGCCGTCCCATAGCAGAGGACCTCGGTCACCCCGGACATGATCTCGTTGGCGTCGTAGCGGATTCCCACGATGGCATTCCCGCCGGTCTGTTCGGCGTGCTCGATCATGAACTCGAACGCCTCCTGCCGGGCCTTCTCGCAGAGCTCAACGAATTTCGAGATTCGGCCACCGAAGAAGACCTGAATTCCCGCGAGACCGGTGCCGATCACCGACCGGGACCGTACAGTGACGCCCATAACAACTCCGAGCGTCTGGACGGTGTGGTAACCCTCCAGAGAAAACGCGGTCGTGGTCATGTTGTGGACGATCTTGGGGCCGCCGTAGCGGACGGGGCTCGACACGGAAGGCCTCGGAGGTGGGAGGGTTACATCCGAAGATAGCCCCTTCCCCCTAATCGGCCCGTAACGCCTCCAACGGATCCACCCGGGTCGCCCGCCGCGCCGGAATCAGGACTGCCAGCACTGATGCCGTCGCGAGGGTGAGCAACACTGTGCCGAATACCAACGGATCGCGGGCCGACGTCTGATACAGCAACGGCTCGATGAAGCGCCCCGCCAGCAGGGCGATCAGGATCCCCAGCGCAGCGCCCAGCCCGATGACCCGCAGGCCATCCCCCAGCACCGCCCGCACCACCTGCCCCGGCCGGGCGCCCAGCGCCGCGCGAATTCCGAACTCGTGAGTGCGCTGGATTACGGTGTAGGACATGACGCTGTAGAGCCCGATCGCCGCCACCAGGAGAGCCAGCCCGCCAAACAACCCGAACATCACCGCACCGAGCCGCCACGGCTGAATTTCAGGATCGATCTGGCTTTGAAAGGTGCGAATGTTGGCGAACGGCAGGTTGGGTGCCATCCCCTGGAGCAGGCGCCGTATTTCGGGGACGATGTTGCCCGCCGGGATCCGAGTTTTGAGAAATAGCGTGCGGTCGCCCGACATCCCGATCCGGATGGACTGTTCCAGCGGCACATAATACATCGCCGCCGGCTTTTCCTGGATGGCGTTCACCCGTGCCGTCTTGACGACGCCGACCACCTCGGCGCAGGGAATGCTGTCCGCCCCGATCCGAATGCATTTGCCGAGGGGGTTGATCCCCGGCCAGAAAAATTCCGCCAGCCGCTGGTTGATTACCACGACGTTGGGCGATCCGATCCGGTCCTGCCCGGTGAATCCCCGGCCCGCCACCACGGTCATCCCCAAGGTGGCGAAGTAGTCGGGGGTGACCCCGTTGTAATAGGGCCCCCCGCCGGGCACCCGCGGGGTCGAGTCCCGGTCTGTGAGCCGGAACCTGGTGGCGTTCATGGTCCAGAATGGGCTGTTGATGCCCAGGCTGGCTCGTTCCACCCCGGGCAGCGCCCGGAGCCGCTCCTGCGCCTGGTCGTAGAAGGTCCAGCGGCCGGGTTTGTCATAACCCGCCAATGTCAGGTCCACATCAGCGACCACCAGATTGGTTGCGTCGTATCCAAGGTCGGTGTGCACCACCCGCCAGAGGCTCCGAACGAAGAGCCCGGCACCCACCAGCAGCACCAAGGAAAGACACGCCTGGGCTGCCAGCAGTCCGGTCCGGAGCCGGGATCTCGGCGAGGCGCCGTCGGCGGCGCCGCTCCGGAGCGCCAGCGTGAGTGTCGGGTTGCTCGCTGCCAGCGCCGGGGCGACGCCGGTCAGGAGACCGGTCATGATGGTGAAAACCGCCGTCACCCCGGCCACCCGCCAATCGAGCGTTCCCTCGGTCCAGCCCCCGTCCGGCAGCAACGTCGCCCGAAGCAGGTTCCCGCCCCACTGGGCCAGCAGCAGCGCCACGCCGCCGCCCAGCAGGGCCAGGAGCAGGCTCTCGGAAAGCAGCTGCCGCACCAGTCGCCCCCGGCCAACACCGAGCGCAAGGCGCACCGCCACCTCACGACGGCGGCTTCCGGCGCGGGCCAGCAACAAATTCGCGATGTTGGCGCAGACGATCAGCAGCACCACTGCCGCCACGCTGGCCAGCCACACCGCGATACGCTCCCGCGCATGGGACACCGCCCCTCGCTCGAACCCCATCAGCGGCACCAGCGCCGCGCTTGCCTTGTGATCCACGTCGGGCACCTGCGCCACCGCCGCCCGCTGCAGCCGCACCGCCTCGTCCGAAGCAAGGGTCCGGCTCATCCCCGGCTTGAGCCGCGCAATCACCTTGAGCCACTGCCAGTTGTAGGTGTCGCGCCATTCCCCGCTCTTCCCGACCACGTCGGGCGCACCGGCATGGAAGGGAAGCCATGCGTCCACCGAGCTCAGATCCACTCCATGGAACCCCTTGGGCGCCACCCCGATGACGCTGTACCACTGGCTTCCCAGAAACAGTCGCTGGCCGATCACATCGGTCCTGCCGCCATGACCCCGCTGCCAATAACTCCAACTCAGCACCACCACCGGCTGCGCCGCGCCCGCCTGGTCTTCTGACTCGCCATAGAACCGGCCCAGAACCGGTTGGACTCCCAGCAGCGTGAAGTAGGACGGCGTGGCCAGGGTCGCCCGCAGAGTGCCCGCGTTCACCCCTCTGCCCAACGGCATGTCGGATTGGGTGAAATAGGCGCCGATGCCGGAGAAATATCCGGCGTGGTCGCGCTGGTCGGTGAAGGTCTTCCAGGCGAGGCTCTCATTGGTCCAGGTCTGGCTGAAGTCCTGGTTGTGCTCGGTGAGTTGCAACCGCACCACCCGGCCGGGATCGAGGACCTGGGAGGGCCCCTGCAGCAGCAATCGGTCCACCAGGCCGAACATCGTGGCGTTGGCTCCGATGCCGAGCCCCAGGGTCGCGATGATCACCGCAGCAAAACCCGGCTGGCGCCGGATCCCGCGGAGGGCGTAACCGATGTCCTGAGACAAATCTTCGAACCAGTTCACTCGGCGCTCCTTGCCTCTCCGCCCACGGTTGATGCGCACCAATTCCGAGCGGGTCCGGCTCAGATTTTCGAATTGACGCACCGCCGTGGTGCGGGCATGCTCCAGAGGGAACCCTCGGGCCACCAGCCGTTCCGTTTCGGCATCGAGGTGAAACTCAAGTTCCGCATCGATGTCCTGCTCGACCGCCGGCAGGCGGCCAACCAGGCGGAACAGGCGGCGCAGCGCGGGGAATTCCATTGCTATCGCGCGGTGGCCGGGGCACCGGTGCTGGTGGCTTGCAAAACCTTGAACACGGCACCGGCATATTTGGCCCAGCGGGCTGCCTCCTGCCGCAGTTCGCGCCGACCGGTGTCGGTGAGTTCGTAGTACTTGGCTTTGCGGTTGTTGTCGGAAAGCCCCCACTCCGCCTCGATCAGCCCCCGCTTCTCGAGACGGTGGAGCGCCGTATACAGTGCCCCATCCTCGATGTTGAGGTCTTCATCGGTGGTGGAGCGGATCCAGGTGGCCACGGCGTGGCCGTGGCGGGCCCCCCAGGAAAGGGCCTTGAGAACCAGGACATCGAGGGTTCCCTGCAGCAGGTCGAGTTCGGCGCGAGGCATTTGATCCCCTGAAACGTTCAGGGGAAATATTGAGGGGAGCAAGGATTTCGTCAAGAGGGCTGCTGCCCAAGACCGGCTGGAGGCAATTTCCGGCAGGGAATTGCCAGGAGCCGGGAGCGAACGGCGTCTACTCCGACCTCAGCGCTTCGGTCGGCTCGACCCTTGCCGCCCTCCTCGCCGGCAACCAGGTCGCCAGCAGCGCCACGCTGCCCAGCGAGAGTGCGACTGCGGCGATCGTTCCCGGGTCGTTGGGGTGCACGCCGTAGAGAAGCGTCGCGAGGAGTCGTGCCCCGCCGATGGCGCCGAGAATCCCGATGGCGAGTCCCGCGGCCGCAAGCCGGGCTCCCTCCCCTAACACGATGCCGAGAACCCTCCTCCGGTCGGCGCCGAGCGCCATGCGAATTCCAATCTCACGGGTGCGCTGCGATACCGTGTAGCTCAGCACGCCGTGCACCCCGATCATCGCAAGGAGGAGCGCCACCGAAGCAAAGACCCCCAGCACCAGCATGGTGAACTGCCGCTCCGCGGTGGAACGCGATAGCGTTTCGGTTAATGGTTCAATGGCGTAAAGTGGAACTTCCGGATCCACCTCCCGGACGACGCGACGAAGGCTCGAAACCATTGCCATCGGATCACCGGCAACCCGCACCAGGATGCTGCCGTTCGGCACTGGGGCCTGACCGGTGGGCAAGTACAGCGCCGGCATGGCCGCTTCGGCCGGCCCACGGAACCGCTCGTCGGCCAAGATGCCAACGACGGTTCGCTGCAACCCCCAGAACTGGATGCGCTGCCCCAGTGCGGGACGATCACCGAAGTACCGGACCCGCGCCGCTTCATTGATTTCCACGACCGGAGTCGCCTCCAGGTCGTCCGAATCGCTCAAGCCGCGCCCGGCGACCAGCGAGACCCCCATGGTCTGTTGATACCCGGCATCCACTCGACGAATGGCGGGTTCCGGCCAGTCGGCCGCCTCGGCCTCCCGCCCAACGATGGAAATCGAACTGGTGAAGCCGGCCTCAAGGGGGTGATTCCCCGCAATAGTCACCCCGGTGACACCGGGGAGCGCGGCGATGCGACTGCGCACCTCGGCGGTGAAACTCCTGATTTCCGGCCATCTGGGCCAGTCCGCCATCCGCTGGGGATACTTGGCGTTGAGCTGGAACTCTGCCTTGAGAACGCCCGCGGACCGGAATCCCGGATCCACCTGATACAGACGCCACAGGCTCTTGATGAGCAGCCCCGCGCCGACCATCAGGATGACGGCCAGCGCCAGCTCAGCCACGACC
>JANNSC010000306.1:0-2211 GCA_031402135.1 Gemmatimonadales bacterium | reverse complement strand
GGCGAGCGATTCGCGCCCTCGGCGGGCCTGGGTGCGACCGAGTTTCCCCAGCGGTTCGTGCCGAACTACGCACTGGACAGCTCGGTGATGTCGTTCGGGGTGCCGACGGGATTCCTCCGGGCGCCGGTCAGCAATGGCGTGGCGTTCGTGGTGCAGTCGTTCATCGACGAGCTGGCGGTGGCGGCGGGAAAGGATCCGGTCGAATTCCGCCTGGGGATGCTGGCCCAGGGCAGCAGCGGAGAGGGTTTCGACGGCAACCGGATGCGCGCGGTGCTGGAGCTGGTGGCCGAAAAATCGGGATGGGGAAAGCAACAGCTGCCAAAGGGGAGCGGGATGGGTGTGGCGTTCCATTTCAGCCACCGGGGATACTTTGCCGAAGTGGTCCAGGCCAAGGTGAGCCGACGGGGCGCGGTGACGGTGGAAAAGGTATGGGCGGTCGGCGACATCGGGAGCGAAATCATCAATCCGCTCAATGCCGAGAACCAGGTGCAGGGTTCGGTGCTGGATGGAATTGCGGAGGCGCTGGCGCAGGAGATTACCATCGAGAAGGGCCGCACGGTACAGAGCAATTTCCACGATTTTCCATTGCTCCGGCTTACCCAGGCGATGCCGGTGGAAGTGCATTTTATCAAGAGCAACCTCCCGCCCACCGGGCTGGGCGAGCCGGCGTTGCCGCCGGTGGTCCCGGCGCTCTGCAACGCCATTTTTGCCGCGACGGGCAAGCGGATTCGTTCCTTGCCGATTTCGAAGCACGACCTCACGTGGGCCTAAGGGGGGAATGATGGGCATCAATCCGGGAGTCACGCGACGGGGGTTCGTGGGTGGCGTGACCAGCGCGTTGGGACTCCTGACGGTGGGCAAGGGACGGGAGTTGCTGGCGCAAGGCACTCCGGCCGCGGCGCGTCGCCAGGCGACGATGGTGGAATACGACTTGATGGCCAAGCTGGGAAGCAACGAAAATCCCTATGGGCCGCCGGAATCAGTGCTTCAGGCGATGAGCAATGCGATGAAATACGCCAACCGGTACGGGTACCCCGACGGGGATATCGTCGAAGAAATTGCCAAACACCATGGCGTCAAGACGGAGAACATCCTGCTCGGCGCCGGCTCGGGAGAAATTCTGGACGTCGTGGGCACGACGTTTCTGCAGGACGGCAAGCGAATCGTAGGCGCGGAGGTTTCGTACGATGTGCTGTTCCAGCACGTCACTGCACTCAAGGCGGACCAGATTCGGATTCCGCTGCTGCCGGACTATCGCCAGGATATTCCGGCGATGATCGCGGCGGTCAAGGCGAACTACCGGGATGTCGGCTTTGTGTACCTATGTACGCCGAACAATCCGACCGGCCGAGTGGTGACCAAGCAGGAGGTGGCGCAGCTGCTCGATGGGATTCCGGCGGATGTGCCGGTGCTCATCGATGAGGCGTATCACCATTTTGTCGACCATCCGGAGTATGCCACCTCGGTGCCGTACGTGCTGGAGGGGCGGCAGGTGATCGTGGCGCGGACTTTCTCGAAGATTGCGGGCCTGGCGGGAATGCGACTGGGGTATGCGATTGCGCCACGGGGACTGTTGCAGCGAATGCGGCCCTACAGCATGGGGAGCATCAATGCGATCGTGAAGTGGGGCGGGGTAGCGGCGCTGCAGGACACCGAGTCCCAGGCGCGAGTCAAGGCGGTGACGATCGAGTTGCGCGGCAAGACCACCGCCGCGTTGCATGCGCTGGGTTATTCGACCATTCCGTCGGACGCGAATTTCTTCATGGTGCAACTCCGTCGCCCGGTGCGGCCGGTGATGGAGGAGTTCCGGAAGATGGGGATCCATGTCGGCCGGCCGTTCCCGCCGATGAACGAACATCTCCGGGTGTCGATCGGAACACCCGAGGAGATGGGGCGGTTCATGACGGCGTTCAAGGCGATCATGCCGTCGGCAAACGGCGGCTAGGGCAGCCGCAGCGCCAGCAACGAAGTGTTTTCTCCCGCCCCCATCGCGAAGACGATGTATTGTTTCCCCTGGTGCATGAAGGTCATTGGCACCGCAGTGGTGCGCGAGGGGATTTCCACAGCACCGACCTGCTGGCCGGTGGCCTTGTCCACGGCGAACAGCATCGGCTTGGCGCCGGGAACGCCGCCTTGGCGACCGGTGCCATAGATCAGCAACGTTTTGGTGGTGATGATCTGCGCCTGACCCCGGCTCCCCGCCGGCGGAAG
>JANNSC010000305.1:0-1983 GCA_031402135.1 Gemmatimonadales bacterium | reverse complement strand
GGAGGCATCGGTTGAAATTAAGCATGGAGCGTGGGGAAGGAGAGTCCCGAGCTGGCTGGGATCCGGGGGCTCGACTACACCGGCTGAATCAGGTACTCGGGACTCTCCTTCCCCACGCTCCATGCTTAATTTCAACCGATGCCTCCCCCCATCGCCCTCATCACAGGCGCCACTGAAGGAATTGGCCGGGCCACCGCCTTTGCGCTCGGTCGCGCCGGCTATCAGGTTGGGGTCTGCGCCCGCACCGAGTCCAAGGTGGAGGCGCTCCTGGAAGCGCTCAGGAAGGAAGGTATCGTCGCCGCCGGCCGCCCGGCCGACGTTGCAAATCCTGGCCAAGTTCACGCCCTGGTCGAGGTGGTGTCCGGGGAACTCGGGCCTATCGACACGCTCATCAACAACGCCGGCATCGCCGTCTTGCGCCCCTTCGACGAACTCACCCTCGAAGAGTGGGACGCCACCATGGCAACCAATCTTCGCAGCATGTTTCTCGTCACCCGCGAAGTCCTTCCCGGCATGCGGGCGCGGAAGCGCGGGGCCATCGTGAATGTGGCGAGCCTGGCCGGCAAGAATCCGTTTGCCGGGGGGACCGCCTACGTCGCCTCCAAGCATGCGGTGCTTGGCTTCAGCAAGACTCTGATGCTCGAGGTACGAAAGGATGGGGTGCGGGTGCTGGCCATCTGTCCGGGGTCGGTTGATACTGCCTTGATGCAGAATCAGTCGGTCCTCCCCACCCGGAGGGAGAGGATGCTGCTGTCCGACGACGTCGCCCAGGCCATCCTCGACGCCCTGCGGATGCCGGAGCGAGCCCTGGTCAGCGAAATCGACATTCGGCCGGCGAACCCGTGAGCAGGGTGTCCACCCATATTCCCAGCCGCCCGCCTGCCGGTTCCCCAGCGGTACATATCGACCGGTGCGTCTGCCGGAACCGGCTCTTTGCCGAATTGCTGCCCTTGGCACAGGCCGGATCGTGGGGCCTTCCGGAATTGATGCGCGCCACCGGCTGCGGTGAGCAGTGCGGCCTCTGCCGGCCCTACCTCCGGCGGATGCTCGCTACCGGGGAAACAGCCTTCAGTGCCATTCTGCCTCCGGACGCCGGGTGAATCGGTTCCAGGCCAGACCCAGCGAACACACCGGCGATACCGGAGAGGACGAGGTGTCGGCGGCTCCCCAGAGCCAACTTCGGCGGCGCTTGTTCCGGCCGGTTCCAATCACCACGACTGCCATGGCCATCGGCTGGGCCGGCGTCTACCTGGCCTATCGGGGCCACTGGACCGGATTGGCTCTCGCGCTGCTGACCACGATCGGCGGAGTGATTGCCATGCTCCGGGGCAGAGCGCTGGGCCGGTTTCGCCGGGCCCGGATGAGCGTGGCTATCGAGGCGGCGGCGGCCCGCAATCGTGAACTCGAAGTGCTCCGCCGGCTGGGGTCCACGCTGCTGGGCGTGCGGAGCAGCGGCGATTTGCTCGAGGAGGTGGTGCAGCTTGCCGGCAGTCTGCTCCAGGCCGAGGCGAGCGCCTTCATGTTGGTGGCGGAGGAGGGCCGATTCCTCCGGGTCGCGGCGGGATGGGGATCACTCCGGTCGGCAGCCGGCAGCCTGTTGCCGATGGAGAGGTCATTGGCCGGTTGGGCCGTCCTCAACGACCGGGCGATCATCAGCGATGACATGAACGCCGATCCCCGCAATTTTCCGGTTGATAGCCTCCCCTCCACGCTGAACCGGGCGATCTGCATTCCGCTGCGCTCCTCCGGTATCGTGATCGGTGCGGCCTGCGCCTACAATCGGATCGACGGGCTGGGATTCACCGAGCACGACATTTCGCTGCTGTCCGCGTTGGGGGAGCAGGTGGCGGTAGGGCTCGACCGGGTGACGATGCTGGAGGAAACCCGACGAAACGAAAAGGAGCTGGCCGACAAGAACCGGGAACTGATCCGGGTCACCAAGCTCAAGAGTGAATTCCTGGCCAACATGTCCCACGAGCTCCG
>JANNSC010000304.1:0-1622 GCA_031402135.1 Gemmatimonadales bacterium | reverse complement strand
ACCACCGTCCTGAAACTCCTTCCCTTGCTCGCGCTCGGAATCGGGGGGCTTTTCCTGGTCCAGCCCAGCACGCTGCCACCGATGAATCCGGGCGGGGGCAGCGCGCTCAGCCTCTTTGCCTCTTCTTTTGCGTTGACGTTCTGGACCTTCACCGGACTCGAAGTCATTACGGTTCCGGCCGAGGATGTTGTCGATCCGGGGAAGACCATTCCCCGAGCCTTGGTCCTGGGGACGCTCACCGCTACGGTGGTCTATCTGCTGGTCGCCTTTGTGGTGATGGGCCTTGTCCCGGCGGCCCAACTCAAAGTCTCCTCCGCTCCGCTGGCCGATGCCGGCGCCCGACTGGCGGGCCACTGGGGTGCCGTGGCAATTTCGGTGGGCGCGCTGGTGTCAACGCTGGGCTGCCTCAACTGTACCTTGCTTGCCGCCGGCCAAACGGCAATGGCCGCAGGGCGGGCCGGAGTGTTCCCGGAACGGTTCCGCCGGATGACCCGGCAGCACACTCCGGGGTTCTCGCTGGTGGCGGCGGGGATCCTGATAAGCGCGCTGCTGCTGGTCAACTTCAGCAAGGGGTTGGTGGGCGCCTACACCTTCATCATCCTGATTGCCACGCTGATGTCGGTGGTTCCGTATGCCTTCTGTGCGATGGCGGGGTTGGTGCTGGAGCGGCCATCGGGCGAGGGTAGCCGCCGACGGAGGTTTGGGGAATCGATCATCTCGGTGGTCGCGTTTGTCGTTTGCATGTGGGTCATTGCAAGCGCCGGCCGGGAGACGGTGTACTGGGGCTTTCTGCTTTTGATGGCGGGATTGCCGGTGTTCGTCATGGTGACGCGCACCAACGCGAGGAGGCGGCAGCAGTCGGGACTGAAGTGAGCCCAGCGGGTTTTGTTGCTTGAGTGGGCGCTGGCCTCACCAGCCGAGCCAGAAGACCGGTGCGAGTGCCGCGAAGGCGGCCCCGACTTGCAGCAGCAGCACCTGCAGCGCCGACCGGGGCGAGCGGGGCAGCCACCTAATTGCGAAGAACCCGATGATGGGCGCCTGGGCAACCATGAGCAGCTGGAAGATGTGGGCGGCGGCCCCCTCATCCGGCTGGGGAGCAGGGCCAAACATCGCGAGGTGAACGAACACCGTGGTGAGAGCAGCCAACGACAGCAGCAGGGGGAGAATGGCACTGGGCTGCTTCAATAGGGTGAGCGGCGGCATGCTTCGACCTCCACAGTGGCCGGTCAGGGGCAGCCACAATCGGGGTACTGAAGTATTATTGTAAAGTACTTCGCAATCTAAAGTAAATTGGTTCGACTGGCAAGAGGGCAGCCCCTCAGGCGAGAGGTGGTGGCGTGCTTGGAGCGATGCTGATCGATGAGGCGCCAGTTGTCCCGGCAGGCTTCTGGCCCAGATCAGCGTTGGGACTTCAAGCAGGAAGGCGGTGGAGCGGCATCAGCTGCCGAGGTCGAGCGTCACCCGGTAAATCTGCCCCGCCTTGATCCCATAGAACCGAAAGGTGTGGCCGTCGACGAAGCGGGAGCTGGCGGCGGAGAGGACCAGCAGATCCTCCCAGGCCGGGCTCAGCTTCCCATCCACCATGATCGTCCAGCCTCTGCCGCTCCCGTTCGATACCACCG
>JANNSC010000303.1:0-3317 GCA_031402135.1 Gemmatimonadales bacterium | reverse complement strand
CTGTGCGCCACCTCCGTGACGCGGGTCTCGTCAGCCCAATCTGCCTCGCCGTCCATCCGGTCTTCAGTTCGGGTGCCTACGAGGAGCTGCTCCGGAGCGGCGCGCGGCAAGTGGTGTCCTGCAATACCGTCCCGCATCTTTCGAACGGTATTGACGTGGTGCCGCTGCTCGCGAGCGGCGTCACCAACCAGCTGGCCAGGAGTGGGCGCCAATGAAGTTTCACTATGCCTGGCTGGTTTGGTCCAGCGCATTTTTGATTCCCTGGATACTTTTGTATGTAGTCTACCCGAGACACCGACCCGCGATGTGGCGGACCAGCGGGTTCATGGCGTTGTTTGGCCTGACCGAGCCGCTCTTCGTGCCGGCATACTGGAACCCACCCAGCCTTTTTGATCTGGCCCGGCGGACCGGCTTCGACATCGAAAGCTTCATCTTCGCTTTCGGGCTCGGCGGGATAGGCGCAGTGCTTTACAACGGGCTTACCGGCAAGGAGATGGCGGCACTCGACCAGCGCGAACGCAACCACCCCCGTCATCGTATGCATCGAATCGCGTTGCTGACCACGTTTGTGGCATTCCCGATCCTCTACGTTCTGCCCTGGAATGTGATCTACGCGAGTATCGCGGCAATGCTGGCCGGCGCGATCGCCGGGTTGCTGTGCCGCCCCGACTTGCTCCGCAAGACCTGGGTGGGCGGGCTGCTCTTTCTGGGCTTTTACACGGTCTTCCTCCTCGGGCTCAAGTGGTCAGCCCCGGGTTATATCGAGCAAGTCTGGAACCTCCCCCGCTCTGAGCGGTGTCGTCTGGTTCGGATTGCCGCTCGAGGAGCTTCTCTTCGCGTTGACGTTCGGCTTGTACTGGGCGGCTGTCTACGAGCACTTCGCGTGGCTGCGGGTGGCCGACCCGGGGCCCAGGCGGAAATCGAGGATCCCGGGATGAAGCATGCGCATGGCGGGCACCCGCACCACGATGAGCGGCCCCAGCCAACAAATGGGCACCCCGCTCCGCCCACTCCTACGGCTGAGCCGCTCGCCCGCCACGACCACGCCGCGATGATGGCGGATCCCACCCACGCGAAAGCGATGGAAGCGGATATGCGGCGCCGTTTTCTGGTGGCACTCGCCTTCACGGTGCCGATCGTATTCCTGGCCGGGCACGTACCCGGCCTCCCGATGCTGGTGGAACCACCGCTGAGCGCCTGGCTCGGTCTGGCGCTGTCGACCCCGGTGGTCTGGTGGAGCGGCTGGATATTCATCGCGGGCAGCTTCTTCGCCCTGCAAAAGCGCCAGCTCGACATGTCGGTCCTGATCGCCACCGGCGTCCTGGCGGCATACCTGAGCAGCGTCTACCTCACGATTATTGGCTATCCCACCGCCTATTACGAAGCGGCCGCAATGCTGGTCACCTTCGTCCTGTTTGGACACTGGATGGAGATGAAATCCCGGAGAGGCACTTCCGATGCCCTTCGGGCTCTCTTCGACCTGGTGCCGCCCACCGCGTTGGTCCTTCGAGGCAACACCGAGGTCACCATCCCAACCAGTGAGGTGCTGGTCGGCGACCAGCTCCGGCTCCGGCCCGGCGACAAGATCCCGGTAGATGGTGAGTTGACTGTCGGCGAGACCGACGTGGACGAGGCCCTGGTGACCGGCGAGAGTCTTCCAGTGAAGAAGCGCACCGGGGAGGGCGTGGTTGGCGGCTCGATCAACGTGAGCGCTGCGGTCACGATGCGAGCGACCAAGGTGGGAAACGATACCGTACTCGCCCAGATCGCCGCGCTGGTCGCGAGGGCCCAGAACTCCAAGGCCCCCGGTCAGCGCCTCGCCGACCGGGCCGCTGCGGTGCTGGTGGTCGTGGCGGTCGGTGCCGGCGTGCTCACCTTTCTCGGATGGACGCTGTTCGCAAACGTACCGTTCGTGACCGCCCTCACCTTCGCCATTTCCGCCGTCGTCATCGCCTGTCCCGACGCGCTTGGACTCGCCACGCCGACGGCGGTCGCCGTGGGCACCGGATTGGGCGCCAAACACAACATCCTGATCAAGGACGCCGCAACGCTGGAAGGAGTCAGCCGGATCCAGACGATTGTGCTCGACAAGACCGGCACGCTCACCGAAGGCAAGCCCAGCGTTACCGAATTGGAACCGGTGCCGGGAGTTACCGCCGATGAACTGCTCAGCGCCGCCGCTGCTCCGGCCCGACAATCCACCCATCCACTCTCGCTGGCCATCGCCCAGGCCGCCGCAACCCGCAACCTCCCGGATGCGGAGGAAGCCACCGCGGTGACCAACGTGCCCGGAATGGGGCTTCGGTCGATCGTGGGTGGCCAGGCCGTGCTCACCGGCAACGCCGCGCTCTTCCAGAAGGAAGGCGTGGATCTCGCGCCGATCCGAGCGGCGGGCGACAATTTGGCGGGTCAAGGCCGCTCGTTGACCTATGTGGCGCTCGGTGGCCGGGCCATTGGCGTCCTCGGCATCACCGACGCCATCCGGCCGACGTCGGCTGCCGCGATCCGGGAGCTCAAGGCAATGGGCATCACGCCGGTCCTGTTGAGTGGCGACCTGCGCCAGGCGGCGGAGCGAGTGGCCCGGGAGGTTGGCATCGACCAGGTCTTCGCCGAGGTGAAACCGGAGGAAAAGGCGGCATATGTGAAAAAATTGCAGGAGGCCGGCCAGGTCACCGCGATGGTGGGTGATGGCGTCAACGACGCGCCTGCCCTCGCTCAAGCCGACATCGGTATCGCGATCGGCGCGGGCACCGATGTGGCCATCCAGGCGGCCCAGGTGGTGCTGATGCGCTCAGACCCGGGAGACATTCCGCGGGCGGTGCGGCTGAGCAAGGCGACCGTCCGAAAAATGAAGCAGAATCTGATCTGGGCCAGTGTCTACAACGTGCTGGCGATCCCGGTTGCCGCCGGGGTCCTCTACCCATCTCTTGGATGGTCTCTTCGTCCGGAGATTTCGGCGCTCCTGATGTCGGTGTCATCCATAATCGTTGCGGTCAACGCGGTGTCGCTCCGGCGGGCTCGCCTCTGACCCGCGTCCCATGCACCAACCAAGTGGTCGTCGAAAGCGCGCTGCGCTGACCCCTACCGAGGGAGTCGGAAGGCTCGGCGCCGCGTCGGAGGTCGGGTGCCGGGGCCACCTGATGGCCGAGAGCTGATAGCTTACTCCCCATGCCCTCCATCCTCGCCCTCGACCAAGGCACCACCAGCAGCCGTGCCCTGGTTGTGCACCAGGACGGCACCGTGCTGGGGCAAGGCCGGCGGGAATTCCCCCAGCACTATCCCCAGCCGGGATGGGTCGAGCATGACCCGGCGGATTT
>JANNSC010000302.1:0-5267 GCA_031402135.1 Gemmatimonadales bacterium | reverse complement strand
GCACGCTTTCGGGGGCGAGCCACGCCAACGCCAGAACCACCGCCGCGCAACCCTTCAGCCTCATCACCAGTCCTCCTACCAGGACATGCCGCCAGCGCGCTCCGACCTCACGGCTGCGGGATGCGGGTCGCCTGCCATGCCACCATCTGCCAGGAGCCGTTGCGCTTGACGTGGGCGTTCGTGTACCTGATCCGGATGTGCGCGTCGGTGCCATTCTGCACGACGTCTTCGGCACCCCCTCGCTCGCGGTGACCACCGGCATTCTCACGGCGCAGACCTGTACGCCGGCCGGCTGTCCGACGCTCGGCACCGCCCAGGCATGGGCGGCGGCTGACATCGTTACCTGGAAGATCCTCGCTCCGACCGGAGTCACGGTTGTGGCGGAACACATGGCCAGCACCTCGATCGTCGTGCCGTACTTCGACTCGACTCTCCTGACCAGAGTCATCGGCACCAACATCGTGGTGTGTGGCACCTTTGCGGCTCCGGTGCTGACCGACAACGGTCTCAACCGGTTCTGGACCTACACCATCACCAAGCCGACCACCGGGCCTTGCGCAGCCGGCGGTGTCTGGCGTGCGGTCGGCATCAAGACCGGCGCGGCGCTGGTGACGGGTGGCGTAGCGTAACAAGCTCCAACCCCGAGGGCTCTCAGAGCCTCGGGTAGCGAAAACAGGAAGCCCCGCCGCAAGGCGGGGCTTCTTGCTTTCTTCCCCATTCGATTCGTCCTGGCGCCTCCTGGCGCGTCACGGCCACGCTGTGGGAATCGTGGGCAAGAGAATGGGGCCGTGGCGGGCCCCGTTCACTTCCCGGCTTTCAGCCCAGCGCGGGCTGCCGCCAAGAGTGGTCCCTGCTGAACCCCGGCCTGCCAAACGCCGGCGAGGGGAGGCATGGACCGGGCCGTTCGACAACGATCCCCTCGGCGGTTTTCGGGTACGCTCCCCACGACGGGCCGGCCGTGTGTCTCTCCCTATGGGGAGGCACGCGAAGCTCTTGCTACGAATCCTACGCTTCGGCTCCGATGCCAACGTGGCGTTCGCCGACTTGTGCGCCTTGCTCCGTAACCTGGGTTTCGCCGAGCGGCTGCGGGGCAGCCACCATATCTTTACTCGGCCAAACATCCCTGAACGGTTGAACCTCCAGGAATCCGGTGGAGATGCAAAGATTTACCAAATTCGCCAGGTGCGGAAGCTCATCCTCAAGTATGATCTGGGCGGTCTAACGGGAGACGAATAGTGTACCGCTACGAACTGATCGTCTATTGGAACGCGGACGATCACCTCTTCATTGCAGAGATTCCGGAGTTGCCGGGGTGTATGGCCCACGGCATGACTCGCGCTGAAGCCGTAGCCAGCGCCGAGGAGGCAATCGCCTTTTGGATCTCGACCGCCCGAGAGGACCACCTCGAAGTTCCGGAACCGAAGGGGCGGCGCCAAACCCCGCTCGCTCCAGCGCCCTGAACGGCTGCGACTCCACCCCGGCCCAGCGCCGCGCAGCTGAACGGTGGGGCCGTTGATCCCGAGGTCGGTGGTGGTTATACTTGTGGTATGAAAACCGCCGTTTCGATTCCCGACGAGGTGTTTCGGGACGCCGAGCGCCTCGCCCGCCGCGCCAAGAAATCGAGAAGCCGAATCTTCAGCGAAGCCCTAAAGGAATATGTGGCCCGGCACGCTCCCGACGAGGTAACCGACGCGATGGACCGCGCTGTCGCCATGATCAACGAAACCCCTGACAAATTCATGACCGCCGCCGCGCGCCGGGTGCTGGAACGCACCGAGTGGTAATTTCCCAGGGAGAGGTCTGGTGGGCCCACCTGCCGGAGCCCGCAGGCTCAGGACCTGGCTATCGGAGGCCGGTCATCGTGGTTCAAGGTGATGGGATGAATGCCAGCCGGATTGCCACGGTGGTGTGTGTTCCCCTCACCAGCAATTTGAAGTGGGCGGCGGCGCCGGGAAATGTATCGTTGACGGCGCGGGCCACCGGGCTTCCGAAGGACTCGGTGGCCAACGTTTCGCAGATCACCGCCGTCGACAGAGCGCTCCTTACCGAGCCCGCAGGCAAGCTGCCTCGCGCAAAACTCCATCTGGTGCTGACCGGGATCGACGTCGTACTGGGACGCTGATATCTACTCGGCCACATCCGGAGGCCCACCGCTCCCCGGCGCCGTCTCCTTGGTGAATCCCGGCCGCCCCATAGCCGCAAAGGTCAGCCGCTTGCCCAGCTCGACGCCGGGCTGATCGAACGGGTTGACCCCGTACCATGCCCCGGCAAAGCCGGTGGCCACCTGAAAGAACATGATCAACTCACCCAGCGTTTCGGCTGAGAGGGAGGGCAGGGAAAGGGTGAGGTTCATCCGCCCCATGCGGGAGAGCGCCGCCGAGGTGGCTTCCTGTTCGGCGTGGAGCAGTTCGCCGAGGGAGTGGCCGGCAAGGTAGGCCAGCTCCTCGGGAAGGCCGGACCGCCCGGGGATCTGGACGTCCTCCCCGAGATGCTCCACCCGCAGGAAGGTCACCAGCTTGTCGAAGGGCCCCTCCATGAACAGCTGAACCTGACTGTGCTGGTCGGTTGCCCCGATGGCGCCCAGCGGCGTCGGCCCGGCATGGATCACGGCACCGCGCCGGTCCACCCGCTTGCCGAGGCTCTCGGCCCAGAGCTGGACGTACCAGGCGGACAGCTCCTTGAGCCGGTCGGAATAGGGCATGAGCACGTGAATGTGGGCCCCCAGCCAGGCATCGGCGGCCCAATGCAGCGCGGCATAGAGTGCGGCGGGGTTTTCCAGCAGCGATTCGTACTCGGCCCGCTCCAGGGCGCGCCGAGCCCCACGTACCAGCCCCTCGATGTCGATTCCAACCAGGGCCGCGGGCAGCAGACCCACGGGGGTCAGAACGCTGAAGCGTCCCCCGACGCCGGGAGGTATTTCGAGGGCGGCGATCCCCTCCCGCTGGGAAATTTCCCGAAGCGGTCCCTTGACCGGGTCGGTGCTGAAGACGAGGTGACGCACCGCGGCGTCGGGGCCCAGCGCCTGATCGAGCCAGGCCCGCACCACCAGATACTGGGCCAGAGTTTCGGCGGTTCCGCCCGACTTGCTGATGACGTTGACGAAAACCCGCCGGGGGTCGATCCGGCGGAGCGCCGCGGCGATGCTGGTCGGGTCGACGTTTTCGAGGATGGTAATTCGGGGGAAAAACTCCCGGCCCTCGTCGTCCAACTCGTTCCACGCCGGTGGGCGGAGCGCGTTGACCAGCGCCTTGGTGCCGAGGGCAGAGCCGCCAATTCCCAGCACCAGGACGTGATCGTAGGCCTGACCGACCCCTTCGGCGAACTTCCGAATGGCGGCAATGGTCTGGCTCTGTTCCCCCAGCTCGTAGAAGCCGTATTCACCCTCTCGACGGCGGGAGCGCACCTCGCCAAGGACCGCGGGGAATCGCTGGATCAGGTCGTGGAGCCGGGCCCGGGGAATTCCGTGCTGGCCATCGAGCTTGTCCGACAGGGCCCGGCCGAAGTGCAGTTTCATGGGGAAATTTCCAGGATCTGGCCGTCGTATCCGGGCTCAATGCCCGGGGGGAGCCGCGCCGCGAGGTCGGCGTGCCCGGTTTCGTGGGTCAGGTGAGTCAGCACGGTGCGCCGAGCCCCGATGGCGTGGGCGGCATCAATTGCCTCTGGAATACTGAGGTGAGTCGGGTGGGGGCGCCACCAGAGGGCGTTGAGGACCAGCAGGTCGACGCCCCTGAGCGCGTCGGTGGCCTCGGCGGAAAGCCGCTTGACGTCGGTGACGTATGCGACCGGACCGATCCGAAAGCCGAGCACCCGGGTGGGGCCATGCTCGAAGGCAATGGGGAGGACGTGAACTCCGGCAATTCCCACCGGGTGGCCCGGTTCCAGGGGAAGGAGAGTGAGCCGGGGCTTGGAGGTCCCCGGGATGGGTTCGCTGGCGGAGTCGAAGATGTAGCGGTAGGAGGCCCGCAGAAATTCCAGGGTTTCGGGCGAACCGTAACAGGGCAGCGGCGGCTGTCCGCCGATGGAGAAGCCCCGGAGGTCGTCTATTCCGGCGACGTGATCGGCGTGCTGGTGGGTGAAAAGCACGGCGTCGAGCCGGCGGGTCCCGGCTGCCAGCAGCTGCAGGCGGATCTCGGGGGGAGTATCGAACAACAGTGTTGAATCCCCGGTTTCCAGCAGCGCCGCGGTGCGAGTGCGGCGGTCCTTGGGGTCTTCGGAGCGACAGACGGCGCAGTCGCAGCCAATCTGGGGCACGCCGAAAGAGGTCCCGGTGCCGAGCAGGGTCAGGCGCATGGCCGCTACACAGCTTCGATCTTGAGCAGGTTGGTGGTTCCCGACACATCGAAAGGCACCCCGGCGGTCACCACTACCCGATCCCCCGGTTCGGCGAGGCCCATTTTGCGGATGATGGCCCGGGCGACGGGATAGGTCTTGTCGTAATCGGGATAGTGGTCAATTCGCACCGGAATGACGCCCCACACCAGGCTCAGCTGGCGAAAGGTGTCGGCCTCCGGCGTTACCGCCAGAATCGGCACGTTGGGTCGATAGGAGGCGACGGTGCGGGCGGTGAATCCGCTGGAGGTGAGGCAGACGATCAAGGGAACCTTGAGTAACTCGGCGGCGGCGCATACCGCCACCGAAATGGCGTCTTCGGTTTGGGTGCTCACGTGGGGCTGCCGGAAATGGAAGGCTGACGACTCCCACGCTGCCTCGGTGCTGCCCTCCCGCCCATGGCCCTCGACCTCCCTGGCAATACGGTCCATGGCAAGGACCGCCTCCAAGGCGTAGCGGCCAACCGCCGTTTCGGCGGAGAGCATGACGGCGTCGGTCCCGTCGAGGATCGCGTTGGCGACGTCGGACGCTTCGGCCCGGGTGGGGCGGGGGGCGTTGATCATGCTCTCCAGCATCTGGGTGGCGGTGATCACCGCCTTGCCATGGCGATCGGCCTCGCGGATGATTCGTTTCTGCACCAGTGGCACCTGCTCGAAGGGCAATTCCACTCCGAGGTCTCCGCGGGCCACCATGATGGCGTCGGCGGCCTCGATGATGCCGTCGAGGTGGAGGAGGGCGGTGTCCTTTTCGATTTTGGCAATCAGCTTGATGCGCTTGGGGAGCAGCGCTCGCATCGCTTCGAGATCGTCGGGGCGGCGGACAAAACTCATCCCGATGTAATCGACGCCGAGGGCGGCGGCCTGGGCCGCGTCCTCCCGATCCTTGTCGGTAATGGCCGGGGCGCTGACCTCGATGCCGGGAAGGTTCATCCCCTTGTG
>JANNSC010000301.1:0-3955 GCA_031402135.1 Gemmatimonadales bacterium | reverse complement strand
GACGAGCACCTCGGCCGGCCCCATCGGCCCCACACCGGTCCGCTCGCCCAATCGAGGAAACGCAATCACCTGGGGCACCACCTCGGGAACCCAACGCCCGCCCAATTCCTCCGGCAGGAATCCGGATTTGTCGCGACCGGTCAGGCGAACTCCGCCGGCGGCACCGAGCATTCGCTGGCCACCAGGGCGGAGGGCAATCGGGGAATGAAATCCCAGGATGGCTGCCGATGAACCGCGATTGACCAGAAAGCCGATGTCGTCGGTGCTCACGGACCAGCCGTTGGAAGCCAGGAGCGCCGTGGTAGTGGACTTTCCGGAGCCGGAATCGCCGGCCAGGAGCCACCCCCTTCCGAGCGGGTCCACCAGCGCGGCCCCGTGCACGTGATACCATCCCAGCCGCCTGAGGACAAAGACCATCACGATGAGGAGGAAGGAGCGGTGGCCCGCCTCGAGGTGCTCGACGGCAGCGGGAGAGAGCCAGAGCTCGGCCCGCGGAAGGGTGGGGTGAATCACCGCCACAGCGGGGTACTGCTCCCACCGCAATCGCACCGTCCCGGTCGGTGGGCCGGTCTGAATGGCCACGGTCGGTTGCCACAACACCTCTCGCAGGTCGGCATCGGCTGGCAACTGGTCCGTAACGGTGACCGTCAAGCGGAAGCGACCCGGCCAGGCCAGCCGCGACCCGGTAAGCCACGCGTCGAGCGCCGCTCGGGCAGCCGGGTTGGGACATTCCAAGTCATAGGACTCGGTTGGGGCTTTGGACTGGGGCTGGGCTGGATGCAGTGACAAGTCGGGTAGGACCTCGTTGTTCAGGCTGCTCGACAAGATAATCCTGAGGCATACCTATGCCCCACGCGCCCTCCAGTCTGTCTCTGCTCCCGAAAAACAGCAACGCCGGGCCCTTGAGGTC
The DNA here is from genome assembly GCA_031402135.1 of Gemmatimonadales bacterium. Classification (GTDB taxonomy): domain Bacteria; phylum Gemmatimonadota; class Gemmatimonadetes; order Gemmatimonadales; family GWC2-71-9; genus JABFSM01. Next base: position 3,045 of record JANNSC010000301.1, on the reverse strand, counting down.
CGGCGTTGCGATCGGTCCCGATCCAATAAGTACCGGAAACCTGACCTCGGGAGAATCTCTCGGCTCAGGGTATTTGTTCCTCGCGGCCCGACACCTGCTGCTGTGTCAGGATGGCCAGAGGAGCCTCTTCCTTGAGCCTTGGCTCGACAAATTTTCTCTTCTGCATTTCGACTCCTTTAAGTACGGTGGATTCCACGGCAATCGTAGCACACGGTTCGGCAATCGTACAAGGGTGGGAACATGCCCAAACAGCAACTCTCACACCGTCCGGAAATATTAAGTAAAACAATAGATATCAATGACTTACAGAATGCATTACGGCCGCTCTGCCGGATGAAAACTGCATCCAATCGAGGCCTGAGCGCCACACCCCGCCCCTACTGCACCCGCTTGGCCAGCATCCCCGCCGCCATCGTCTGCCCTGCCGTCACCCCGTTGATCGCCTGGATGACCTCGATCTTTGCCGTCGAGGGATACAGCCGGTAGAACTCCTCCACGGTCATCGCCCTCGGCAGCCGCAGCAGCACCAGGTGCCTCGGCTGCTTGGCCAGCGCCACTGGATCGGTGAGTTGGGCGAAGCTCCGCATCGACGAATAGAGCACCCCGGAATAGCCGGCGTACAAATTCGAAGAGGTGTACCCGAGCAACTGATAGGTGCTCCCCCCGTGGCTCAAATACATCACCCGTCCTGCCAGCGGCTTCCCCTGCTCGTCCTGGGCCTGGAATTCGGCGGTAGCCGCCGGCAATCCGTTGATCGTAACCCGCTGACCTGCCGCCGTCTGGACCCCTTGCTGCGGGCTCCACTTCTGCAACAGTGCATCGGGGCTTTCCGGCCCACCCAGCGAGAGTTGCATCATCGCATCCTGATTCGGGCTCCCAGCCACGACCGCGTCGGCGCGATTTTCGGTCTGCCAACCCGGCGGAAAGTCGATCCGGAACTTCAAATCGGGGTGGAGGAACAGATTTTTTTCGAAGTACCCTTGCCGCGGATTGGCGCCAAACACCACGCCGTCGATGGCCCGGAGATACCCGTCACGGTTCACCACGACGCCCCGCAAGCTATCCGCCGGCAGTGCCGCCGCCCTCGCCTCCGCCTTGACGGCCCGGTCTTCCGGATCGGGGTGGGACGACTGCCACGTCGGAACCCTCCCGCCGCCAGATAGCTGCCCCACCCGGCTCAGCGCCTTGAAGACCTTGGGCATTTCGCGGACGTCGAAGCTTTGCCGCCGCATATACCGGAACCCCAGCTCGTCCGCCTGAGACTCGTCGCCCCGGCTGTAGCTCAAAAACAGCACGCCAAGACCGGCCTGGATTCCCCCCGCCGCGTTGGCAACCGAGGAAGAGAGAATCGAACCGGCCACCAATCCCACCGTGGCAAGTTGCTGCCGGGTGATCTGCCGGGCACTATGCCGAGCGGTGACATGCCCGATCTCGTGCCCGAGCACCCCGGTGAGTTCGGCTTCGGAGCTGAGAAAAGGGAGGATTCCCCGGGTAATAAAGATCTTGCCCCCCGGTGCCGCAAAGGCATTCACCTCCGGGTCGTCGATCACCTCGAACGACCATGGCAACCCGGCCCGCTCGGAAGTGGACGCCAGCCGGGAACCCAGCCCCCGCACGTAGCGTTGCAGCGCCGAATCGGGCACCAGCCCGATGCTCGCCCGCGTGCTCGCGGCAGTCTGTTCGCCGAGGGCGATTTCCTGGCCTTCACCGACCAGGGAGATTTCATTCTTGCCGGTCGCCGGGTTCACGGCGCACCCCGCCAGCACGACCAGCGCCGCCCATACCGCCTGCTTTGCTACCGAGGCCAGAGCCACCCGAACACCCCCGCAGTCAAGAGCCCGCTCACCAGTCCATCGATGAAGATGCGGGCAGTGAACCCCCAATTGAAACTGTACCAGATTGTCATCGGGATGCAGCCGAACCCGTAGGCCATTGTCGCGGTGGTACCCACAATACGAAACACCGCAAGATAGTCTTGCCCGGGTCCCAGGACCCGCCCCGCGATGTACGCCACGAACACCGAGACAACCAGATGGTAGACGACCATCTGCACCATCATCGGCCCCATACTGAAAACACCCGGTCGCCGGAGGATCATGAAGCCGCTGGGGCCGTCGTTCCATTTCTTCTGGTACTCGGGGGACGAGCGAAGCTTTGGGTCGGCACACCAGGGAAACATGTAGTGTCCGGCCCCCGCGCCCCCCTTGGACAGCGCGGCCAACACGCCTTCTTCCCCAGGCAATCCAGTCCAGTCCTTCTTGTGAAGCGGCGAGGCCATGTAGAGAACCGCTCCGGCAAAAAAACACACGATGGCGGCAACGAGAATGGGGAGCCACAATTCGGGAATTCCGACCAGAACGCTGCTCATCGGCATCTCAGTGTGAGAGGAGGGAACGCGCTATCATTGAGCAATGGACCGAGAGATGATGCCGCCGGATCCGCCGCATGGCAAGTGGAACACCGCCGAGATTGCCACCGATCCGCGGGTGAGCTTTTTGCTCGCCCTGGGGCGGGCGCTTCACGGGGCGGGGCACTCTTCACAGGGCCTCGAGGAGATGCTGGAACACGCCGCCGACCGGCTCGGCGTGCCGGGCGAGTTCTTTACCACCCCAACCTCCCTCTTCGCGGCCTTTGGCCAGGACCAGCGGCAGCGCACCTTCCTGATCCGGGTGCAGCCGGAAGCGCCAAACCTGAGCCGGCTGGCGGGAATCAAGGGCATCCTGGACCGCGTCATGGAGGGAACGCTCTCCCCTGCGGACGGGGCCAGCCAGCTGCGCGCAGTCACCGAGGCGGGCTCGCCGTACTCGCGGGGGGTGACGACGGCGGGGTTCGCGATCTCGTCGGCGGCGTCGGCGGTGTTTTTCGGAGGCGGCTGGCCCGAAGTCGCCCTTGCCGCGGCCCTCGGCCTGACCACCGGGCTCCTGGCCCTGCTCCTCCTGGCTCGCATGGCGCGTCTGCGTCCGGGTTTCCGTCCCCTGGTCGGGCCCTTCGCGCTCTTCCTCGTGGTGGTCTGCGGCCTCACCGTCTTCGCGGGGGGGCCTCTTC
>JANNSC010000300.1:0-4033 GCA_031402135.1 Gemmatimonadales bacterium | reverse complement strand
AGCCCTGAAGGAACTCATTTTTCTCTCCTTGCCAATGAGCAGCCACTCTCCGTCCGGTGAGAATGAGCTCAGGATCGCACCGTCGGTCACTGGAATGGGACGTAACCCAGGCGAGCCAAGTTCCCGGGCGTAGAGCCGGGTAACCCGATTGCTGTCCTCGATGGCTTGAATCACCGTCCGGCCCTTTTCCCCCTAGCGCCTCGGAGAATTCGGCCGCCGAGTGGAACCGGTCGGCGGGGAGCTTGGCTAGCGCGTGGTGGATCGCCGCCGCCACATGGTGGGGCACCGTGTCCCGCCGGAGAGTGATCAAAGCGGGTGCTTCGGTCAGGACCTTCGCCACAATCGCCTGCACCGTGCTGCCGGTGTAGGGCGGATCGCCCGCCAGCATCTCGTACAGCATCGCGCCGAGCGAATAGATGTCGGAGCGGGCATCAAGTTCCCGGTCGCCCATCGCCTGTTCCGGACTCATGTACTGCGGCGTGCCCAGGCTCATCCCGGTCTCGGTCATCCGGGAGGCCCCGGCCGACGAGACGGCGAGTGAAATGCCGAAGTCGGCCACCAGCGCCTGGCCGTCGTGCAGCAGGATGTTCTCCGGGTTGATGTCCCGATGAATGACCCCGTGGCGGTGGGCGTAATCGAGCGCGTTGGCCACGGCCCGGGCAATCTCGATCGCCTCCTCCACCCCCAGCTGCTTCTCCCGTCGGAGTCGGTCACGGAGGGATTCTCCATCCACGTACGGCATGACGTACCAGAGCAGGCCGTCGCTTTCTCCGCTGTCGATGAGGCCCAGAATGTGGGGATGCTGCAGGTTGGCGGTGGTCTCGATTTCCTTGAGGAACCGCTCGGCGCCGATCACCGCGGCGAGCTCCGGCCGCAGCACCTTGAGCGCCACCTTGCGCCGGTGCGGCAAATCTTCGGCGAGGTAGACGGTGGCCATGCCGCCGGCGCCGAGTTCCCGGTCGAGGGCGTAGCGGTCGGAGAGGGCGGCGGTGAATGCTACGCCATCAAGTAGTCGAGTACCTCCCCCGCCGAGTAGTGGGATCGCCCCGCCAGAAACTCCCCGATGTGCTCGAGATCGTCCCCGCTGGTGACGAGAGGCGGCTCCACCTGCCCGTTGGCTCGCACCTGGCCGAGTCCGAGGTCGGCGGTCAGCGCATTGCAGAGACACCGCCGGCCCACCGTGTCTTCCTCTTTGCCGCCCTTCTTGACGTATGCAGCAACCGGTTCACCGGGACAGCGATAGCCGATCATGCCCTCCGGTGTGTAGTACGCCACCCGGAGGCCGCTGAGGTCGCAGAGCCGCTCTCGCTCAGCATCGCGTTCTGGTTCCCCAGGCCAATGCACCACCTTGAACGGATACCCGGTGGGTGACGCCCGCGGGTCGGTCATCACCGTCACCTCGCCCCGCACGGCATGGGTCAGCACCGATCGCTTCAGATGCTCAGCCAGACCGGATTCGTCACTGTATGCGAAGAGTGTCCCTACCTGAATGCCGGCAGCGCCGGCGGCCAGCGCGTGCTGCAGACTCCCCTGGTGACCGGTTCCACCCGCCAGCCAGAAGGGAAGGTCGAGTTCGGCCAGCTCCGCCAGATTGACGACGTCCCGCTCCCCGTAGAGTGGTTCACCCCGCTGGTTGAACCGCGGCGCCCCGCGCGGCGGCGCGTTATGGCCCCCCGCGGTCGGGCCCTCGATGACGAAGCCGTCAATCCGGCCGCTGGCCTTGCGGGCCAGCATCGTCGCGAGAGAATTGCTGGCGATGATAGCCAGGAAGAGCGGACGCCGAAGCGTTGGCGGTGTGGTGGTCCAGAAATCCATCGGGTTCAGGGTGAGGTGCTCCTCTTGTCCCGAGGGAAGGCCCTCGACGTCGAACCGCAGCGAGGTCACCTGATGCTGCGCCAAGTGGTCCAGCGCAGCCGGGATTTCGCGGGGAATGCCGGCACCCATCAGGACCACATCGACGTCGGCCAGCATGGCGCCATAGAGGGAGGGCAGGGTCGGGATCTGAACCTTGGTGAGGAGATTCATCCCCACCATTCCCTGGTGCCCCTCCTTGGCCAGGTACACCTCGACGAACGACGCCAGCACTGTTACCAGCTGACGGGCCCGACTCATCACCTGCTTGTACACCGGCAGCATCTTGTAGGGAGTGCCGGGCGGACGCCCGTCGGGACGGAAGTAGAGCTTCAGCACGTCGTGCGCGATGCCGGGCATCGGGAACGCTGCCATCGCGCGGCGCATGTGGCCGCCGAGATCGCCGTCCTGCAGCCGACGGACCATGACGGTGTCCAGCGCGGTGCCGGACACGACGCCCAGCTGTCCGCGCAACGATACTGCCCGCGCCAAGCGCCAGTCGGAAATGCCGACTCCCATGCCGCCCTGAATGATCTGAGGAATTGAAGAGTTGTTCATGGTTCGGGGCCTCCGCCACCCCTGCCTGACGGGGGCATAGCGGCCAGCAACTCCCTCACTTGGCCCCACCCACCGTCCAGCCTCCACCGAATGTATCCACGATTATCAAGAATCATCACCGTGCCGACGTGATCGATATCTCCGGTCCTGCCATCACGCCGCCGCGCAACTCCGAGTGCGTCGAGCGTGTGCCCCACCTCTTCGACGCTGCCGGAAAGCACCCGGTCCTCGGTGCCCAGTGCCCACCCCGTCGCCAGCGAAGGGAGCCGCGCCGGCGTATCGCGCCATGGATCCAAAGTGAGTACCAGAAGCGGCACCTCGGGGCGATTGGCCGCCTCGCGTGCGATCCGCATGTCGTGCACGATCGTCGGACACACCGTGGTACAGTGGCCGAAGGCAAAGGTGAGCAGGACCGGCCGTCCCGGAAAATCCGCCAGGGATGTGCGCCGGCCCTGCTGGTCGGTGAGGACCAGGGCGGACCCGTCGACAGCCATCGCGATCGGAGTACCCGGTGGCGCCGCCGGTGATGAAGTTCCGATTCCCATGGCAAAGGCCACCCGCTGCCCGACCGCCACCAGCCCCACAACGCAGACAACGCCAAGCCCCTGCGCCACCAATCGCCACCGCCGATCGGCCCACAGCTTGCGCAGATCGTCGCGGAGCGCCCCGCCCCAAACCGCCAGCAGAACACCAACCATGCCAATCGGTTCGCCGATGAGGAGAATCCACCCTCCTGCATCGGGCCAGCCGCCAGGAGCAGATCCGAAACACGCCGCCCGGGTACGCAACAACCACTCCGGCTCCACAGCACCGACCGGCCAGAGTGCCAGCGCCCACCACGCCGCCGTGATCACCCCGATCAGCAGCAGCGCGAAGGAAGCAGCACCTGGCCGGACGGCCCGCAGCAAGGTCATCCGATCTTCCACAGGAAGCTGAGCAGCTTCCAATTGGTGAAGTAGTAGAGCATGAACGCCAGGAGGAACACGCCCACCAGTACCAGGGTTCCGGGCGTTGCACCACCGATTCCGCGCCCCGGAGCATGCAAGGATTCATTGATCTCATCGACATTGGCGGGGTAGACCGGAGGGTTGGTGAGCCCCTGCGGTATTCCCGAGATCTCCGCTCCCCGCGGGAATTCTGTCACCGCCTCGCCGAAGAACACCGACTTGACTGCAATGAGAATGAACGCGAGTGCTCCGGTGACCGCAATGATGCCGCCGATTCCCATCACGGCGAGGAAGAGATCGACCGCCGGATTGAACTGCACGTCGAACGGCGCCTGGGAGAAAGAAATATCCCAGTGGCGGCGCGGCACCCCGAAGCTGCCCGCAAAGGTCATCCCCATCATGCCAATAGACGAAGCGGATAGGGCTAACATTCATAAGACGATGGACGTAGCGAGCCGCCAAACCAGCTTCTATATCGGTGAGAGTTTTTACGTTGCGGAAGAAGGCCTTGTTGAACAGGTGCTTCAAGCCGCAACTAGCGCAAAATCCGCCGCGGGTGATCCAGTCCTCGAAGATTCGGACGGGGCGAAGGTCATTTTCACACATGGCCCGAAAAAACCACCGATGATTCTGCTTAAGAGTGACGGTGCGACGTCGTATCACGCGCGCGACATTGC
>JANNSC010000299.1:0-7217 GCA_031402135.1 Gemmatimonadales bacterium | reverse complement strand
CCTCGATCATCCGCTGGTTGTTGTTGGGGGCAATCCAGAGATCGTGGCTGTCCCCGTGAGGCGTGCTGATCGGTTGGAAGGTCTTTCCTCCGTCACGCGAACGGGAGAAATTGACGTTGCTTGCGTAGACAATGTTCTCGTCCTGCGGATCGGCGTACACCCGGCTGTAGTACCAGGCCCGTTGCCTGAGGTTGCGATCGGCGTTGACCCGAGTCCAGCTCTCCCCCCCGTCGTCCGACCGGTAGAGGCCGCCGGAGTCGGCCTCGATCTGGGCAAATACTCGTCTTGGGTTGGCGGGCGACACCGAAATCCCGATGTTCCCGATGGTTCCGGCCGGCATCCCTGGATTCCGGGTGAGTTCCCTCCACGTCCTGCCGCCATCAACACTCTTGAAGATGCCACTGCCCGGTCCACCGCTCACCAGCATCCACGGTTTCCGGTACGCGGTCCACAGACCGGCGTACAGCACCTCAGGATTGCTGGGATCCATCGAGAGGTCGATGGCGCCGGTCGAATCGTTCCGGAAGAGGATCTTGCTCCAGCTCTTGCCGCCGTCGCTGCTCTTGAACACCCCGCGGCTCGGGCTCGGTCCGAACACCGGCCCCAGGGCCGCCACATAGACGATGTCGGGGTTCCGCGGATGGATCCGGATTTTGGAGATCTGCCGAGTTTCTACCAGCCCGATGTAGGTCCAGGTCTTGCCGGCGTCGGTGGACTTGTAGACTCCGTCGCCATGGGAGACGTTGCCGCGGATGGGGAACTCCCCGCCGCCGACGTATACGATGTCAGGATTCGATTCGCTCACCGCGATGGCGCCGATCGTCCCCCCGAAAAATCGATCGCTCACCGGTTGCCAGGTGTCACCTCCATCGGTGCTCTTGAATACCCCGCCACCGGTTGTTCCCATGTAGTACTCGTTGGGACGCGCGACCGATCCCGCGGCGGCGACCGAGCGGCCGCCTCGGAGGGGGCCGATGTTGCGCCACGCCAGGGTGGAGAACGCGGCGGTATCGGGCGACTGGGCGATCAGCGGCGCCGCGAGGAGAATCGGTACCGTGAGGCGGAGGAGGCTGCGCATTTACACTCCCTGCATGGAAACGTTGAATGTTGTGGAGTAGCCGGAGCCGTCGGAGGTGACGGCCAGCAACAATTGGGACCCACCTCTACGGAAGATTCCGTCCTCGGCATTCCGGGTGGACCGGGGTCCGCGAGCCGAGTATGGTGCCCGCTTGAATACCTCATCGGTGAAAGCGTCGTCGAAATACACCTGGCTGGTAAACTCCGTCCCCCGCTCCGACGTCGGCGCCGTCCGGAGCTTGAAATGGATGTGCACCGTGCGACCCGGATACCAACCCGGATAAATCGTCGTAAAACGGACGTTGCCCTTGATGTCAGTCGTCTGGTACCCCCGCAAAAACTTCCTCCCGGTGGTGTCGAAGCTCGGATCCTTCACATCGGAGTACACACCGTGCCCGTCGCATTGCCAGATGTCCACCAACACGCCCGCCAGAGGGGCGCAGGCGTTCTGGCTCAGCCGGGAGACATTGAAGCCCAGAGAAAGCGGAATACCGGCCGAGACCAGTGCGGTAGCCGGATCGGAGCGGATATCGGCACGGTGGAGTCGCTCGTCCACGAAGTACGGTCCTTCGGTCTGGGCCGGGCGCACCACACAACCGCCGCCCGCCTGCTGAGCGGCGCTCGCCCTCGGCGAGAGCCCGCCCCCAAGAATCTGCACCCCGGCCGCCCCGAGAAGCAGTACCGCGCTCCGGCGACTCAGGAGCTGACCGACCTGTTCGTCATCGCGTTCCATGATGCGCCTCTCGTTCACGGCTGGGGTGAAGTGCCGCCCGCGCTTGTTGCTGCCGATCCGCTCAGCTGGTCCCGTCCCTTGGCCAGATACGGAATGCCCTTCACCATCCACTCCGGCGCCGTGACACCCTTCAGCTTGGTATCGAAGAACTGCTGCATGCGCATGGCAATATCCTTCTGATTCGCTCGACCTGCCGGGTTATGAACATCGTTGTTGTAATTGATCATGTAGATTTCTTTGCCCAATCGGCGCATCCCGACGAAGAGTTCGATGCCCTGGTACCACGGCACAGCATCGTCCATGTCGTTGCTCATGATGAACAACGGAGTGGTGACCTTGTCAAGCCAGAACAGCGGCGAATTTTCGATAAACCGCATCGGCGACTCCCAGATTGACCCGCCGATCCGGCTCTGCCCGACCTCATACTGAAACGCCCGCGCCAGGCCGCTGCCCCAACGGATGCCGCCGTAGGCGCTGGTCATGTTGGCCACCGGGGCTCCGGCCATCGCCGCGCTGAACATGCGGGTCTGGGTGATCATGTAGGCAATCTGATACCCGCCCCACGACTGCCCTTGAAGTCCGAGTGCCTTCGGGTCGACATATCCTCGGGCCAACAACATCTGGACGCCCGGAATGATGGACTTCATGGCGCTCGGCCCTGGGTAGCCCGCCTCGTAGGAAATATCCGGCTCGAAAATCAGGTATCCGTTGGAGACATAATGCGTCGGGTTGATGACGTTGCGACCGTTGGGCGGGATGTAGCTGTGAAGATTCTGGGAAAGGGATTCATAGAAGTACGCGATCATCGGGTATTGCTTCGAGGGATCGAAATTCTCCGGTTTGTAGAGCAGTCCCTTGAGCGGGATCCCGTCGGTGCTGACCCATCGCACCAATTCCACCGTCCCCCAGTTGGAGTCCTTCTGTTGGGGATTCACGTCCGAGATCCGGTCCAGCTGGGCCAGCGAAGGCCCAGTCCAAAGATTGGGAAACTCAACGAAGGTAGAGCGCGTCACCATCCAAACGTCCGCCGAGTCGGCCTTCTGCGGTATTCCAAACCCGGCCTCGGCCATCACCAGTCGTTCCGGGGCCTGGGCTGCATCGAGTCGGTCGCGATAGAAGCCGCTTGCTTTGGTCTCATCGTCGATCGCCCGGAGCAACAACGCTTCCGCGGGGTCGAGGGGATCTCCGCCGCCGCCAGCAATTCCTCCGAAGCCAGCCGCCGCCCCGACGGTGGCGGCCCCGGTCCGCCTCCGGATCGGCACCACCCGCAGTACCAGGTGTTGCTTCCTCCCGACCGAGTCGGTGACCATCACCGCCGGCTTGGCACCCGTCGGATCAAACTCCCAGATGTCCCAACGGTCGTAGAGCAAGACAGACTTATCACCCTTGGTCCATCCCGCAACGCCCCACGCCCCAGGAATCGATGGGGTATCCCAAGTTTCCTGGGCAAAGCTCACTCCCCCCAGCGCCCCGGTCAGATCCACTGTCTTGCCGGTGCTGGTCTGATGGCTGTACCAGCGCCCCAGGTCGAAGAGGATGACGTACCGCGCATCGGGCGAGAGTTGCGCCTGGCCACTGATCCTCTCGCGGATCATCCGGGCTGCTCCGGTGGTCGGATCCACCAGGTAGATATCGTTGCCCCCGTTGCCCCACATCGACTCGATCCGGTATCGCACCGACGAGGAAGCCAGCGCCATCCGCCCGTCATCCGAGACATCAACCGATGGGATCGAATCGTTGGCCAATTGGGTCAGTTTCTTCGTGGTCGGGAAGTAGATCGCCTGGAAGGAACGGTTGCGGTCTCGCGTGGCGCTCAATTTTTGGCTGGGCTGCAGCGTCGGATCCCTATAGTGCCATAGATCGAAGACCGCCTTGCCGGTTAGCGAGTCGGAGGGCACCGAATCGAGCACCGGGGGCGCTACTCCGAAGAGAATGGCATTCCCCAAGGGAGTAAACCTGAGGATCGCGTTGTCGGCGATCCGCAGATCCGCCGCGAGAGCGTTTGGCCGTACCACCGGTTGGGACATCCCGCCCTTCACGGTTCCGTAGAACAGGGTGAAACGCGCCTTCTCCTTGCCGAATTCCTCCCGGTCGGACAGGAATGCAACCTGGCGCGCGGCGCTGTCGAACACCAGCGCCTTGTAGTTGCCCCGGCCGCTGGCCAAGACGGCAGTGGAGCCCGCGGAAAGACTACGAAGGTACGCCCCATCCCTGGTCGAGTCGCGCGAGACGATAGTGTACCCCAGAAGGGTGGCGCGGTCATCGAAAGCGTAGCTGGTGACCTCAGCGAGCCGTTCCTCTGCGCCGCTGTCGAGATTGCGAAGCACCAGCATGGCTCCGTAGGTACGGCGGTCGCGGGCGCCAGCTGGCTGGCCCCTCGGTCCTGCCGTTCCCCCAGTCGAGTCCGCCGCCGAATCGGCCGGCATATACGCCAGCCAGTTTCCGTTCTCCCGGGGCAGCCGAAACGACCGGACCCCGGCGATCGTGGTGACCCTACCGTCAGCCACACTCACGATGGCCAGCGACACGCGGTTTGCCGCAGTCGGGGCGCGACCCCCGCGCACCGACCGCGACGCTGCGAAGGCCCGCTCCACCTCGGCTTGCGTCTCTTGGGTCGAAACGATGACGAATCGGCCATCGCTGGTGAATTGCGCCGGGGATGCAGCAGGACCGGTCGGCTCACCCTCACCACTACCCGCCGCCGGGGCTCGGAGACCGCCGGGGATGTTGTTTGGCCGGCCCAGGTACCCGCGGGGCACCCGGTATTCGGTGGTGCCCTGGGTGGACCGGACCACCAACTCGGCGTCGCCGACCTGAGGAAGGACGGTGTAGGCCGCCCATTTTCCGTCCCGGGAGAGCGTGGCTCCCGAGATGGAGCGCCAGTGATCCCAGTCCTTGGGCGTCAACGATCGCTTCGGAGGGGTGGACTGAGCGAACAGTTGAGGTGCGATGGCAGCGGTGGCCAAGGCGAGGCCGCACAGGCGATAAAAAAGGGACATGTCCAGACCTGTTAGTGGTGGGCTGATGGAAGAATACGCCCGCTCAGTCAAAAGCGTTGGGGGGACGGGCGTTCCCTGGCGTGAGTACCTTTGGATACGCCTCGCTCCCGGACCACGACCTTGATCCGACCGCTCTTCCCCGCCTCAGTCATCACCGTCAGTGCGGACCTGGAAATGTATCAGGCAACGCTCCCGCCTGAGGAGGCGACACTCACGGCAGGGATGGTCATTGGGCGCCGTCGCGAGTTCACCGCCGGGCGGGCGGCAGCGCGGGCGGCGCTCGCTCAACTCAACGGCCCGGTCGCCCCGATCCTGTTGGATCGGCGGCGGGTACCACTTTGGCCGGCTGGATACGTCGGGTCAATCACTCATTGCCCCGGCTACACCGGCGCGGCGGTGGTGCGTTGCACCGATGCGTCGGCGCTCGGCGTCGACGTTGAGGTGGCGGAGCCCCTCCCCGCCGAACTGGTGGCAGACATCTGCAGTGACGCCGAACTCCTTCGCGGAGCTCGGCCCGCGCTCCTGCCGGAGTGGCTCTGGCCCCGGCTGGTCTTCAGCGCCAAGGAGTGCGTGTTCAAGTGTTGCTTCCCGGTGGCTCGCCTGGAGCTCGACTTCCAGGAGGTGCGTATTTCAATCGGCAACGAAGCGGGGGCATTTTACGCGGAGGTTCCGGAGGAGCTCGCGTCACGCCTGGGCAGTGGTCGGAAGCTCTCCGGGCGCTATCTGATCACCAACGGGTTCATCGCTACCGGGATGGTGATTCCCGCTCGATAGGCTGGAGGTCTGCCGGATGCTCGAGCCGCACACACCACGACACCGTGGTCTCGAGAACCATCCGCTGATGGCGGAGGCCGGAGTAGATGTGGTCGGCAGTGGGATCGTACTTCACGGTGATCCGGTTCCGTACGCCGAGCGACGCAAAGCAGTCCTCGTATTGCCCGCCGTAGTTGACCTCTTCCAATCCGCCGGAGAACAGGTACAGGAGCCGAACGCCCCGGTCCAGGAGCGCCTTCAGCTGCGCTTCCACAACCGGCTTTGGGGGGAATTCCCTGGCGTAATGAGACACGACGATTTCCGTGCCGAGCGGCTCCCCGTCCACCGGCACGGCGGCACCCGACAATCGCCGCAAGAACGGACCGATGACCGTCTTGCCGGTGAGCACATTTTTCCAACTCTTGGCGTTGAGCAGCTTCGGCGCGTAGTGCAAGAGCTGGTATTTCCACGTTGGATAGATCCAGGCGTCGAGCTGGACCAGGCAAGTAACCCGCGGATCGGCGTACGCCGTCAGGAATGCGGCATCGGCACCCGAGCACAACCCCCAAAGGGTGAATATCGTCGCCCCTTTGGTAGAGGCGAGGTAATCCATTGCCTCCTGAGCCTCCAGCACGGCGCTCTGTTCGAAGGCGAGACCATCTCGGCGCGCTTCACTGTCACCGATGCCGGAAAAATCGAATCGCAAGACTGCAAAGCCGTGGGGCGCGAGCGCCCGGGCCACCTGCACATGCAGCCGGGAAGGGCCCACCCGATGGAGCAACCCGGAATTGAGCAACACCACGCCTTGACCGTTGAGCGGCGTCCCCACCGGCGGCTCCGTCAGAACGCCAAAGAGCGGCGTGCCCTTGCCGAACCGAACGGCCTTCTCCCGGTAGTTCATCGACATGCGCCTAGGACAAGCATTCCACGATGCCTTGAATCATTGTCTGCGGCAGCAGGGCCGCACCCAACCGTTCCGCGTCGGCCCAGTCCCCTCCGCTCGGGATATGCCGATATATCGAGGGGGTCGGCAGGGTTGCGAGGTGGCGGGTGAACTCCTGATACTCAAGCCGCTCCGCCGACGCCACAACGAGAAGTCGCTTTGCCGCGTGGTGGGCCACTGAGCCCAAGTCGATGGCCGCCAGCTCCCGCCGAAATTCCGGCGTGAGGGCAAACCCGCCGAACCCCACCGACTCGGCGTCCTCGGCGGTCCCGCCGCCGGGCTCGGCATGACCGTCGACCGTCAGGACTTCCTGCACGAAGTGTCGACCGCTGACGACGGGATCCCACAGCACTACGCTGTCCACGTCAAGACGTTCTCGGCTGGCGAGGAACCCGAGGCTGGCGCCGAGCCGGATGCCCACAATGGAGATCGTCGGCACACTCGCGGTGTCCTTCAACTCTTCCGCGGCCGTGCCAATATCGGACAGCCACTGGTCGAGCGAGGCGTCGGTGTCGAGACCGGAGGAATCCCCGGTGCCCGAATAGTCAAAACGCAGAGCCGCAAACCCCGCCTTGCCCAGCTGCAGGGCCAGCTGGCGCAAGGCCCGGTGGGTGCGCATGTATTCCTGTCCCATCGGCGGACAAATCAGCACTGCCTGGCGGCGCGGCGTTCCCTTCGGCGGATGATAGATGCCGAAGAGGGGGCGTTCGGA
>JANNSC010000298.1:0-3886 GCA_031402135.1 Gemmatimonadales bacterium | reverse complement strand
CACCGGTACGAGCGGACTGCCGGTTTCGTCGGGGAGCGCAAAGTCCAGATCATGCAGGTATTCCCAGGGGCCTGGTGCCGCCACCGGATCGCTGGCCTCGCGGAGCCCCCGGTCCTTGATCGCTCGGGCCAGGGCGTGGGCAATCTGCCGTTCGGGAAGGTCGGCGTCGGCGCGAACGCCGGGCTCCGCCTCGCCGAAATCGAGGCGGATCGAAATGGGGAGGAACCCTTCCTCGCGCAGTCTGGGGAAGAGGCCGGCCTGGAGCAGGGACGTCTTCCCGAGGCCGGATTGGGCGTAGAGAACGGTCAGGGTTTCGCGCCGGACCCGGCGGAAGAGATCATCCAGCTCGACGGCGCGCCCGAAAAAGAATTGGTGGGAGTCTTCTCTGAAGGCGACCAGCCCGGGCCACGGACTGTTCGCATCCAATGCCGGGCCCGGCTCGCCGGAAATGATTCCTCTAGGCGTCGTCACCCCCCCACCTCACGCCACTGCGCCACCAAATCGGCGATCCGTTGCACGATCCGCTCGGTACCGGGACCGCCGTCATGGATCTTGATGTCGGCGTCGCGAAAGACCGGCGGCACCGCCTGAAAGGAGGTCTTCTTGAGGCCGACTGGAACGATGAAGGGCAGCGAACTCCCGGTGTGATCCTTGTTGCGTTCCAGGGCGCAGAGCCATTCCCGGCGAAATTTTCCCTTTTGGCGCTCTTCGGTTGCCTCGGAGAGGATCGGAACGAACAGGACCGCCTGTCGCCTGATATGCTCCTCGACTTTGTCGAGCCAGGGGTCGCCGGTTTCCAGTTGATCTTCGTCAAACCAGGTGGCGACTCCGGCCGCCTCGAGCGCCTGCTTCAACGACCGTGCTGCGGCAATGTCAGGCCGGGTGTAGCTGACGAAGACAGCTCCACGAGGCGGCTCCCGCCACTGCCGGGGTGTGGCGCTCCGCGTAGTGGTGGCGGACCAGCGCTGGTGAAGTTCGTCCACGAACTCGACGGCGCCTTTGGGGGAGATCTGGGTGGCGCGGCTGACGCTCCGCAGGAAACCGACCAGCGCGGGATCGCGGCCGGCCCGGGTGTCGGCCACGTACTCCCGCACCGGGCGTTGCCAGGAGAGCGGGCTGTTCTTGGTACTCCGCATGAAGAACCGGGCCAGCCAATCGGCGTAGCCTTCTCCCAGAAAGAGCAGGTTACTCCGGTTGAGCTCATCGAACAGATTCTTGGGACGGGTCGGCTCCGACTGGAAGTAGCGGACGTGCTCGAGGAGGTCCTCTTCGGTGAGCGCGTAGGGTCGGCTGGTGGAAACCCGGCCGAGCAGATTGTAGACCCGGGTCTTCTGCATTGCCTCAGGCGTGAGCTCGATGTCGTCGGCCCGATTGGCGCTGTAAGTGTAGGACAGAAATTGCCGGGCATCGCCGTCGTACCGGTGTTGCAGCAGGGTTTTTTCCAGCAAGTCGTCGAAGGTCAGGTTGACGAAAAGGCGGAGCGGGGTGATTTCTGCGAGCTGTCGGAGCGGCTTCGGAGTGGGGAATTCTGTTTCCCGAAGCAACCGCTCTATTTCCCTTGACACGGTTTTGCGCTGCCGCTCCGGGTCAGCGGTCAGCCGAATGAAGGAGGAGGCCACCTGGTTGAGCGTGGCGCCCGGCTGGGGCACTGGGCCGGACCATGGGAGGCTGGCGGTAAGGCGGCGGGCAACGAAGTGCTCCAGCGTTTCCGAAACGCCGTCTGCCTCGACGATAATGAGATCGGGACCGATGATGGGAACGACATTCTGCTCCCGGATAGCGGTGAGCAGATCATCCCAGGCATCGTCTTCCCACATATCGGTGGGAGGGGCGGTGGGCGCGGTTCGGGGGTCGGTCACCCCTTCAAGATATCGCCATGACGGCCCGGCGATAGCGGCGCAGGGTTACGGGACGGCGACGATCCGGAACACCTTGCCCGAGGCAATCAGGACGTAGAGTTCGCCCCGGGCATCCTCCCCGAAGCTGGTAATCTGGCCGCCGGGCCGGAGCGAGGTCCAGTCGAGTTCCTGGGTGATGGCTTGCCCCTGCAGCCGGAAGCTCCGGACCCAACCAGTACAGTAGTCCCCGTAGAAGTAGTGGCCCAGGAGGGCGGGAAGCGCGCTGCCGCGATACACATATCCCCCGGTCACCGAGCAGCCCGCCGAATGATCGTAATCGAGTACCGGGAGGGTGAGGCCGGTCTGGTTGCAGCCGGAGGAGGGGCTGTAGCAGGCCTTTCCCTCCATGGTCTTCCAGCCGTAGTTGAGTCCCCTGCCGAATTGGGAAACAGCGGTGCTGACGTCGATCTCCTCGCGAGCATTCTGTCCGACGTCAGCGATGTAAAGATCGCCGGTCAGGCGATCGAAACTGAAGCGCCAGGGGTTACGCAGGCCGTAGCTCCAGATCTCGCTCCGGACATTGGCTTGGCCAACCAGCGGGTTATCCGCGGGGACGCTGGCGACGCCGCTGCCGCTCACCTCGAGCCGCAGGATCTTGCCGAGCAGCGAATTGCGATTTTGGCCGTTGCCCTGGGGGTCGCCGCCGGAGCCGCCGTCTCCCAGGCCGATATACAGCTTTCCGTCAGGTCCAAACACCACCATGCCACCGTTGTGATTGGAGAAGGGCTGGTCGGTGCTGAGGATGATCTGTTCGCTGGTGGGGTCGGCAACATCGGGGTTGGCCGATACCCGATAGACCGCGACTCGGGTATCACCAGAGGGGTTGGTGTAGTAGACCACAAAGCGGCCGTTGTTGGCATACCCGGGATGGAACGTCAGGCCGAGGAGACCCTGTTCCCCGCCGTTGGAGACCTTGGCGCTGAGGTCGAGGAAGGGGGTGGGGAGGAGTGCGTCGTCCTTGAGAATCCTGATCCGGCCCGATTTCTCGATGACAAACTGGCGGGCCAGGTCTCCCGGCGGCGAGGTGAGGAAAACCGGGACGTCGAGTCCGTTGGCGACCTCGCGCAACTGGGCGGCCATGCTGGAGGGTGGTTCCTGCGGACCGGGGCCGGTAGTGTCGGAGCCGTCGCTGCAGCCCATCGTGGAAAGCGAGAGGGCGAGCGTCGCGGCCCCTGCCAGACATTGCAGCATCATTCCGGTTCCTCTGGTTGCATGAAGGATACCCTTGCGACGATGGCGACCCCTCGCGCGCACACGCCCGAGGCCGTAATCTTTCGAGCCCCGACTCCCGTACAGGACGTCATGACGATCCCATCGCGCTGGTTGCTGGTTCTGGGCCTTGGTGCATTCAGCCAGGAGCCCCCTGTGGCACTCCCCTCCTTTGCCACTCCCGGTATCTCCCCCGACGGTTCGGAGATTGCCTTCGGGAGCGCCGGCGACATCTGGACGGTTCCGGTGTCGGGCGGGGAGGCCAGGCTGCTGGTGAGTCACCCAGCCATCGAGTCTCGACCGCTCTATTCGCCCGACGGCAAGGAGCTGGCGTTCAACTCGACCCGGGCCGGGAGCTCGGATGTGTGGGTCCTCATGTTGGGCAGCGGCGCACTCCGGCGGCTGACGTTCGAGGACGGCGCCGAGGTGCTGGACGGGTGGTCGGCCGACGGGCAGTGGCTCTACTACTCGAGCTCCAGCCGGGACATTGCCGGAATGAACGACGTGTACCGGGTGCGCTCGGCGGGCGGGATGCCGATGCCGGTGAGCGCCGACCGCTACGCCAGCGAATACTGGGCGGCGGAGTCGCCGGACGGAAAATCGGTGGCGATCACCGCCCGGGGGAACAGCGCGGGACAGTGGTGGCGGAAGGGGAGCAGTCATCTGGACATGAGCCAGCTGGTGTTGGTGCGGCCCGGTGCGCCGCCTCAGTTCGAGGCGCTGACCGACGGGGAGGCGCGGGAAGGGTGGCCGATGTGGAGCGGGGACGGGTCGGCGCT
>JANNSC010000297.1:0-12568 GCA_031402135.1 Gemmatimonadales bacterium | reverse complement strand
GCCGGCGGGGGGGTGGTGGCTGCTTAATTTGGCCTCGGCCCTCCCGCACCCCCCCCCGGCCCCCTCCGCCGGGGGGCCCCCCCCCCGGGGGGCGCGGGCCCCCCCCCCTTCTCTATTTCTCCCGCCGGGTATTTCATGCCGAACTGCGTCGTAGCCCGCCGGGTGCATTTCAACGCCGCGCACCGGCTGCATAATCCGGCCCGGTCCGATGAATGGAACCGCACCACCTTCGGTCCCTGCAACAATCCGAACTTCCATGGCCACAACTACGAGCTCGACATTCTGGTCGAAGGCGCCATCGACCCGGAAACCGGGTATGTGATTGACGTTGGCATTCTGAAGCAACTGGCGGAGACGACGATCATCTCGGCGCTCGATCATCGCAATCTCAATCTGGACGTCCCCTGGTTTCGGGACCGGATTCCCTCGGCGGAGAACATCGCCGTCTTCTGCTGGGAGCAACTGGCTCCTCGCATTCCCCAGGGCCGGCTGTTGCGGCTGCGACTCTGGGAAACCCCTCGCAACTACGTGGATTATGAAGGCCAATAGCTTTCAGCCCGAGGTCCGAACCATTCTCGAAGCCATCGGCGAAGATCCGGAACGCCAGGGTCTCAGGAGCACTCCGAAGCGGGTCGAAACCTCCTTGCGCTGGTTGACCCGCGGCTACGGCATGTCGGTCACAGAGGTCGTCGGAGATGCGGTATTCGAAGAGTCTCACAAGGCAATGATTGTGGTGCGCGATATCGAGCTCTATTCCCTGTGCGAGCACCACATGTTGCCGTTCTTCGGGCGGGCCCATGTTGCGTACATCCCCAACGGCCGGATTGTGGGGCTGTCCAAGTTGCCCCGGATCGTGGAGGTCTTCGCTCGGCGGTTGCAGGTTCAGGAGCGGTTGACTGACCAGATTGCCGATGCGGTGATGGAGGTGCTCACCCCGCTCGGTGCGGGAGTGGTCATCGAAGCCGCCCACCTTTGCATGATGATGCGGGGGGTCGAAAAGCAGAACTCCCGGACCGTTACCAGCGCGGTGCGGGGCTTATTCTGTGACGATTCCCGAACCCGCGCCGAATTTCTCCAATTGGTCCACGGCGGCAGGCCGCTGGAGTGAGTTCTCCCGGTGGGCAGGCCGCTGGAGTGAGCTTTTTCTCCGGGCGGGTTGCGGTGGTGACTGGAGCGTCCCGCGGCATCGGCCGGGCGGTAGCGGAGGCGCTGGAGGCAGCCGGTGCCAAGGTGGTGCGCGCTGCTCGCAGTCTCACCTCCGCCCACACCCCCACTCGCCTCGATGTGCCGTGCGATGTCACCGATGCGGCGGAGGTCGAGGCGCTGGCTGCCGCAACCCGGGAAACATTTGGTGTCCCGGATTTCGTGGTGAGCAACGCCGGCGATTTCTTCCTGGAAAGTTTCGAGGCGACGACACCGGAACAATTTGCGGCGCAGCTGGCGGTCAATCTGCAGGGTCCCTTCCTGGTTGCCCGAGCTTTTCTTCCGACCATGCGGGCCCGTTCCTCGGGTCGCCTGATCAGCATCGGCAGTATTGCCGACCATCGGACCTTTCCGGGGAACGCCGCCTACGGCGCCGCCAAGACGGGGCTGCGCGGGTTACACGAGGTGCTCCGGGAGGAATATCGGGACAGCGGCGTAATGTGCACGCTGATCAGCCCCGGCCCCACCGACACCGCCGGGTGGGACGCCTACGATCCCGACCATCGCCCGGGATTCATGCCCCGCCACCGAATGCTCCGTCCCGAGGATGTCGCCGAGGCGGTCCTCTGGGTCGCGAGCCGTCCGGCGCGGGTGGACGTCGATTGGCTACGTCTGGGACCTGCCTAGGGATGTTCATCGAACTGACTGACCATCTTCGGTGCACCGAACCCCACAACGAACAGTTTCTGGTCCTGCTTCCCGGCGTCCTCGACGGTCGCCGGGTGGTAAGCGGTGATCTCGGCTGCCCGGTCTGCGGCAAGGTGGTGCGGGTGGAGGAGGGAGTCGTCGATTTCGGCGGCGGCACCGCGGCGGCGGGGCCAACGGCGCTCCCAGCCGAGGCAATTGCGACATTTCTTGGACTCTCCGGCCCCGGGGGCTATGTGGGGCTGGTGGGTGCAGCGTCCTCGGCGGTCGAAGCGCTTGCCGCGCTGCTCCCCGGCATCCGCCTGATCCTGGTGAATCCCGCAATCGGTGCGCTGGATTCCGCCGCCGCCAGCGTGCTTCGTGCCGGGCGGCTGCCGCTCAAGAGCGGGAGCATGCGGGGTGTCGTGGTGGGAGAGGATCTTGCCACAAGTTTGCAATGGGTGGAGGACTCGGCGCAGGCGGTGCTTTCAGGATTGCGGATTGTGGTGGCGGGGCCCGCGTCTGGGGGTGCTGCTGGCACCGAGGTCTTGGCGGAGAGCGACGGCTGCTGGGTGGGGCGACGGAGGTAATACTTCGGCACTACCGAAGGGCGATGTACGACAGCGCCGCGATCGTCGCGGCCATGGGAATGGTGATGATCCAGGCCCACACGATTCTGCCGGCGACGCCCCACCGCACCGCCGACATCCGGTTGGCTGCCCCGACTCCGACGATCGCGCCAGTGATGGTATGCGTGGTGCTCACAGGGATGCCCAGCGAAGTCGCCAGAAAAATGGCTCCCGCCCCCCCGGTTTCGGCGCAGAACCCGCCGAAGGGCCGGAGCTTGGTGATGCGAGTGCCCATGGTCTTCACGATGCGCCAACCGCCGGACGCAGTGCCCAAACCGATGGCGGCGTGCGCGGACAGGATGATCCACCACGGAATGTGGTCGGCGGTAGGCAGGTAGAGGTGCCGGGTCCAGTCGGTCGAACCGGCAAACAAACTCTGGGTGGACACCAGGAGGCCGACGATGATGCCCATGGTCTTCTGAGCGTCATTGCCGCCGTGATTGATCGAAAAGGCAGCGGCGGAGACCAGTTGGAGTCGTCGGAAAAGCCGGTCCAGGGGTGCTGCCGAGATCCGGTGCAGCGCCCAGGAGAGCAGCGCGGTGAGCGCCATTGCCGCCACCATGCCAACCAGCGGCGACACCACGATGAACAGGATTGGCTTGACCCATCCGGATCCGATGAGCCCGGCAATCCCGGCTTTGGCGATGGCCGCCCCCCCCAAGCCGCCCATCAGTGCATGGGAGCTCGACGAAGGCAGGCCGAGCCACCACGTCACCAGATTCCAGGCGATGGCCCCCAGCAGGGCGGCGAGGATGAGATTCGAGTCCACCACCGAAGGGTCGACCAGCCCCTTGCCGATCGTTTTGGCGACGCCGGTGCTGAACACGAATGCGGCAATGAAGTTGAAAAACGCCGCCCAGAAGACGGCGACGAAGGGGGAGAGGACCCGAGTCGAGACGACCGTTGCGATTGAATTGGCCGCGTCGTGAAAGCCGTTGATGAAATCGAATACCAGCGCGACCAGGATGATAAAGACGACGAACGCTACCGGATTCGCCATGGTCAGCCGTGCTTGATTGCGATGGATTCGAGAATGTTGGCCACATCCTCCGCCTGATCCAGGGTCTTCTCCAGCGTGTCGTAGATTTCCTTCCATTTGAGCAGCGTGATTGGATCCCGTTCGTCGTCGAACAGGCGCCCCAGCCATTCGGAATAGGCGAAATCCCCCTCCTCCTCCAGACGCTTGACCTCGACACACGCCTTGATGACGACCCCCGACTTGTTGGCCTCCAGCACCTTTACGGCGTTGAGGAGCTGTTCGGTGGCCCGGACGATGACATCCGCCATGATCACGGCGCCCTGCGGGGCCGTCTCGGCCCGGAAGATGACCATCCGCCGCGCGGTGCCATCAATCCGGTCGAGGACGTCGTCGAGCCGCGAGGCCAGCATATGGATGTCCTCGCGGTCGAGGGGGGTGATAAAGCTCTTGTCCAGGCGGGTGACCAATTCGTGGGTAATCTGGTCGGCCTGATGTTCCAGCCGCTTGATCGATTCGACGATGTACGCCCGCTTGTCGGGAGGGGCCTTGAACAACTCGAGCAAGGCCTTGGCGGCCTCGACGTTCAGCGTGGCGACGGAGGTGAAGAGATCGAAAAACCGCTCGTCGCGGGGAAGAAGACGCACGGCTGGGCTCCGAGAGGGGGTGAGATCGGTGCCAAAGATACCGGTAACACAGGATGTTACAAGGCCGTGGCGGGTTGGCGGCCCTTCACCTATTGGAATGGGGACGAATCGGGTCCGGCATACAGCGCTTCGATGCGGTCGGCGTAATGCTCCTCGACCACCCGGCGTCGCACCGAGAGCTTGGGGGTGAGTTCCCCGCTCTCGATCGAAAAATCGCGGCTCAAGATCAGGAATTTCTTGGGGACCTCGAACTGGGCGAGGTCCCGGAGATTCTTCCGGCATTCCGCGGCCAGGAGCTCCAGGACCTCGGGACGCGCGGCGAGCGCCTCCCGATTCTGCCAGGTGATTCCGGCCTCGGTGGCCCACGATTCGAGCCGATCGAAGTTGGGAACGATGAGGGCAATGGGAAATTTGCGCCGATCCCCGAGGAGCGCCGCATTGCTGACGTACTTGTTGAGCTTGAGGAGACCCTCGATCGGCTGGGGGGCAACCTTCTTCCCTCCGGCAGTGACAATCAAGTCCTTCTTGCGGTCGGTAATCTTGAGGTAGCCCTCAGCGTCCATCTCCCCGATGTCCCCGGTGTGGAACCACCCCTCGGGTTCGATGGCTTCCCTGGTGGCCTCCGGCTTGTTGTAATAGCCGCGCATGACGTTGGGGCCGCGAGTGAGTATTTCCCCGTCGGCGGCGAACTTCACCTCGACCCCCGGGATCAGGCGGCCCACCGTGCCGATTTTCAGGTGGCTGGGAGTGTTGGTGGAAACCACCGGCGAGGTTTCGGTGAGACCATACCCCTCGAGAATCGGGATGCCGGCGCCATAAAAAAATCGGGCAATTTCGGCGTTGAGCGGGGCACCCCCCGAAATGAAATAGCGCAGCCGTCCGCCGACCCGACCCCGGATTTTTGAGAACACCAGCAGGTCGGCGACGGCATGGGCCACTTTCAAGTCGAAGGGGATGAGCTTGCCGTCGAGGGTGCGGGAAGCCCAATCCTCCCCCACCCGCTTGGCCCAGAAGAATATCCTCTTCTGAAGCAGCGGTCCGCTCGATGCAGCCTCCAGGACCCGGGAATAAATCTTCTCATACAACCGGGGCACGGCGCAGCAAATGGTTGGCCGCACCTCGATCAGGTTACCGGCCACGGCGTCCATGCTTTCGGCGTAGCTGATGACCACACCGGAGTTGTACATCTGATAGTGGCCCGCCATCCGCTCGAAAATATGCGACAGGGGGAGCAGGGAGAGGCATTCGTCGCTCTCCGATACATCGAGCAGGGGCGCGCAGGTGGCCACGTTCGACGCGATGTTGCCGTGCGTCAGCATGACGCCCTTCGGCTCGCCAGTGGTGCCCGAGGTGTAAATGATGGTGGCGAGATCTTCGGGTGCTACCAACAGGGCGTCGGCCTGCCACTTGGGGTACTTCTGGTGCGCCGCACGCCCCTTGGCGAGGAGCTCGGTCCAGCGGAGTGCCCCATTGTCCTCGATGCCCTCATCGAAGACCACCACGTGTCGAAGCGCCGGCAACGAGGATCGGATTTCCCGGATCTTCTCGAGCTGGGCGCGGCTGGACACACAGACCGCCACCGCGCCGGAGTCGCGCAGGATGTATTCGATCTGCTTGGCCGGGAGGGTGGGATAGACCGGAACGTCAGCGCAGCGAGCCGCCAGGCAGGCAAAGTCGATGATGGCCCATTCGGGGCGATTCTCGGAGAGAATGGCGACCCGGTCTCCCGGCGCCACGCCGAGCTCGAGCAGCCCGATGCTGGCATCATGGACCCAGCCGAAGACATCGGAGTAGCTGATCGCCACCCACTTGCCGTCCCGCTTGGAGCGGAGCGCTGCAGGACGGCCCAGGTACCGGTCGCTGGCGAAAAAGAACAGCTCGTTGAGGGTACCCAGGGAATTCATCGGGTGCTTCCGGCCCCCGCCGGGACTGTCACGGTGAGGCTGACAAAATCGGAGACGATTTCGTCCTCACCGACCACCGCCTGGATCCGGCCGATTCCCGCGGACACGGCAGTGACCAACCCGCTGGTCTCGTTGACCGTGACCGAGGCGTCGGGAGTGCGCCATCGAACCACGACGCCTTCCACCGGCACACCGGACCGGTCCAGTGCTCGAGCGCTGAATTGAGCGGTAGCGCCAACCACAAGCGTAAGGACCGCCGGCGGATACACTTCGAGGAACGCGACGCCTTCGGTAGTGGTGGGGAGGTTGCCGCACCCGGTGAGCAGGGTGGCTGCCATCATCCAGCGGAACCGGCTCATGCGGTGCCCGTGGCCTCGGCTCCCTCGGTCGGCTCCGCCGCTTCGATTTCGTGGAGCGTGGCTTCGGCGTGCCGGATCCATCGCTCGGCATCGTGGCCTTTGGGGGGGCGGCCGAGAAAGGCCCGAAGATGCTGGGCCGCAGCCGATGCCTCACCCCGTTTGATCAAGAGGAAGGCAATGCCGTAGTGCGCGCCAGTCAGGGTGGGATCCAGTTCGAGGGCCCGACGATAGTGTCGGATTGCCTCGTCCGGCTGCCCGGTCTTGGTGAAGGCAATTGCCATGTTCTGGAGAATGCGGGGGTCCCGCGGATTGTCGCGCAGCCCGAGCCGGTACGATGTGAGGGCAGCGGTAAAATCGCCCTGACGCTCCAACGCGAGCGCCTCGTTGAGATAATCCAGGCGCTTCGGGCGGGAGGTCTCGGACGACGAGAGGGCGTTGAGAAGCCGTCGCCAAAAACTCATCGTATGGGGTGGATCTCCAAGCAGAAAGTGATCCCCGGCTGCGGCGAGCTGTCTTATACTATAACGTTGTCTCCGGCAAGGCAACGCATTTGCCGATACCAGCTTCCGGTGTTTACGTTCGGCCCGGAAGTACCCTCTTTGGACGCTTCTGCCGGAGGCCACTATGCGCCGATCGATCCCGAGTAGCACCCGGGGCGTCCTGGAAATTGATTGGCCGCTTTTCGGTGAACTCTGCCGAGCCCTGACCCTCAAGGTGGCCCGGGAATACGATCCTGAGATCATCCTCGGGATCGCCAAGGCCGGGGTCATTCCGGGGGTGGTGATTGCCTCGATTCTGCAGCGGGATTTTGCCTCCATGGTGGTAACCCGTAAGAGCGCCGGCTCGCTGCCGGTGCTGGTTTCCGGCCCGCCCCCGCGCGTCAAGGGACGCCGAGTGCTGATCGTCGATGAGACTTGCGATACCGGCCACACCATCCGGCTGGCCCTCAATGTGGTGAAATCCGCTCAGCCGGCCGAGGTTCGGACCGCCGTTTCGTTCAAGACCGGCGCGTACCAGCCCGATTTTCATTCCTTCGAGACCGACAAATTCATCATTCTCCCCTGGGACAGGGAAATCGTCGAGGATGGCCAGCTGGTGACCCGCCCCGATTACGCCAAGTACCTCCAGAGCACGCGGTGAAGGAGCGGATCCAGGAGGCAGTTCGGCGGTCGCCGGCGGGCTACACCGAGCTTCGGCTCCGCAGGGTCTGGTCGACCGCGGTCTTGGTCCGGGATCGCCGGATCGAAACAGCTACCCGGGGCAGCGACATCGGCGGCCTGGTGCGCTGTTGTTCGCCTGGTACCGGCTGGGGCGGGGCGAGTTTTTCCGGCACCGAGCGCCTCGATACTGAAGCTCGGCGCGCCCACGAGTTATCACTGGCCTCGCGGTCGCGGGTGCCGGTATTGCTTGCCCCCATCGCGGTTCGCCAGTTCGACGCCCCCTCGCCCCTCCCCGACGATCCTCGCGACTTCCCCCTCACCGAGGCTCGGCAGCGCGCCGAGTCTCTCGCTGAGGCGCTGTTCGCCACCGACCGGCGCATCGGTTCTGCCCGGATTCTGTTGCGGGATGAGGTCGTAGAAACGTGGCTCGCCACCTCGGAGGGGAGCTGGATCCACGCGCTGCGGCCCGAGGTGAGTATTGCCATTCTTGCGGTGGCCGAAGAGGACGGAAACGTCGAACGGGCGCTCGGCTCCTTTGCGGCCCGGGGCGGGTGGCGCAGCGCCAGCGCGGTGGAGCAGCTGGTGGGCAGCATCTCGACCCGGGTGGTCGAACGGCTGCATGCTGCCCCAGTCCGTCCCGGGAGGTACACCGTGGTGCTCGACCCAGCTGCCGCGGGAACGCTGGTGCACCGCGCGGTGACCCACGTGGCCCGCCCGGCACTACCCGGCGTCGACCCCGACGTGCTGCCGATGGGAACCCGGGTAGGACCGGAAATCTTGACGGTGGGAGACGACCCAACCGCCGAAGGGCTGCGGGCCTCCGCCGTCTGCGATGATGAGGGCACCGTCGCCCGACGCACCACCATCATCCAGAATGGGGTGGTGGTGGGACACTTGCAGTCGAGGGAAACCGCCGCCGCCACGGCGCAAGCGCCCACTGGGCATGCCCGCGCCGGGAGCTTGCGCGGCGCGCCCCATCCCCGGGCCAGCAACAGCTACCTCGCCCAGGGGGAGGGCAGCCTTGACGACCTGCTGCAGGGAACCGGAACCGGAGTCTACATCTCCGATCTGCTGGCCTGCGAGGCGGCCGGCGACCAGGTGACGCTCCGGGCCGGGAGCGCGCGGATGATCCGGAGCGGCCGTCTCGCCGAGCCGGTCAAAGGAGTGCAGATCGGGGCCAGTCTGTTGTCGCTGCTCGGGCGCGTCGACGCGGTCGCCGCCGATTTCGAATGGGATACCGCGAGCAGCCGGTGTGAGGACGGCGGTGCCGGCGTGGTGACCGTTACCAATGGTGCGCCCCATCTCCGGATAGTCGATGTGGGGATCGGCGAAGGGATGCCGTGATCGGCAGCATTCTCGATTCCCTGGCCGGTCGGGTGACCGGGGCCGACGTGGTGGTCAAGACCGACGATACCCTCTCGCTGGCCATCTCGCCCGATGGCGAGAGCCGGGTCATGAGCAGCCAATTCCGGACCAGCCATCTTCGGCTGCTGCGGGACGGGCGGATTGGTTTTGCCTCCAGCACCGGAGCCGACGTTGCCGAGCTGATCGGCCACGCCATGATGTCGGCGGCCTCCGGAGAAGCGCTTCCGCTGTTGTTCCCGGCGGCGGCCCCGCTGCCGGAGGTATCCACCCGGACCCCCCAGGCGGCAGCCGCCGATACCAGCAGCCTCGAGTACCTGGCGCGCGCGTTAGGCGATCGCCTGCTGCGCAGCAATCGACGGGTCGAGGTCTGGGCCGAGCGATCCCTGGGCGCAATCCAGGTGGCCAACAGCCGGGCGGTGTGGGCGGGTTATGATGTGACCCTCGCCGGCGTCGGGGCGGTGGTCGAATCGATCGGGGCGGGGTGGGCCCCGCCCCTCCGGGTCCACTGCGCTGCCGCCGCCCTCCCAACCCTGCTCGAGGTGGAGGCGCTGGTGGCCGAGGTGGACCAGCGGCTCGATCCGCCGATCGTCGCGCTGCCCGGCGGGTTTCCCCGAGAGGTGCCGGTCTGCCTGGCACCCCGCGCCCTCGGCACCTTTCTGGGCCCGCTCAAGGCGGCACTCACCGGGCGTGCGGCACTGCTGGGCGACTCACCGCTCCGAGGACAGTTGCAGCAGAAGGTGTTCAATGCCGCCATCACCCTGATCGACGATCCGCTGGCCTCGGGCCGGCCCGGATCCCGCCCGATCGATGACGACGGGGTCCCGTCTCGACGGCTTGGGCTGATTACAGCGGGTTATGTCACCGCCCGGCTCGCCGACCTCCAGGTCGGCGCCTCGGCCGGGGTTCCCTCCACCGGCCATGCCTGGCGGTTTCCTGGTTCATCTCCCAGGGTCGGCTTTACCAACCTCCGGATGGCGCCGGGGGCGGGGAGCCGAAGCGAGCTGCTGGCCGGGATGGGGTGGGGGCTCTGGGTGGCAGACCTCGAATGGGGCACCGGCCCCAACGGGATTTCAGGTGCTGTCACCCTCAAGGCGCCGTGGGCCTACCTGGTCCAGGATGGTGTGGTGCTGGGCCGTCTGGAGGGGGTGGTGCTCTCAGGAAATGTGTTCGAAGCCCTCCGCGGGGAGGTAGTGGTGGGCAACGACGCGATCTGGGTCTCGGCCCAGTGCCTTCCCTCGGTGGTGCTGCGGTTGACCGCCTACTGCAACGCCTGAGCGTAGGTCATGCCCGCCGTCATCCGCTCGTACACGTAGGTCAGCATGTCGGGGGAGCCGACCAGAAACCGGCAGCGGGCCTCTCCGCGGCTGGCGCAGTCGACTTCCATCACCGCCGCCTGAGATCCGCCCAGCCGAGTGAAGAAATCGGCCAGCATCCCCGACGAAAAGTGGCAGGAGGGGTATTCCGAGCCATGGGCATCCGCCTCGGCCCAGTCCCGCATGTCGAGCGCAATGACCGACGGTGTCAACTGACTCATGGCGACCGACCCCCAGCCAGCTTCGCCGAAGAACCCGGAGAGGGCCTCGGGAAGAAACGCACTGTCCAGTGCCGAGGGGCTGTCGACGTTGTAGTACTCCCGGACCCACGCTTCGAAGGCCTCATAGAGTGCTTCGCCGGTGGCGAAACCGATTTCGCGGAGCAGGAGTGCCGCCTGGGGGCCGGTTTCCCGTTCCAGGACCGCCCGCAGGTGGTGCAGGGCCCGCTTTCCGACAATGACGCCCGCGGCGCCGTTGGTGGCAGTGTGCATCAGGAATTCCCTTCCTCGTCGCGGCTGCTTACTGCTCCCGGCGTACCCGCCGGAGCAGTTCAGCCTCGTCAATGATCTCGATTTCCAAGGTGCGCGCCTTGTCCAGCTTGGAGCCGGCTTCCTCACCGGCAACCACCGCATCGGTCTTCTTGCTGATGCTCCCGGTTACCCGTCCCCCGGCAGCTTCGACCAGCGCGGTTGCCTCCTGCCTCGACAGGGTCGGCAGGGTACCGGTCAACACGTAGCTCCGGCCGAGCAGAGGCCCGTCGCCCTGAATGGCGGTGGGCTCGGTCAGGGTCAGCCCCGACTTGGCCAAGCGCTGGAGCAGCCTTCCAATGGACTCATTATGGAAGAAGCTTGCCACCGCCTCGGCGATGGTCGGCCCGACCCCGGGGACGGCGTTTATCTCTTCCCGGGAGGCGGACTTGAGGGCCTCCATCGATCCGAACCGGCGGGCCAGGAGCACGGCAACATTCTTTCCGACATGGGGTATCCCGAGGGCAAACAACAAGTTGGAGAGCGGCTTCCGGCGGGAGGCTGCAATTGCCTGCACCAGCTGCTTCGCCGACTGGTCGGCAAAGCGATCGAGAAGGGAGAGCTGATCGGCAGAGAGCGAGTAGAGATCGCTGACATCGGTCATGAGCTTGGAGTCCAGCAGGGCCCGGATCCGTTCGGGCCCCAGTCCGCGGATATCCATCGCGTCCCGCGAGGCGAAGTGCACTATGCCCTCGAAAATGCGCCCCGGGCAGACGGCGTTGGGGCAATAGGTCATGACCTCATCGGCAGGCTGCACGACCGGGGTGTGGCAGGCCGGGCATTCCGTCGGCATTTCGAATGCTTGTTCGCTGCCGTCCCGCCGTTCCCGAAGCGGTCCGATCACCTGGGGGATCACCTCGCCGGCCCGGACCACCTCCACCCAATCGCCGATCCGGAGGTCTTTCTGGGCAATGAGCTCGTGGTTGTGCAGCGTGGCGCTCGACACAGTCACTCCGCCGAGTTCCACCGGTTCGAGCTCCGCCCAAGGGTTGAGCGCCCCGGTTCTTCCCACATTGACCTTGATGTCTCGAAGGCGGGTGACGGCAACTTCGGGCGCAAATTTACGAGCGATGGCCCAGCGCGGTTCCCGGCCGCCGATGCTGCCGAGGTCGGTCTGCAGATCCCGACGGTTGACCTTGACCACCACGCCGTCGGCCTGGAAGGGAAGGGAATCGAGCAGCGCCTCGAGGTGAGACATTCGGGCCTGGACCGCGGCCAGATCGGTGTGCACCTGGTGGTGCGGCTCCACCTGAAATCCCCAGGCGGAGAGGCGTTCCAGGACGTCGTGCTGGGTGGGGAGCTTCAGGCGGCCTTCGATCACCTCGACATGGAACGCGAACATCCGAAGCCGGCGGCGGCGGGTATCGGATGGATCGAGTTGCCGGAGCCCTCCGGCGGCGGCGTTTCTGGGATTGGCAAACGTTGGATCGCCGGCCTCGGCGCGGTCCTGATTCAGGCGATCGAAGTTCCGGTAGGGGAGATAAACCTCGCCGCGGACTTCCATGAGGGCGGGGAGGTTGCTGCCCTCTATCATGAGCGGGACGTCGATGACCGTCTTCAGATTGGCGGTGATGTCTTCACCGATGGTTCCATTCCCCCGGGTGGCAGCGACGGCAAGCCGGCCGTTCTGATAGGTCAGATTAACGGCGGCTCCGTCAATCTTGATTTCGGTGGTGTATCCCGCACTCCGAACGTCGGGGTTGAGCCGGGCGTTCCGATCTTCCCACGCGCTGAGGTCGGCGCTGTCGAAGGCGTTGGCGAGCGAGAGCATCGGCTGGCGATGGGGATGTTTGGGAAGGGTCGTCGCCGGCGGGGCACCGACCCGGCGGGTGGGGCTGTTGGGGAGTGCCAACTCGGGATG
>JANNSC010000296.1:0-16286 GCA_031402135.1 Gemmatimonadales bacterium | reverse complement strand
CCAGGACGGACTCTGGGCGGTACTGGGGGTTCGGGCCGACCCCGGGAGCGGCACTCTTTGGGTGACGACCGCGGCAGTGCCACAGGTGGCGGGTTACGTTGCCGCCGATAGTGGCCGCTCCGGGATCTATGCCTTCGAATTGGCAACGGGTCGGCTGAAGTCGCGATACCTCCTGCCCCCCTCTGCGGCTGGACACCTGCTGGGGGATCTTGTCGTGGCGCCCAACGGGGATGTCTACGCCACCGACAGCCAGGACCCCGCTATCTGGCGGATTCTGAAGGGGGGCAGCGAGGCTCAGGAATTCCTGCGTCACCCGCTGTTTCGCTCCTTGCAAGGTCCCGCGGTCGATCCGAGCGGCCGGACGCTCTACGTTGCAGACTATTCCCACGGCGTGTTGGCCGTGGATCTCAACACCCGCCAAGTACATGCACTGGCTGTCCCGCCCGGAGCAACCGGCCTCGGCATCGATGGGCTGGCCTGGTATGAGGGGTCCTTGATCGGGATCCAGAACGGCCTGACACCGGCCCGGGTGGTGCGCCTCGTGCTCGATTCCGGCGGTAGCCGCATCACCGAAGTGCAGGTTCTCGACCGGCAACCGGCCCTCGCCCCGGAGCCCACTATCGGAACCGTCTGGGCTGGCAAGTTTTATTACGTGGCCAACAGCCAGTGGGAGGTGTATGACCAGACCGGGCGGGTCAAGGCCGGCGCCCGGCTTGAACCACCCCGCATCATTGAATTGCGACTTCCCTAGGATCCCACGGCAGGTCTTCCTCGGCGCATTCGGCGCCGGACAGTGAGATATTTCCCCCCCATCCCCGGGACAAGGACGCACTGTGCCATTTCGCGCCACTTTCTTCGCCATACTCGCAGCGACGCCACTCGCGGCGCAAAGCCGTCCCGCTCCCGCCGTCAAAGACATCCGCTACGAGTTGACCTTCGACTCCAGCAATGCGCGCCGGCGAAGTGTCGGAGTGGCAATGCGTTTCGACGTCGTTGGGGCGGCCCCGGTGCTGCTCTCGATTCCGGCGTGGACACCGGGAGCGTACCAGCTCAGCAACTATGCGCGGAAGGTGTCCGGCTTCACCGCCCTTGGCCGAGGGCGCCCGATCGTGTGGGACAAAACTGATCACGACACCTGGCGAATTCGTCCCACCACCTCCGGGCCGGTCGAGGTACGATTCGACTTTCTTGCCGATACCCTCGACAACGCCATGGCGTGGTCGAAACCGGATTTCCTCCTGCTCAACGGCACCAACGTCTTTCCGTATCCTGAAGGGATGGGAATGGAATTTCCCTCCCGGGTGACCGTGACGACCGCTGCCGGTTGGCGGGTGATCACCGGCCTGGACGGCGACGGCGGCGAAGGGCGCTTTCGCGCCGGCAATTATCACGACTTGGTGGACATGCCATTCTTCATCGGGCGGCTCGATGTCGACAGCGCGATGGTGGACGGCGGGTGGCACCGTCTTGCCTCCTACCCCGCCGGACAGTTGTCCGGCTCGGCGCGACGGACGCTGTGGGATCAAATCAAGGCGTTACTGCCGGCCCAAGCCAAGGTTTTCGGGGAGACGCCATGGAAACACTATTCCACGATGCTGATCTTCGATCCGTCCTTCGGCGGCGGCAGCGCGCTGGAGCACCAGAACTCCCACATCGGCATCTATCACCCCGGATTCATGGGGACGCCGCTGCTGGCTTCGATCACCGCGCATGAAATCTTTCACGCCTGGAATGTGAAGCGACTACGGCCGTCCGACATGGTGCCCTATCGCTACGACGTGCCCCAACCGACGACGTTGCTGTGGGTCAGCGAAGGCATCACCGATTATTACGCCGACCTCGCCCTGGTGCGCGGCGGGATCATCGACTCCACTGTTTTCCTCAGCGTCACTGACGGCAAACGCCAACAAGTGGACGACAAGGTGCCGGTCGCGCTGGAGGACGCCTCGCTTACCACCTGGATTCAGCCGACCGACGGAACCGCCGACATCTACTACGACAAGGGCTCTCTGGCCGGCCTGTTGCTCGACATTCAGATTCGAGATGCCAGTGATAATCGGATGTCGCTCGACGATGTAATGCGAAGTCTTTATCGCAGTACCTACAAGGCCGGCAAGGGGTTCACGACGGTGCAGTGGTGGGCGGCGGTGAGCGCAGCGGCGGGTGGGCGCTCCTTTGCTGATTTTTCGACGAGGTTCATCGACGGACGCGAGCCGTTCCCGTGGAGCACAATAGGTCCACTCGCCGGGATCCGGTACACCGTGGATTCCATGCGGGTGGTCCGGCTTGGTGTCAATACGCTGGGAGACAGCGTGCCTGTGACGGTGATCTCGGTGGTCGATGGGGGGGCCGCCTCCCGCGCCGGTGTCGAGGCCGGGGATGATCTGCTCAAGGTCGGCGACATTGAGGTCAAGGATCCGAGCTTCGGAATTGCCTTTCGGGGCCGCTATGGCAACGCGGAAGGCACGACGATACCGGTGGTGATCCGGCGCGGGGGAGTGGAACGAACCCTTCAGCTGGTGGTGCGGAAGGAGCTGGTGATCGAGGCCCGGCTGGACTGGGATCCGGCCGCAGGAGTAAAGGCGGCCCGGATCCGGAGGGGCATTCTTTCGGGAACGACCGGCTACTAATTCCTTTTCACCGGTGCCGAGTTGGCGACAGCGAGCAATTGCCGCTGGGTGGTGGCCCGGCGGAGCAGATCGAGGGCGGACTTCATCTGCGGATCGTCGGCGGAATTGCGGCGGAACGCCGTCGAATCGCCAAACGCCAATCGAGCAAACCAGGTTTCCAGGTTCCGATCGATCACTGATTGGGCAGCATCGAATTGGACTTGGGTAATGCCGACCTTGGCCTTCATGAGCCGGTTGAAGAATTCATCCCGGTGCGCTTGGGTTACCTTGAAGTCCGGCGCCAGCTTCGATTTCATATCGACCGCGTAGCTGTACATGGTGACGTACCAGGCGTTGAACGCCGCGCCCACAGCCTTGCTGAGTTCCCGCTCCGCCGGCGTCGCCGAGTCAGGCATCACCACCACGTCCGGCGTGATACCCCCGCCACCCAGAATGGACCGGCCTGCGTCGGATTTGAACACCGGGCGTTTGCGCAGGGAGTCGCCCGGCGCGGTGCCGGCCGCGTACTCGACGAAGCGATCGTCGCCCAGGCGGTCGTGCTCCGCTTGAATTGAGCGACCGCTCGGCGTGTACCACTTGCCGGTGGTGAGCTTGATCGCCCACCCGCCCTCGATCGGGAAGAGGGTCTGGACCAAACCCTTCCCGAACGAGGTGGTTCCCACCACCAGCCCGCGATCATGGTCCTGCAGCGCGCCCGCCACGATTTCCGACGCCGAGGCCGTAGCGCCGTCCACCAGCACCACGACGGGTGTCGAGTCGATCATCGATGGCCGGGTGGCTTTGGCAATATCCGGAGTCCGCCCCCGATGGCGTACCTGGACTATTTCCTGCCCGGGTTTGAGGAAGAGATCACTGATGTCCAGCGCCTGGTCGAGTGAACCACCGCCATTTTGCCGGAGGTCCAGCACGTAGGACCGCGCCCCGCGACGCTTGAGGTCCATGAGGGCCCGCGCGACATCCTCCGCCGCCGATTCATTGAAGCTTTGCAGCGGGATGTAGCCGACGTTTTCGTCGAGCATCAGGGTATAGGCCACCGCCGGAACCCGGATGACGGCGCGGACAAAGCGACCTTTGACCTGTTCGGTGACCCCGGGACGCTGAAACACCACGTTGACCGCGGTGCCGGGCTGTCCGACGAGCCGGCTGGAGACCTCTTCGATCTTCAAGCCGGTGACCACCGTTGTGTCCACCCGGATGATGTGGTCGCCGGGGATCACGCCACCGGTGGCGGCCGGGGTGTTGGGAAACACCCGGGTGATCACGATTTCCTCGTCCTGGCGCTCGATCTGCATGCCGAGCCCACCGTAGTTGTTGCGCAGCGTATTGCGTTGGAAGGAGGCGAGTTCGGCGGGCGAATAGAGGTCGGCGTAGGGGTCTTTCAGGTTCTTGATCAGCCCCCGCGCCGCTTTTTCGTAGAGGTCGCTCTTGGACACGGAATCGACGGCGTTGTCCTGGATCCGCTGCAGCACCTGGGAGAAGAGCCGGAGGCCGTCGGCCGGCAGCGGCGTTTGCCGAAAAAAGGCTCCCGCCACCAGAGGAACCGCCAGGAAGAGCCCACCTAGAATGGCCAACCGCCGTTTCCGCATACTGCACCGCCCCCTTGCCCCAGGACAACGGCGCGACGGTCGCCGGGATGGCGCCGTCGCGCTCGAATATTGGACACCCAATGTCCCAAATACGTTAATCGGAGTGCGAAGGATTCGCCAATTCCTCGCCCCGATGACTTGACAGCAGCCGTTCCTCCTGCGGTATTGAGGGCGACCGGTTTCTGGGCAGTCCGGAATGATCCCCCCAACCAATTGGTGAGGACACGATGCGACTCATTCGGGTGGTGACGGCGGCCGCGGTGCTGTTGCTGATCGGCGCGGTGGTTCCGCTGGCCGGGCAGAGCGGGCGGCTCCGGGGCAAGGTGACCGACGCCGCCGCCGCTGGGCTTCCTGGAGCCGTTGTGACCGTCGAGGGCACCCTCCTCCGCACTGCCACGGGAGCTCAGGGTTCCTTTGAGCTTCGGGGGGTTCCTTCCGGCACCCACACCGTCCGGGTCCGGCTGATTGGATACGTGCCCGGTAGCGCCCAGCTCATCATTCCGCCCGGGGGCGAGGCCCAGCGCGACTTCGTGCTGGCCCGGAGCGTGGTACAGCTTGACCCGATCAGCGTGGTGACCGGATCCCGGGCCCGCCACTCCGCCGCGGACGAACTGGCAGTGCCAGTCGACATCTTTGGCTCTGAGAAGATTCGGCAAGTTGGCTCCACCGAAACCGGCGAGGTACTGGCCCGGCTCTCTCCCTCCGTCAACTTTCCCCGCCAGAGCGTAGCCGATGCGAGCGACATCGTCAGGCCCTTTACGTTGCGTGGGCTTTCACCGGACCATGCCCTGGTGCTGGTCAACGGGTGGCGGAGGCATCGCACGGCGCTGGTGCACAACTTTGCCGCCGGGATGGGTGCCGGCTCCAGCGGCGTGGACATGAATGCACTTCCCGCCATTGCGATTGACCGGATCGAGGTGCTTCGTGACGGCGCCGCCGCCCAGTACGGATCCGATGCCATTGCCGGCGTGGTCAACCTGGTGATTCGCGAAGGCGGCTTCACCCCGTTCCTCCGAGGCGACGCCGGCCGCTATCTCACCGGGCCATTCCCTGACGATGGCAACACCTACAACCTGGGAGGCGGCTGGGGCATCCCGGTTGGCCGCGGGTCGATCAGCCTCTTCGGGGAGTTTCGCCATCGCAATCCCACCAATCGCGCCGGCGCCGACCCCGAAGACCAGATCGCCTCCGGCGATGCCGACCAGATCGACGCCAACGGGAAGGTCACCCAGAAAAACAACCTGGTGCCCCAGCCCAATCACCACTGGGGTGACGGTCTGGCAAAGGACGCCCTCGGATTCGTCAACGCCCGTTTCCCGCTCAACGCCTCCGGCTCCAGCGAGTTCTACGCCTTTGGCGGGTACAGCCATCGGGTCGGCACCGGCAACGGTTTCCGGCGCCAGGGCATTTCGGACCGCAACTGGACCCAGATCTATCCATTGGGGTACCTGCCGGAATTCCATCCGACGGTCAAGGATGTCTCCGGCGCTGCTGGCGTCCGCGGCACGACCGGTGGGTGGGCGTACGATGTCGGCGGATCGTTTGGATACAACAGTTTTCTCTACGATCTCCGCAATACGATGAACGTATCGCTGGGGCCGTGCCTCGGCACACCGTGCGCGCCGGGCCTCGACGGAATCTTCGGGAACTCCGATGACCCGGGTATCCCGAACAAGACGCAGATCGACGCCGGCACCCTCAAGCTCAACGAGCTGGTGGGCGCGCTCAACATCGCGAAGGCGGTGAGTGTCGGGCTCCCCGCGGAGTTGAACGTGGCGACCGGGGTGCAATTTCGGCGGGAGAACTACCAGATCGTTCCGGGGGAAGAGGCCTCCTACATCCAGGGCGGTCATCTCAACCGGAGCGGCGATCCGGCCCCTCCAGGCTCCCAGGTGTTCGGTGGTTTCCAGCCGGCCAACGCCGTCGATGATCACCGCCAGAACCTCGGCGCCTATCTCGATCTCGAGACCAATCTTTCGCGCGCTTTTTTGGTGAACGTCGCGGGTCGATTCGAGAATTACAGCGACTTCGGCTCCAAGGTCACCGGCAAGGTGGCGTTTCGGCTGGCGCCCTCCAGGCAGGTGACCATCCGCGGGGCGCTCAGCACCGGCTTCCGCGCTCCGTCACCGAGTCAGAGCTTCTACGGCGCGACGATCACCAATTTCGTGCTGGATATCCCAACCGGACTGCCCAAACCGGTCGAGGGTGGGATCTTTCCGGTGTCGACGCCAGCTGCCCGGGCGCTGGGTGCCAAGCCGCTCAAGGCGGAGACCTCGGTGAATCTGAGCGTCGGGCTGGCAATCAGCCCCACCGAGCGGTTCACTGTGACCGCGGACGCCTTTTACGTCACGATCGACGGGCGAATCATCCTCACCGGCGTGCTCGGGGGAGCTGGAGTCGTCGATATTCTGCAGAACAACGGGGTCAACAGCGTCGAGACGGCGCAGTACTTCACCAACGCCCTCGACACCAAGACAACCGGCGTGGATTTCACCGGCACCTGGCGGATTCCCGTGGCGGAGGGGCACCGACTGGAGTTTTCCGGCGGATTCAACTGGACCCAGAACCGGATCCGGAAAGTGATCGAGCCACCGGAGCTCGCGGGCACCGGCGCGGTATTGTTCGATCCGTATGTCTCGGGGGGGAGCATCGCGCTTGAAAAAGAGCGTCCCGATTGGCGCTCGACCGCAACACTGGACTATGGCCGCGGCGTTCTCCACGGCTTCCTGCGGTCCTCGTGGTACGGCAAGTACCAGACCTCTCAGCTCTCCGGTTCCAACTGCCCGGACTGCGTGCAGACCATCGGGTCCGCCGGCATCTTCGATGCTGAAATCGGCTACCAGCTTCCGGCCAATCTCAACCTGTCTATCGGGGTCCGAAATCTGTTCGACAAATATCCCGATCGCCTGAACACCGACAACAGCTTCGGCATTTTCCTTTACCCGCAGCCGTCGCCCTTCGGCTTCAACGGGCGCTTTGTGTATACCCGGATGGAGGTCACCCTGGGGCGCTGACGGCTCACCCCTTGGTGAGGATTTCCTCGATGAGGCGGAGCGCCCGCGGGTCCTCGGACTGGCCCAGCCAGAAGAGCGCCTTGCGGCGAACTTGGGGATCCTTGTTGGAACGAGCCAGGCGGATCAATATCGGAACGCCCTGATCGTCGGGCAGCTGGGAGAGGGCAAAGACCGCCTGATCCCGGATCTCACGATCCTCGCCCTCGTCATCAGCCAACTCCTGCAGGCCGGCGGTGGCGGCATCACCAGCGATCTGACTGAGCCAGAACACCGCGCTCTTCCGGCTCTCCTTCGGGGTGCTGGCCTGCTTGGCCAGTGCGAGCAGGTCGGGCCACACCACGGCGCTGTCGGCTATCATGGCGCCGAGGATCGCGTCGTCGGCTCGGCGCCCTTGACCGGCAACGGCAATCAACGCCTTGGCGGCCAAAGGCGCTGCAATATCTCCGAGATCGGTGACCGCGTTGCCGCCGTTCTGCCATTCGCCCCCCACGTACACCTTCACCCGGGTGACCGCGCCACCGATCTTGGTGATTGCCACCCGGGCGGGGCCGGGCTCACAGCGGCGATCGCGCCAGTTGCGGTCCCGCCGAGTGTCGAAGGTGTAGAAGTGGTTCTCTCCCCGGGTGCCGTCGCGGATGAAGGTCTCGCCATCACCGCAGATACCGGTGCGGACATTGTAGCTCAGCCGCACAGTGCCGTCGCGCACCGCCATGATCCGATCGACAACTCCCTGGCCCCGCGCGGTGCCGGCGCAACCGAGGAGGAGGAGGAGCGTGGTGCCGCCAAGTGCGTGGCGCATCGTCCGATCCTCCTTCAGTTCGGCTTTTCGAGCAGGGTCGCGAGGAACTCTGCGACCCGGGGGTCGTCCGACTGGCTGAGCCAGAAAATCGCCTTCTTGCGGAGCTCCCGGTCAGTTTCGGTCCGGGCAATCTGCAGCATCTTGTCCACCGCGGCTTTCTCGTCTCGCTGAGAATACACGAAGATCAACTGCTCTTTCATCTCCCTGTTGGGCATCCGCTCATAGAGTGAAAACAACTCGGAAAGAGGCAGGTCGCTCTGCCCGACCCAGAAGATCGCCTTCTTGCGGAGCTCGACACTTTCGTTGACATCCCCGGCTATCTGAAGCAGCCAGCGCTGGCTTTCCCGGCCTTCGATCTGGGAAACGGAGAAGAGGATTCGCTCCCGGGATTCGGCGCCCTTGAGCTGACCGTACAGCGTTTTGAGGAAGGACAAATTCTCCGGGTCATCACTCTGCCCGATCCAGAAGATCGCCTTGGAGCGCAGGTCTTCGGACACGCCGGGACGGAGGGCAAAGTCTCGCAAGGCCGTGCGGGCCCTCGAAGACTCGTGCTGCGAGAGAGCGAAGATGGCCTTGTCCTGGAGCGCGGCGCTCCCGGAGGTTCGGAGAATCGAATCGAGGGCCACTACCGCTCCGGGTGAATCCACCTGAGAGAGCCACCACACCGCCTGTTCCTGGACTTCCGTGTCGGGATCGTTGCGCGCCGTCTCGAGCAGGATGCGCTCGGTTTCCGGTCCTTCCTGCTGTGACAGAATGAACACCGCCTTCCGGCGGATGCACACCGAGCCGGAATCACGTCGAGCCAGGACGCGCTTGAGAATTGGCAGGGCTCGCGCGTCGTCCATATTCTGCAGGGCATTGAGCGCCGCCGACTGGATATCGTCTTCGCTCTCACAGCGGTCCCGTCGGGATCCCCGACGGCTGTCCATTCGGGCGATTGCCACATTCGGCGGGGTGGGCGGCGTTGGAGCCGTGGGCGCAATGGCCGGAGTTGGTGGGGACGGGGTGGCGGCACGGCCGGCAATCACGGCGATTTCTTCGGCCGATTCGGCGTCCCCGCCGCGGGCCAGCTGGCCCCGAATCCGGGTGTCGAGGGCGTCTCCGTCCCGGCGGGTACTCGCCGTGGGGGCCTTCTCCCGTTGCAGCGCCAGCACTTCGAGCGCGCGTTGGAGCGACGCAGTTCCGCCTCTGCGGCTCAGGGCGTAGGCCTGCCAGTAGTAGGCGTTGGCCGCATAGGTGGACGCCGAATATTTCGCGTAGACCTCCCCGAAGAGACTGGCTGCCTCGGTGTAGCGCTGCCGATCGAGTGCGGCTCGGGCTTCGCGGTAGACGGTGTTGGCGGGATCCTGTTGGGCCCATGGCTCCGGGGGGAGCACCGGTCGTCCCACGGCAATCGCAACACGACCGAGGCGACTGAAACCGCGGAATCCCTGGAGCCTCGAATCGGAAGCGGCCAGGGCTGCGTGTACCTGGGCAAGTTGGGCCCGCGCCTCCGCCATTGCCGGAGCGAGTGCCGGCAGCATCGCTCGGGTCTCTCGGTCGATCGCGGCCAGTTGGGGGGCGAGCGCCGCGAGCGAGGGCATCCGCTCCCGGTGCTGCCGGGTCGAGGCCGTCTGCGCTGGGAGTGCGGTGGGCAGCACGGCCAGCACCAGCAGCGTAGAAAGTGCGTTCGTCATCTTCCTGCTCCTTACAAGCGAGTGGCCGGCCCGGTCGGAACGGCGTTCCGCAACCGGGTACGGAGGTGATTCTGGGCCAGACCGTCGGTAATGAATCCGAGCTCTTCCCGGCGGTCTTTGGGGTCGATCGTGGCAATCTGGACCAGGACGAGTTCCAGATCCTCCAGCAACTGACGAGTTCCGGCGTCCCGGAGACGCTTCGAGTCGAGCAGCAGGCGGGTAGTGGTCAACAGCTCCAGTGCCTTGGCGGAGAAGTCCTCCGCCGGCGTCTGAGAGTTGAATTCGGTCAGGAACGATTCGGCCTGGCTCAGGTGATCGGTGGTAAGCATCCGAGCGGCGACATTGCCGCGCTGGTTCCCCGGCATCGCTGTGGTTGCTCGAGGTGAGGCCGCCGAGGTGGCGTCTGGAGTTCTGAACCAGCCGCCGGGTGAGGTGAAACGGCCGATTGCGACTCCGATCGTCAGCAGCGCCGCGATAGCGAGAGGAAATCGCCACCGAGGCCCCCGCCGAATTGGCGTTACCGTCGAGGATCGGCGAGCGGCCTCGATGCGCTGCCACAGCTCCGCCTTGGGGGTGGGCGGCGGTGCGTTGTAGTCGCGCGCCGCATCGCGGAGCCACGCGTTCTGGCGGTCTTCCGGTTCATCCATCATGAGGCCCAATCTCCTGCAAAGGCGGACAGCTGATGTCTCAGTTTGGCGCGGGCCCGGCTCAACTGGGCCTTCGAAGTCCCTTCTTGGATACCCAACGCTGTTCCGATTTCACTGTGAGTGTAGCCCTCGACATCGTGCATCACGAACACGGTGCGATACCCATCGGGCAATCCGTCAATCGCCGCCGCCAGCCGAATTTTCAAATCGGGGTCAGCGGTTCTTCCCGGCGCGATGACCGGCTCGGCAAACTCCAGGTCGGTTTCGCGGCTCCGGAGCCGCTTGACCTTCCGTTGCCCGTTGTACACCACCGAAATTGCGATGGCGGTGATCCAGGTCGAAAGCGCCGATTCTCCCCGGAACGTGGTCAATCGGTCAAACGTCCGGACGAAGGTGTCCTGGGTGTAATCGGATGCGAGCGCGCTGTCGCCCACCATGCGGTAGACGAGCCGGTACACCCGATCGACGTGCGCGTCGTAGAGTTCGCGCTCTGCCTCCGGGTCGCCCGAAAGAACTCGAGGGACCAGATCTGTCTGTTGCACCCGGCTCCGGACTCGAAAGGGGTCGACCCTATTCTGTGCTATGGGACAGCTCGGCGCCAGAAAAGGTTGCACGGCCAAGGCTGTGCTCCGCGTGGGACCAGGTGTTCCTTCAACCCGATACTGAACAACGCCTTGATATTGAATAACTGATTCAGTTATTATTGTTATGTGCCAAGAAAACGCCCCGCGAACCGCCTGGACCAGATCGCCGATGCCGCGACCGAGGTATTCATCCGCGATGGGTTCGCGGCCGCAAAAATCACCCGAATCGCCGAGCGCGCCCGGGTCGGGCCGGGCACGCTTTACCTCTATGCCGAGGGCAAAGAAGCTCTCTTCGACCTTGCACTCCGCCGGGCTCTGGAGGATCCAACGGTGTGGTCGATGACCCTTCCCCATCCCAATCCGGCACCGGGGGCGGTTGCCGATGCGCTGTGGCGCTGCCTCCAGAACGCCTCGCACTTTCCCCAACTCTGGCTGGCGACCGAGTCTCCCCCCCCGGACGATGTTCCAGCCGAAGTCGAGGGGATCCTTCGGGAGATGTACCACTGGCTCTCGCGCTATCGAAACGCGATCAAGCTGGTGGAGCGCTGTGCCGGTGAGTGGCCCGATGTGGCCCAAATCTTCTACCGACGCTTCTGGCGGGGCGGTGTCCGCCGGGTCGGGGACTACCTGGTGCGGCGCCGGGGAGAACAGGTGATCCCGGCGCGCGGAGACGGCTCGGCCGCTGCCCACCTCACCATTGAATCGTTGGCATGGATGGCGGTGCATCGACCGTGGACCACCGACTCCGCCGAGATTTCGGCAAACACCGCGGAAGACACGGTGATCGCAATGCTGGTTCCCGCAATCTGCAGAGGGAGTTGACCGATGAATACCGGTGCAATATTCCTGGCCCAATCTCGTGAATACCTCAGCGGGCACTACCTGCCGAAGATTCTCGCGGCAGTCGAGCAACTTTCCGACGCTGACATCTGGTGGCGCCCCAACGAGAACTCCAACAGTGTGGGGAATTTGCTGCTGCATCTGACCGGCAACATCACCCAGTGGATCGTGGGCGGGGTGGGGGGTGTTCCGGGTGACCGGAATCGTGCGGCGGAATTCGACCAACGGAATCCGATGAACCGGACCGAACTCCTCGCCCACTTCACCAAGGCGGTGCACTCCGCCGATGCGGTGCTCGGTCGGATCGGTGCCGCGTCTCTCGCCGAACCCCGCACCATTCAGGGCCGGGATGTCACGGTCTTCTCGGCGATCTACCACGTGATCGAGCACTTCTCGATGCACACCGGTCAAATCCTCTACATCGCCAAGCTTCGCTCCGGAACCGACCTGGGGTTCTACCGAGTCGAGGATGGCGTGGCCCGCGCTTCCTGGCCCGGCCACCCTGCCAGCGGAAGCGCCTGATTTACGGAATCGGCTGTTCTGCCATCCGCCACTCCGGCCCCAGGCGAACCAGCAACCCGGCATAGAGTGCGATGCCATCCCACAGATTTCGAATCCGCAGGTTTTCGTTTTCAGCATGCTGATTGTTGTCGTGGTTGACGATCGGCACCATGATGAGCGGGACGCCAAGAACCTCCTTGAAATGATAGAGGGGAAGGCTTCCGCCCAACGGCGGCTCGACCACCACCGATTGTCCGAGGGCCGCTTCCGCGGCGCGCACCACAGCGCGGGAGACCGGAAGTTCGAGCGAGGTGCTGGTGGAGGGATAGCCGCCGTCGCCAGTCACCTTCACGATACGGGGAAAGGCCCGGCGGGTGGCCGAGTCGGGATCCTCGGCGACGACGTGGTACCCGCGTCGGGCAAGATGGGCTTCCAGAAGTGCCCGAACCCGTGAAGGCTGCTGGTCGGCCACCAGCCGAAAATCGATGTAGGCAGTGGCCTCCGGAACAATGACGTTTGCCGCCGCCGAGCCGGTTCTTCCGCCGGAAATGCCGCTGACGTTGAGCGCCGGCTGGGAGGCAAGTTCCGCGAGGGGAGCTCCGTTGCCTTCGGTGCGCCCCAGCCGCAGGTCTCCCGCCAGTTGGGCATCGAACTTCGGCATGGCGGAGAGAGCGGCGCGCTGGGCCGGCGAAAATTCCAGTACATCGTCGTAAAACCGATCGATGAGAATCCGGCCCTCCTCATCGCGCATCGAGGCGATGAGGTGGGCCAGCATCACGTTGGGGTTGGGCGCCCAGTTGCCGTAGTGGCCGCTGTGGAGCGGGCGGGATGGCCCATACACCGTGAGCTGGATTCCCATCACTCCGCGGACGCCGAACGACACTTTGGGTTGGCGGCTCTGGTGTACCGGTCCGTCGCCGAACAGCCAGAGGTCGGCCTTGAGCAGCTCGGCATGGCGAGTCAACATCTCGCGGAGATGCCCCGAGCCGGCCTCCTCCTCCCCCTCAAAGAAAAATTTGAGATTCACCGAAGGCTGTTGCCCGAGCGCTTTGAGGGCGTCGAGTGCGGTGAGCATGGCCACGATCGGCGCCTTGTCGTCACTGGCGGATCGAGCGTAGATCCTCGATTCCGGGTCGAAGCGGCCGCCGGCGGCAGGGAAGGGAATCTCCCGGGCTCCGGCGGTGAGGGCGCCTTCGCGCAGGGTCACCTGCCAGGGAGGAGTGTTCCAACGGGCCAGATCCACCGGCTGACCGTCGTAGTGGGCGTAGAAAACCACGGTGCGGGTCGCACCGGGGCTTTGAAGTTCGCCGTATACCGCCGGCGGGGAGCCGGGCGATTCCAGGATCCGAGCCGCGGCCCCGCGCCGTTCCAGCATGGCCACGATCAGGGCGGCGTTGCGGCGAATGTTGATCGAGTCGCTCGCCACGTTGGGAATGGCGAGCAGTTGGGTCAACTCGCCGACGATGGCGGTTTCCCGGGGGGCCCGCCAGGCAGCGACGCGGGAGCGCAGGGAGGTGTCGGGTTGCTGGGTGGTGGACGATTGGATGCTGGTCAGGAACAGTGCAAGCAAGGTCAGCATTGGGGCCCTGGTGTCGAGTAAGGGAGCTGTACAATCGGCGTATCTTCCACATCCGGCCGCCGCCCCGCAAGAGGAGAGTTGGAAATGACCGATCAGGTGGAAGAAACGCTCGATCCTGCATCATGGGATGAGTTTCGCACTCACGGGCATCGGGTGCTGGATGAGCTGATCGACTGGCTCCGGACTGTCCGGGAGCGGTCGGCGTGGCAGGCGGTACCGGAGGAAACCCGGGCGGTATTCTCCACGCCACTTCCGGAG
Source organism: Gemmatimonadales bacterium (assembly GCA_031402135.1). Lineage (GTDB taxonomy): Bacteria > Gemmatimonadota > Gemmatimonadetes > Gemmatimonadales > GWC2-71-9 > JABFSM01. Next base: position 2,172 of record JANNSC010000296.1, on the reverse strand, counting down.
GCAGCCGAAGGACTCGAGTCAACATGGGACGATTTCCGTCGTCACGTCCTGCCCTATCCGTGGGGAAACGTGCACCCCCGGTTCTGGGGCTGGGTGGTGGGCACCGGCAGCCCCAGCGGAGCACTGGCCGAACTCGCTACCGCAGTGTTCAACGTCAACGCATGGGGCGGACACCAGTCGTCGGCGTGGGTCGAGGCCCAGGTGCTCGACTGGTGCAAGACGATGGTGGGCTTCCCCCTGGATGCAAGCGGGCTGCTGGTGAGTGGAGGCTCAGTGGCCAACCTGGTGGCACTGACGGCCGCGCGGGATTCGGTGCACGACGCTCTGGCTGAGCGTGGTCTCTTTGCTCACCCCCGCCAGTTGGTCTTCTATGCGTCGGCCCAGACCCATAATTCGGTGGACAAGACCATCCGGCTGATCGGGGTGGGGAGCGCCGGGCTGCGCTCGGTCCCGGTGTTGCCCGATTTCACGATGGATGTTGCCGCTCTCACCCAGGCGATTGCCGCCGACCGCGAGGCGGGGCTGGAGCCGTGCTGCATCATTGCCAATGCCGGCACCGTGAATACCGGCGCGATCGACGATCTGCCCGCGCTGGCCGATCTGGGTGAGCGGGAAAATCTCTGGCTCCATGTCGACGGCGCGTTTGGAGCACTCGCGGCGATTTCAGAAACGCTTCGGCCACTGGTGGTGGGCATGGAGCGGGCCGACTCGATTGCCTTTGACCTGCACAAATGGCTGTACATGCCATACGACATCGGATGTGTGCTGGTGCGGGACCGGGCGGTCCACCAACGGAGCTTTGGCGCCCGCGCGTCGTATCTTGCCCCGCTGCCCAGGGGCGCTGCAGCGGGGCCCCATGACTATAGCTCCCTGGGGCCGGAGCTATCGAGGGAATTCCGCGCGCTCAAGGTCTGGATGCTGCTCAAGGAACATGGCGTGGACAAATACGCCAGACTCATTGAACAGAACGTGGCCCAGGCGAAGTACCTGGCGGGCCTGGTCCATCGCCATCCGGAACTCGAATTGATGGCGCCGGTGCCGTTGAACATCGTGTGCCTGCGGTATCTCGGGACGGCGCCTAGCCCGGACCCGATTGGGCTGGATGCGCTGAATCGCGAGCTCCTGATGCGCATTCAGGAGCGGGGGATTGCGGTCCCGTCCTCGACATCGCTCAACGGCCGCTTTGCCATCCGGGTGGCAATCAGCAACCATCGCAGTGTTCGAAACGACTTTGACATCCTGGTAGATGCGGTGCTGGAGGTCGGCCGGGAACTCAGTGCGGGGAGCGAAACTGGCGCGGCCCCGGCCGGGCGGTAGTATTGATGGCATGAGACCTCCTTCATCCGACAAGTCGAGGGCCGTTGCCTTCGCATTGTGCATTCCCCTGGGCTGCTTTGGGGCGCACCGCTTCTATGTAGGAAAGTTTGGAACCGGCCTCCTGCAGCTCTGCACCCTGGGCGGCCTCGGTCTCTGGTATCTGTACGATCTGATCACCATCGCAAGCGGTGAATTTCGGGATGCCGAAGGTCGCCGCGTGGCCCTCTGGGACCCGGCGGACGCTGCCGGTATTTCTTCCGGGGTGCCGGCGGAGTTGCTCGACGAAATCGAATCACTGCGCCACGAGGTCGGCGAGTTGGCCGAGCGGCTCGATTTCACCGAACGGCTGCTCGCCGATCCCAATCGCCGCAGTTCCCCTCCACCCCCGCCTTGACGCCCCCTTGATGTTGATCGAACGGCTTCGGCGCGCCCTCTCGCCCGATTATGAAATAGCCCGCGAAATTGCCGGCGGGGGGATGGGGCTGGTGTTCGAGGCACGGCAGCTCAGCCTGGACCGGATCGTGGCAATCAAAATTCTCCGTCCGGAGTTTGCCACTGCGATCGGTGCCGAACGATTTCAGGCTGAGGGCCGGCTGCTGGCCCGTCTCCACCATCCCAACATCGTCCCGATCTACGACGCCGGCGAAGCTGACGGGTTGCTGTACTACGTCATGGAGCTGATCGAGGGGGAGACCCTGGCCCAGCGATTGGAGCGAGGACCCCTGCCGCCCGCCGAAGCTGTTGGTCTTGCTCGAGACCTTCTGGCGGCGCTCCGCACCGCCCATGGGCAGCACATCGTGCACCGGGACGTCAAGCCGGCCAACATCTTCCTTCGGCGGGGACAGGCGTTGCTGG
>JANNSC010000295.1:0-2049 GCA_031402135.1 Gemmatimonadales bacterium | reverse complement strand
CACGAAAGGAGGCAAACACTTCCCGACCGTCGAGCAGAAGCCAGAGGCCATGCGGCGAGATGTTGGTGACTTCAGCTCCCAAAGTGCGTTTCCCAAGCGCGGCGGATTTCATCGGCGTGCTCCCGGGCAAGGCGCAGCGCGGCCATGAGGCGCTGCTTGGTTAATCCCCAATTCTGAGCGACCTCAACCGTTGGGGTGAGCCAGAACTTGGCCTCCCCCGTAGCGTGCTGGACGTGCACGTGCGGCCGGGCCTCTTCGCGGGAAAAGAAGTAGAAGCGGTACCCCTTCAACCGCAACACGGTTGGGCTCATGGCCAAAGATACTGCCCTTTCCTTGAGATTGCTCGGCTTGGCGAAACGCAAGGCGGGGCCGGAATCAAAGGAGGTGTGGCGCAGTTCTGTAGGGTGCGGTCTAACGCCCGCGCATGACCTGCGGGGCCGCGGCGCGGTCAGGGAACTGTACCGCCCAACGACTGGTCGTGCCAGCCCGACGCCAACCGCCGGCCGCGCCCCGACTGGTCCATGCGCTGGTTAGGCGTCATTTGCGGCGCTTGGGGCCTGAACGCGAGCGCAGTGAGGGCGAGCCCATGCCTGGGGTGCACTTGGCGCAGGTATAGCGTGCCCCGAGGCTGGAGTACGAGTCATAGCCGAGCGAGATGCGGGCCCCGCACTTATCGCAGAGGGTTGGGCGGAACGCGGGCGGATTGGCCAAGACCTCGAAGTTGTACTCGTTGGTTCCATAATAGACGTACATCTCTGTTTCAAAGTCCTGCCGGCACTTGGAACAAGACTGCCATGAGCCAGGGTGCCCCTCGGCGCTGTGGTAGCCGCACAGGGTGAACCGCTGATGATTCCGGGCACAACTGTTCCTCGCGAAGGAGAACAGGACGTAGGAGTCCGCATCGTCACAGACCCAGGCGCCGCAGCACTCTGTCTGAGTCAGCGGGCCGGTGTTGCCGCATAGCCCGCACTGCCGACCCGGGCGACGTTGCTGGGGTTGGCGTGGTTTGGAAGGGACTCGTGTCCCCTTGCGGCTGGGAGGCAAATGTACCTCGCAAATGACGCCTAACGCCCGCGCATAGTTAGGATGAAGCGACTGGCCCTCCACTGCACGTGGTGACAGTTTCGTCCCACGACCTTTACCCGCGCTCTTGGGCGCCACCGGGAGGGCCAGCCGCCATGGATATCATAGGGGTTGATCTGCACCAGCGCGAGAGCCAGCTCTGCATTCTCACCGAGGACGGGGAGATCATCGAACGCCGGATCGTCACCAGCCGGGAGCGGTTCACCGCAGTGCTGGGGCACCGGCCGCCGGCGCGGATACTGCTGGAGGCCTCGACCGAGAGCGAGTGGGTGGCGCGGCACCTGGAGTCGCTCGGACACGCGGTGATCGTGGCGGACCCCAACTTCGCGCCGATGTACGCCACCCGGAGCCGCGGGGTCAAGACCGATCGGCGCGATGCCCGGACCCTGATGGAGGCCGCGCGGCTCGGCGCCTACCGGGCGATCCACCGGGCCTCCGCCGCGCAGCGGCATGTGCGGGCCCAGCTGGCGGTGCGGGATGCCCTGCTCCGCATCCAGCTGCATGCGGTTGTTCTCCGGCGTCTTCTCAGGGATTTCACCGGGCAAGCACCCGGCGCAGCTCCGCCACCAATCGGTCCGGGGCCTCCATGCTCACAAAGTGCCCCACCGCAGGCAGAGGCCGCCACTCGACGTCACAGTGCGCTTGCTCGTGACTGTTCTTGGCCACATGTTCGCTCAGGAATTGGTCTTTCTGCCCCCAAATCAGCGTGCAGGGAACCGGAATGGGGCGCGCAAACTCCGTCATCAACCGAGTGCGCTCTGACTTGCTGATCTGGTTCTGCAGGAACTCGCGATAGAAATTGAGAGGGCCCGTGACGTCGCGGTTTGTCCTGAAACCCCTTACAAGCTCGTCGACAAGAGCCGCGTTCATGGCCCCCTTGCTCCCTTCCGCAAACTTGAGGCCTCGTCGGAGCAACCAACCACCCGCGCCTGTGATCACGGTCTCGGGCAGCCACGGGAGCTGGAA
>JANNSC010000294.1:0-5485 GCA_031402135.1 Gemmatimonadales bacterium | reverse complement strand
CGGAGGTAGACGTACGGTGACGCATTCAGGTGCTCCAACACCTGACCGGTCAGTGCGGCACCGGTCCCGGCAGTCCCTTGCTCCAGAGGAGCCCTTGCCCGCTCGGGGGTCAAACCGTCACCATCCGCGGCGTGGTGGTGAAATTCAACGTGGGCGTCATGGGGAAGAACTGGATCCACCTGCAGGACGGCAGCGGAGACGCCGCGCAGGGTACCAGCGACATCACCGTGACCACGCTGGATGGGGCGGCCAAGGGAGAAACGATTGTCATCAAGGGGATAGTGCGAACCAACAAGGATTTCGGTGCAGGCTATGCCTATCCTGTGATCGTCGAGGAGGCGAGGATCGCAAAGCAGTAGCGGGTGCGGCAGCCCGGGCCGAAGCGCCGGCCGGCCGAGCTGTGCCATGACCTGAAGCGGGAGGTTGCGACTCCAGGACCCGCTCAGCTCCCTCCCTGCAGAAAGCTCCTGGGACTCACCGCCACCTTGGGAAATTGCTGCACCACCTTCCGATCCGAGGTGATCAGTGGAGCCTGGAGCTCCTGGGCCAGGGCTACGTATTCACAATCGTAGGCCGAGCACTGGGAGGCCGCGACGAGCTGGAGTACCCGCTCACCGCTCACGCTGAACTCGTTCCCGCCAAGCAGTGCCTCGGCAAGTTCGTGGGCGCGCCAGGCCTCGGCAAGAGGCAGGCCTCGCTGCCGCAGGTAGGAGGCGAGAATGCTCCGAAATTCGCTCCGCCACAGCAGCGGGGCGGCCCACACGGGCTCCCGTTCGAGCACTCTTTGAGCCAGTGATGATTCCGGCCCGCCCAGCAGCAGGTAGGCCAACAGATTGACGTCGATGACGATCACGCGCGTCCCGCTTGGCGGGCAGCGCGGAGCTGCCGAAGTGAGAGCGGCTTCAGGCGGAGGCGCTCCCGGAAGGCACGGACCTCGGTGAGCCAGGCGACGGGATCGACAGGTCCACCGGACAGCGCGCGCTCCAGACAGACGATGATTTCCCCATTCAAGCTGCGGCGGTGGGCCTCCGCCTGTTGCTTGAGGCGACGGTAGAGGGGGTCGGGGAGGCCCTTGATGGTCAGCGTCGGCATGATGGGTTCCATTGTGGTACCATAATGGAACCTACGGAGAGACTGGCCGCGGCGCAAGCGGCCTCGGCGTTGCGGCATGCACCAAAGATGGGAAGGAAGTCGTGGGAGCTGGCAACCAGAAAAACGCGGGCCGGCTTCCAGGCCACACCCCAGCTTGAAGGCACAAATTGTGACTTCAAATTCTCCCACTTTTGTCTATCCAGTTGGAATATGAAATCGGCGGGGAACCAGGCTCGGTTTCGGGCCACAGCCTGGACCAGATGCTTCGGCTCGACTGCGTCGGGGCGAGCCAAGCCGGGGCTCAGCGGCACGGAACGCCCCGACGGGCGGCTCCGCAACCGCCGGTACGGGGTTTATCCGGGCAATCCGCGGAATAAGGTGGGGATCTCGATGGTCAGCACCCGTCCGTCGGGAGCGTGCCAGACTACCGAGTCCTCGTGGGGCTCGTCGGTGGGACCCTCTGGACGCGAGACCAGGATGCCCCGCGATTCGAGGTCGACCAGCCAAACCTCCTTTACGCCAACTTGAAGGTAGGCGTCGCGCTTGTACCTGCGGTCGTAAATCCGGGAGGCAACTCCGGACAGCTCGACCGCCAGCCAATGCTCACGCACTGCTTCCCATTCCGCGACCTGCGGCATCCTCCCGACGAGGATATCAGGCTCGAGGTGGGTGTTGGGCTGGATCTGGACGACCCCCGGGGCCCACACCCTGATTCCTGGCACATTTTCCAGGAACCGGCCAAGTGCCATGGTCAGGACCGAGGCAACCGACTGATGCGGCAGCCCTGCCAGCGGGGTCACGAGGAGAAGCCCGTTGAGCAGCTCGTACCGATTCCCGTCGTCGGGGAATGACTCGAGATCGTCGACGGTAAATTGGGGGAGAGACGGGGCCATGACCATAATCTTGGGGCTCGGCGTTGGAGGGCGCAACTCGGCATCCGCCAGTATGCCGCAGTTCACGAGGCTCCACCTAACCGGAAACGCGCAATCGGCGGTGCCGAGGAGTCGGCTCCGCCGAACCATTCAGGGCGAGAGGGGGCAGGGAGAGGAGGGACTTCCGGTTCCGGGGTGAGGGGTCTCTGCGCGGACGGCTACTGACTGTCGAGATGGACCGCTAGGCGGCAGATTCGTGGGCTTGAACAAGCCGAATGTCCAGCTCGAGGGCCATTGCCCGCGCAACCTTTTCCAGCGTCTTGAGTGTCACGTTCGAATCAGGTGATTCGAGGAGCGAGACCTGTTGCCGAGTGACGCCGATCCGTTTGGCGAGGCCGCCTTGTGACAGTCCTGACGCATGCCGAGCCCACCGGAGTTCCAGTCGAACCGCCAGAATCGGAGAGACGGGGATCATGGCCGTTTTTCCCTGAATCCGATTGCGCCGGCGCGGGCGCGGTGGCGCGTCACCGGTGATCAGGTGCGCCTCGAGCCAGCCCTCCAGCGCCTCCCTCCCGCGCTTCACGGCTTCCACGCGATTCCGGCCAAAGGTTTGACACCCCGGGCAATCGGGAAAATCCACGAGGATGCGAGACTTTTCAGGCATGAGGCGGGCGAGATACTGCATCAGCTCACTCCTCAGGATTCAGGCCCCCAGAACGAAGGCGGGTGCCGGATTGGCGCTCGATACTCCGCAACGTGCCGACCGGGACGTCCCTGGCCGGGTGAGGGACAGTGACCAGGCCCGGCCGATCGGCGTGCTTGAAGTGCCGGTGCGATCCCTTGTTGCGTACCAGGAACCAGCCATCTGCCCGGAGCAGCCGAAGGATGGTTCGGGAATCCATCAGGCGGTGTTCCGGGGTCCAAGTAGCATAGCAAGATATAGCTTGCTAGACAATCCCGGGAGCTGCCCATGCTCCGATGGGAAGCCGCGCGAAGGCGGAGGCGCTGGCATCCGGCAAAGATGTGCACGTTGTCAGGCGATGTAGCAACCGGAAAAACGCGGGGGATTCTGCTTATGCCGCGCCGCCGAACTGCCGGGGGCACTCAACTGGTGCCAGCGCCGCACTCCCGAGGGGGAGATCGCGAGCTCGCGCGCCAGCTCCGCAACTGTCGCCTCCTACCTCACGACCCGCCCCACCTGTTCCTGCTTGAACGCGGTCATCAAGATCCGCCGACCGTCCGAGCCGCCGCCGATGCGTTTCCATCCCACGATACTCCCGTGAGAAGTTCATTTACCCTTCCCAAGGTGCCTCGTCGAAATGGGGTACCCAGCAAATGACCGCTACCACGTACCACTGGTCGGAGAAGCCCGGGGAGCCGGAGGAGCCCTTCAGTCTGTCAGTGTGAGCCTCTCACCGATGCGGGAGACGGTGGTAAGGATGGCCGCGGAGTGGCGCTCCGCGACCTCGAGCAAACGCCGACACGGCCCGTCCGGGATCCGAACGCCCTGCTCCCATCCCCGAATGGTGGCGACGCTCACGTTGAGGACTCTTGCGAACAGAGGTTGCGACAATCCCAGATGTTTGCGCACCCGTCGAATTCTGGACGAGCCATACCGGGGAGGGGCCGCCACGCGGGCTTCTCGAAGGGTCAGCCGATGGCGGCGGGCCGGGCGCAACTGGCCGGCCTTGATAGCGACGGCCTGCCCCATGCTCTCGACCAGTTGAGCCCCAAGCCTGGTTTTTGGTTTGGCGAGCATGCTCGGCCTCCCGTTCCAACTCTCGAGACATGGTGTAGAGCGCGCGCTTTTCGGCCGGCGTTACATCAACGTTGCGGTTCTTGGCATAGGCAAGGAGCAGATAGACCCGCCCAGGGAGCGCCACCCCGACCTTCCGAACGCCGCCGGTGCCCCCGATGACGTCACCCTGCCCGGGCTCGTGGAGCAGCGCCAGCTCCAACCGTCGCAGGGCCTCCTCGTCGAGGAGACCTTTCGCGGTGACCTCGAACAGGGGCGTGTAGATGAATTCCAAGCGGACCAACTCAGCCGGCCCTCTTGAATGTAATACTGAGTAGTATGGTACTCACTACCTCAGGGAGCTGGGGCGGAAGTCGTGAAGGAAGCTGGTGAATGACCCGGGGGCTCTCCATCCGGACAAACTGCGACGGCCCTCAGTGCAAGTGGTAACCGAAGAAACGCGGGGCGCTGCTGGGCTGCTATCTGCGTTGGAGCGCCAGAATCAAACCGGCAAGGGGAACGACGGTGCCGGCCCAGAAGAGAAACATCCATTTGAGCAACTCGGCGCGCTGGTTGGCCAGGCCGGAGTGCATTTCTCCCCGCTGCTCCGCGAGCGCTGAGCGCAGCTCCCCCCGCAGCTCCGCCATCCGCTGGTCGATCCGCGCTTCCGATCGGGCAAAATAGAGCTCCGCCAATTCACGGACAGCAGCGCGGTTCACTTCGCTCGCCTCCCGGAAACAGGCCAGCAAGTCGTCGGCAGCGTCATTGCCAAGCGCCTCATTCAATCGGTGCAACAGTCTGGTGGTCACGGGCACGCCCGGTCTCCGCGGCTGGGAATCGGAGACATGATAAAGGTACGCTCGGCCAGGAGCGCCACCAAATCGCGGCGGTACCAGCCATTCCCCCTCACGTCATCCCGGGTAAGGTGGTCTCGGGGAGGAGGTCAATCCTTGAAGGACTTCCTGAAACGTCCCACCCGGCGGTAGCGTAGTGGGTAGGGATTCCCGCCACACTCAGAGGAACTGATTATGCGCCGCACCCACGCAGTCCTGCTCATCGCGCTCACTCTCCCGGTTGCCGTCGCCGAATCGCAGCAACCGCCGAGTGGGCCACCCACCAACCCGATCATGACCTCGTTCCGGAACCGGACCGGGGCGATGCGGAGGAACCTGGCGCAGGCGTTCGATTCGATTCCGGCGGCCATTTTCGGGTACAAGCCGACGCCGGCGCAGCTCACCATCGGGTATGTGGCGCAGCACCTGGCTGCCGACAACTATTTCTTCTGCAACAATTTCAGCGACAAGAAGGCGACCGTTCCCGCCGAGGACACCAGCACCCCTGACTCGGTCCGGGCCACTTGGCCCAAGGAAACGCTGGTGGCCAAGCTCAAGGCGGCAAATGCCTTCTGCGACGAGGTCATGGCAGGGATGGACGATTCGAAACCGGGGGAGCTGATCACCGTTACGGGGCAGAACGGCCAGACCCGGCAGGTGGCGCGGAACAACTATTTGCTGGGGCATGCGATCGATCTGGCGGATCACTACAGCCAGATTGCGAATTACATGCGTCTCAACAACCTCATTCCTCCGACGGCGCTGCCGAGACCGCGGCCGTAGTTTGAGCTGCGGTCTCCGGGCCGGCCGCTTGACCCGACTGCCTTGCGGGGGTGCCCGGCCGGCCGCTCGACCCGCGCCATCGCCGAGCCCAGAGAGGCCCGCGCTCAGCGAGCTGGTGGAGCTCTCCTCGATCAGTGCCGAGGAACCACGATCTCCAGCGTGGTGCCGTT
>JANNSC010000293.1:0-6795 GCA_031402135.1 Gemmatimonadales bacterium | reverse complement strand
ATTGCTCATAATGACGGTCAGAATGTTGTTGAAATCGTGAGCAATGCCACCGGCCAGTCGACCCAGCGCCTCCATCTTGTGGGCCTGGAAAAGCTCCGCTTCGAGGCGGCGGCGAGTACTTTCCGAACGGCTCGCCTCGGTGACATCCCGAAAACTCCACACCCTCCCCACCGATTCACCATCCAGCTTCTGGGGCTGTGAATAGCGCTCGAAGACTCGCCCGTCCCGAAACTCCAGCAGATCCGAACTGACCGTCTCAGGTTGGTCGTAGAGATCCTTCACTCGCCGCGTGAAAGTGCCCGGATCGCGAAGCTGGTTCAGCACGTAGGCAATCAACCGATCATCATCCTTGGCCGCGACCACGTCGGGAGGAATTCGCCAAAGATCCAGGAATTTCTGGTTGTGCCCGACCACCTTGCCACTGGTGTCCACCACCAAGATGCCGTCGGCGGTGGACTCGAGGGTGGCCTTGAGTATGGAGAGCGAGCGCGCTCCCCGGAGGACCACGGAGTGCATTTCCCGCTGGGCAACCGCCAGGAAAACGATGATGAAGAGGAAGGCAAAGGCGACCCGAATCATCGACGGGGCCTGGGGCGCGAGCGTTGGCAGGAGGGCGGCGGGCCCTGCCGTCAGGTAGGGAGAGATCAGCCCGGCCAGGAGACTCAGCACTGCCAGGACCACCCCCCCACCAGTGCCCAGCAGGAGGCAGGACGCAACCACCAGGACCGCGAAGGTTACGTAGTTGGCGGCGGTAAGGCCTCCGGTAATCAGACTGGCGCCCACGACAATCAACCACCCCGCCCCTATTCCAACCACCGAGGCCGACTTTGGGTGGCCCCGCTTCAGAAGCAGCCAGATCAGCAGCAGTGAAGCTTGGAGCAAACCCAACTGGAGGAGGATGCTGGTCCGCACCTCCGGCACGAATAGCGCGATGCCAAGGAAGACCGAGCCGATCAGGCTGGAATACCAGGGCAAATGCTTCGCCTCGAGAGGGAAATACCCTTCCCAAACGCCCAACCGGGGCAATCGGTTCATTTGCGCACCACCTCGACGGTGCCGTCCTTTCTGTCGCGAACCTCCCAGCCCAATCCCGCCAGGAGCCCTCGAATTCGGTCGGCCTCGGGAAAGTCTCGGCGACCCTTGGCTTCCAGCCGCCGCCGGGCCCAGCCAGCGGCCCATGCCGCTTGCTCAGAGTGGTCCGCCGGGGGCGCCTCGGAGAGTGCTTCTGCCCTCGCGGCCCCGCCCGTGGATGGGGCAGCGACAGTAGCCGTAATTGTTTGCACCTGAGACGCCGTCGTCACGTCGAGTACTCGGGCGGTCATGTGCCAGGCGTCAAGCGCAACCGGGCCGGGAGCGCAGTGCTGATCGAGCAGCCGGTTGCCCTCCGACGCGAAATCGAAAACCGCCGCCAAGGCGCGGGGTCCGTTGAGATCGTCGTCAAGCGCCGTGGTGAACGCCTCGCGCAGCCGCTCTGCGGCGGCCGCAAACGCGGCGTCATCCACTGAGCCGGCAGCGGTTCCCAAGCGGCGGGCAAACTCGCCCAGCCGACGAGCGCCCTCCCGGGCACCGGCCAGCGCCTCATCGGTCAAATCGAGCTCCTGGCGGTAGTGGGCCTGATAGACCAAGAGGCGGATGGCGCCGGCATCAACGCCGTCCTCCCGCAGATCGCGCGGGGTCGTGATGTTCCCGAAGCGCTTCGACATCTTGGTGCCGCGCACCCGGAGAAATGCCCCATGCATCCAGAGCCGGGCAAATTCGGCCTCACCGGTAAAGGCGCAACTCTGGGCGATCTCGTCCTCGTGATGCGGGAAAATCAAATCGACACCACCGGTGTGGATATCGAGCACCTTGGCCCCCGCCTTCTGCCCGATCAACTCCAGGGCCATGGCGGAGCACTCCAAATGCCAGCCCGGCCGTCCCCGCCCGAAGGGGGCATCCCACGCGGCACCGGCGGTTTCGTCTTCCGGCTTGGCCGCCTTCCAGAGCACGAAGTCCTGAGCATTCTCCTTGTCGTACTCATCGGTGGAAACCCGGCCGCCGGCACCGCTCTTGAGCTCCCGCTTGTCCAGCTGAGAAAGCCGCCCGTAGGCCGGGAAGCGCGCAATGGAAAAGTAGACCGAGCCATCGTCGCCCTGGTAGGCGGTGCCGTTGGCCAACAGACCCTGCACCAGACCCACCATTGCCGGCACGAACTCGGTGGCGCGGGGGTAGTCATGAGCCGGCAAGATGCGGAGATAGTCCCGGTCGGCGTAAAACGCGGTGATGAACGGAGCCACCAGCGCGCTGATGGTGCTGCCCCCCTTCCCCGCCTCCTTGATGATCCGGTCATCCACATCGGTGAGGTTCATGATGTGGTAGACGTCGTAGCCGCGCGCCGACAGCCAGCGACGCAGCAAATCCACGAACAGGAAGGTCCGGAAATTCCCGATGTGGGCATAGTTCCACACCGTCGGGCCGCAGGAATAGAGGGTCACCCGGGGCGGCGCCAGCGGCGCCAGTGGTTCGATCCGGCGGGTCAGCGTGTTATAGAGGCGCGGCGTCACAGGTCCTCGGCGGAGAGCCGGCCAGCGCCGGAATGGCGCACGTGCACCGTGCGTTGAGGGTAGGGAATCTCGATGTTTTCGGCATCGAGGCGGTTTTTCAAGCGGCGGCGGAACTCCCGTGCCACTTCCCATTGGGCGCCGGGCACGGTGCGCAGCAGGGTCCGCAGAACCACCGCATGCTCACCCAGTTGTTCGGTGCCCAGGACCATCGATTCGCCCTCGAACCGTGCCGTCCACACCGGGTCAGCCTGGAATCGGGTGACTTCATCCCGCAGCACACCGAGCGCCCGGTCGAGATCGGTGGCATAGCCGACGCCGACGTCCACCACCGCCCGGGACCAGGTACGCGTCAGATTGCTCACCGTGGTAATCTGGCCGTTGGGTACCACATGGAGCACGCCTCGGAGGTCCCGCAACATCACCACCCGAAGCGTCATTCGCTCGACGGTGCCGCTCTTCCCGCCGGCCTCGATCACATCGCCTACGGCAAACTGATTCTCCACCAGCACGAAGAAGCCGGCGATGATGTCCTTTACCAGGCTCTGGGATCCAAAGGAGACGGCGAGCCCCAGGATCCCGCCGGCGGCGAGGAGCGGACCGATCGAGAAGAACTGGGCCACGGTGAGCAGTCCGGCAATCCCGGAGATGAGAACCCGGGCGACACTCCGCACCAGCTGGGCAACGGTGTGCCCCCGCTTTTCGGCGGAGGTCATGGTCGAGGCATCCCCGTCGTCCACCGCGGCAATGATCCGGCGGGCAATCCGTTGGACCACGAAGTAGGCCAGCCAGGCAACCGCCCAAATGGCGACCACGGCAACCAGCTTGGTGATCAGCAGCGTGCGGCTGATCTGGAATAGCTCGGCGATCCGGGCAAAGACGTCCCGGACAATGGCGGGCTGGAACCAGGCGAGAATCACCCCTGAATGTTAACCGGGGGCCCGCCTCGTCACGATGGTGGTTGCGCGTGCCGTGACCCCGAGACGGAGACAGAGTGCCAGCACCTCCTCGGGTGCCTGATCGGTCAGGGGTATGTCCACACCAAGCGGCGATCGGACGGCCCCGGCCAGCCCGCCACACAAGCGGGCCACGCTTCCGGGAGGGCCATCCGGGAGGAAGATGCGAAGGGTCGGGAATGAGGCGGGAGTCACCCAGCCACGGTACCGGCTCAGCCGTCCGACCTCGGCATCATTTGCCCGCGGAATGGAGTCGCGGTTACGCGCCGGCGCTACCAGGCGATTCGCCCACCGACACCGAGGCTCAGCAACGACCGGATTCCGGTTCCACCACCGCTCTGAAAGCTCCGGTGCACCCGGAATTCAGTGATGAAGGCTACTCGTCCCCCCGAGGCGCCTGCCGTGACCCCGCCCCCCAAGCTCATCGAGAAGTAGTTCACATCGCTCTGCCATGAGGGATAGGGGCCGCCGAACTCTGGCGCGAGATCGATGATGATTTCCCGCGACCAGAAGTACGCCCCCGCCCCGAAAACACCATGGGGCCGAACCACGCCCCCTCCAAACTCGTAACGCGCGACACCGCCGAGCGACCAGACTCTCCGACTTGGTCCCCGAAGTACCTGCGCCTCCGGTCCGAGGCGCAGCCGACCGGCAACGAACGAGAGGTCACCACCGAGCCCCGCAACTGCACCGCCGCCCGGGGGGCCGGAGAGGTAGCCGTAGCCGGTCGTATCGGAGACCCGGGGCGCGTAGGCAGCGACAGCATGAATCCGGATTTCCCCGGTGGGGAACTGAGCGGAGAGCGGTGCGGCCAAAGCCAAGGCCCCGAACAGCGGCAAGAGGCGGGTGCTCATGGAAATACCCGCTTCCATTTGGGAAATGCCGATCCAACCACGGCACCCAAAAGCGATCCGCCACCCCCGAAGACTGGAATGGCGATCAGGTAGGGAGACGCGCCCCGGCAATCGGTGCCCCCTTCGCAAAGGGCGTTGGAGAGCAAGCCGACAAAGATCCCGAAGCCAGCCCCGGCGATGCCGCCGATGATCGCGCCGGTCCTGGTTTGGCGCCCCCGAACCGACAGCCCGCGCACGCGGTCGAGCCGGAGGGAGTCAACCCCGTTGTCGGCGCGTCGGATGCCCAGTCGCCCGTCACCGGCGAAACCCAACCGGCCGATGACCTTCTGGCCGTCGGGAAGGATGACTCGAATGACGCTCCCGGGGCGAAGCAGCGCTGCAGCCGCCCCGGCGTCCGCCGGGCGCTGCTGAGCAGCGCCCGGCGCTGGAGAGGTCACGGTAAGAAGCAGTATCCCGATCCACAGCGACTTCACGGTGCCATCCGGAGTGAATGTCCGCTTGGAATCTGCACTCCTCCCGTGACCCCGGCTTTACTCGTCCTATTTTACCGTCACCTTGGTCCGCGCCGCGAGCTCGGATTTTGGCAGCCGGACGGTCAGCACCCCATCGGTGTAGGTCGCCTCGATCTTGGCCTTTTCGACGGCCACGGGGAGCCGGATGGTCCGGAGGAATCGGCCTTCCAGCCGCTCCTGCCACAGGAAGTCCTCACCCTTCTCCTCCTTGCGCAGCTCACGCTTGCCGGAAAGGGTCAGGAGATTGGCGTCGAGGTCGACGTCGAAATCATCCCTGGCCATCCCGGGCGCCTCCAGCCTGACGATGTATTCCTTGGGCGTCTCCGACAGGTCGATCACCGGCTCCCACATGATATTGTCGAACCCCCGCGGCGCGGCGTTGGGCCACTGTGCCGGTTCAAAGAACCGCTCGAAGACCCGGTCGAGGTCCTGCCTCACGTTTGCGAGAATGGGGCTTGCCTTGATCACCTTCATTGGTCCCTCCTTGCCTCCGGTGGAGGCGGTGGTGGAGCACTCTTCTTCCCAGCGCCTGCCAAGATAGGTGCCGATGGGTGAATCAACCGTGAAGCAGCACTGAGAAGTTCTTCTTCTTCTAGCCCGCTTCAGCTCGGCTTCATGGTCCGACCGGTACCTTCGACAAGTCACTCCGGGGAGCGCGCTATGACCACCGTCGCCGACGTCATGACTCGAGATGTCCTTTCGCTGCACAGTGAGGCAACCCTGCGCGATGCCATTGCCTTCCTCGCGACCCAGCATGTGTCGGGTGCTCCAGTACTGGATGCCAAGCGCAAGGTGGTCGGCACCATTTCCTCATCGGACGTGCTCCAGGCCGATTCGGAAGGCGCCGACCTCGATGCAACGACGGTGGCAGATGTGATGACCCGCCGAGCCCTCACGGTGAGCCCCGGCACCGAGCTCCGGGAGGCGGCGCTTGCGATGGAGTACGGGGATGTCCACCGGCTCTTCGTGGAACGAGGGGGCGAGTTGGTAGGGGTGGTTTCCCGCAGCGACGTCAATCGGGCGCTCGCCAACGGGCTGACCTGAGGGGGAACAGTCAACCGGCTTGGAAGCACCGGACCGGTGTGTTGCCGGCCCGGTCTTTTCCACTAACGATCCATGCCGGGTGGCCGCAGAACCAGCACCGGTTTACGTGCCGTCCGAATCACCTTGTCGGTAACGCCACCGAGAAGTAACCGCCGAATTCCCCGCGCGCCGTGGGTCGTCATTGCCACCATGTCGAATCTCGCTTCCTCCAGCGCGTCCAAGACCCCACCGGCGGCACTGGCCCCCACGACCACCCTGGTTGAAACCCCCATCCCCCGGTGCCGAAGCCGCTCTGCCACGCGCTCCAGCCGAGACTCGGCATCGGTCCGCAGCTGGTCGATGATTGCGGGATCGACGGGCATCGGGTACGGCAGGGTCGGCTCGGAGACCCCGAAGAACGGCTGGACTACGTGCAGCAGCGTGACGTGGGCCTGGGTCAACTTCGTGATGGCAAGCACCGTTTCCAGAATCGCCTCCGATTCCTCCGAGAGGTCGATCGGAACCAGAATCCCCCGCATCACGAGGCTGGTGGGCGGTGTCCCTTCCCGGTCCGGATGTACCAGCAGAACCGGAATCGTGCTGTGTCGCACCACGAAGTCGGCAACGCTCCCCAGCCACATCCGCCCCAAGGCGCCCCTGCCGTGTGTCGCCATCACGATCAGGTCGGCCCCGACGGTGCCGGCCTCGTCGCAAATCGCCTCGCCCGCCCTCCCATCAGCGTGATGGGTGCGAACCGGACCATCGCCGACCTGGCCAAGCTCTGCCGCCGATTCCAGCAGGTAGGTGGTTTCCCGACTCCGTTGCTCGTCGTTCAGCTTGTCGGGCGGACCGACCATCTCCCACATCCCGACCACTGGAACCACCGGCTGGTGCGCCACGAGGAGGTGCA
>JANNSC010000292.1:0-7963 GCA_031402135.1 Gemmatimonadales bacterium | reverse complement strand
GCGGTCCACTTGGGAAGACCGTCTCCCGCGGTGCTGACGGTGGGATAGTCCCCCGCGGCAAAGAGTTCGCTTGCCTCGTAGGGCGTAATCCACAGCGTGTGGTTGGTGAACCCCGCCCGCCGCTGCATGTAATCATCCGGGCTCAACAGCGTCAGTGCGCCGTGCCCATCGATCTGATACCCCACCGGTGACCCGTACGCCCCCGCCACCCCGGGGTTCACAATGCGCCAGATTTCCGGTTCGCTCATGGTGGAGTGCCGCTGCGCCTCCGACTCGGTGCGTGCGGTATTCGACAGCACCTTCCAGAGGCTGCGACGGGGGTTGGCTGCCGGTAGCCGCTCGGTCTGGAGCCGGTCCACCATCAGCGAGTTGGCGGTGCCGTCCACATCCATATCGAGCCGGAATGAAAAGAAGTGGCTGTGGTTGACGCCGATCAGATTCGGCGCAATCAGCCGGCCGTAAAGTTCGTCATTCCCTTTTCCGCTGATGCCCTTGGTCTGGTCCATTCCGGTGGCGCCCAGGTTCATCTTGAGCGTCCCATCCTGCTGAAAAACCCAGTCGAAGAGATAATCGTAGTTACCGGCGGTCATGAACATTCGCAGGACCAGATCCCGCTTCGCGCGCGTCTCGATGATCGCCCCGCCGTCCCGGCCGTGCCGCCATGCCACATCGCCGGCGGACCGCTCGAAGAGACAGGCGGCGCGGGCCCGTTCCCGAGGACGCCCCTTGTCGCTCACCACCACCGCGTTGAAGTAAGTGCCGTTGGCTGGGCACTCGATGCCGGGCTCGAGGGTACTGGCAATCCCGCCAAACAACGACGGGTAGGTGCCCAAGTCGTAGTAGCCTTGGTAATTCCACGGTTCGTTGGGGTCCATATAGGGCACGAACAACTCGGAGAGCGAGCCCTGGTACATGATCGAACGATCTTTGCCGCCATCGGCATACCTGACCATCGAGAGCACGATGCCCCGGCGCGGGTCCACCCGGAAGTGGAATTTCCAGTTCTGCCAGCTGACCTGGTTCCCAGTGAGGGTGAACGACGGCCCCAACGGCTGCACCATCGAGACCGGATTGCGGCTATCCCTGGTGGGGCCGACGGCCTCGGCGTCATGATCGCCGACCGGGCCGGTGGACGGCTGGGCGCCGGTGTCGATGACCCGAAGGATTTTGCCGTCGGTCAGGTCGGCGACGATGACCAGCCCTTCGAACGACTCGCCATACCCGGAAAAGCGGTTGTGGTCGTCTCCGCAGGTCAGGTGGACGGTGCGACGATTGCGTTCCTCGGGCAAGTCGAAATAGCCATGATTGGCGGGGCTGCAGCCGACGTTGGTGAGGTCGGTGATGCCGCGCCGGGCAAAGGCAGCCAGCACCCGCGGATCCTTCATGGCGAGGGCGTCCGCCTGATTGGTCTCGTCCGCGCTGGCCATGTACTGGCGGGCGGGTATTTCCTTCCAGGAAATCATCTTCTTCCCGGAAATGTCCACCACCGCCTCGAAGCCGCGCTTGTTCTGGGTCAGGTGCACCAAGCCCTCGCGCCGGAACGGCTGGCCCGATCGCCACGCCAGGACTTCGGCCTTGGGCGGCTCGCGCAGCGCCACGTAGAGGTAGCGTGTGGTGGTGTCGGTCTTTCCCGAGGCAATCAGCGCGTCATAGATGGCCCAGTGCTCCCGCGCGGAGAGCCCATCGAGCGGATGGATCGGGGCTTGGGCAGCGGCGCCAGAAGCAGCGAACACCGCAGCGAACAGCAGCGGGGAAAGACGCATCGGTTGTCCCGTTGGGGGTGGGGCAAATAGGCGGCAGGCCGGTACTCTGTCAAGTGACCGGCGCTAGATGAACGGGACCTCGATAGTCAGGCCATCCCGGGCGACCTGAACCTCCTGAAACACCTCCTGGGCTTCGGCCAGAAGCTCGGGGGCATCCCGGCTGTAGCGGGCGCTGATGTGGGTCAGGACCAGTCGCTTGACTCCAGCCTCCTGGGCAACCAGCGCGGCCTCCCGCGCGGTCGAGTGTCCGGTCTCCATGGCGCGGGCCTGTTCCTCCTGGCCAAATGTCGCCTCATGCACCAGGAGATCGGCTCCGCGCGCGGCAGCAATGACCGCGGGATGGGGCCGGGTATCGCCGGAGAACACGATGGTGCGACCGGAGCGGGTGGGACCGACCAACTGCTCCGGCGCAATTGTTTCCCCGGTTGGGAGGGTGATGGTCTTTCCCTTGTGGATCTGGCCCCAGAGCGGTCCCTCCGGTACCCCCAGCTCGCGAGCGCGGTCGGGATCAAAGCGTCCCAGCCGCTGGTGTTCCACCAGGGCGTACCCGACGGTGTCGGCGCGATGCTGGGTTTCGAAGACGGCGAGCTCGTACTCCCCGCGGCCCAGCCGATCGCCCGGCTTCACCTCGATGATTTCCACCGGAAACTTGTTGCGCTCGATCCCCACCGCGAGGGCGCCGCCCAATATTTTCTGGGCACCCCGGGGGCCGTAGAGGGTTACCCCCTCGGTCCGATCGAGCAGCCCCATGGTCCGTATCAACCCGACGACCCCAAGCATGTGGTCGGCATGGTAGTGGGTAAAGAAAATATCCTTGAAGGAAAAACCAGTGGCGTAGCGCATCATCTGGCGCTGGGTTCCCTCGCCGCAATCGAACAGCAGCATCTCGCCCTCGCGGTGGACCGCAATGGAGGAGACGTTCCGATCGACCGTGGGGCAGGCGGCGCCGGTGCCGAGGAAAGTGAGGGAGAGCATCAGACTCAGAAAACCTTGACCGTGATGCCGATCTTTCCGGGGTGCTTCTTGAGGTCATCCACGAATTCCTGCAGCGACTTCATCAACTTCTGGGCATTGTCATAGAACGCGGTGTCGCTGGCAAATTTGCCGATGGTCCCCTCGCCCCGATTCACCTTGGCCAGAATCTGATCGAGCTGCTTGGCGGTGGTCTGGGCATCGGCCGAAAGCTTCGACAGATTGGCCATCATCGAATCGGCGGTTCGCAGGGTGCGATCGAGTTGCGCCGCCGCCAGAACCGAGTCGATTCGGGCACTGACCCTCTGCAGCCCCTGCATGGTCGTGGTGAGCTCGCCGACCGGGCCGCCCTTGGTATCGCTGTACACGGTGGCCATCCGTTGAAACGCCGTGAGGGTCCGGGATAAATCCTCGGAGAGCTCCTTGAACTGGACCTGATTGATCCCACCCATCAATGTCTTGGCCTGATCCCCCAGCTCGGCGCCCATGTCCATGAAGCCCCGCTCCACCGTCCCGGTCACTATTGTTTCCGGCGCCAGCGGTTCCGAGGCACTGCCGGGATTGAACTTGATCACCGCATCCGCCACCAGCCCGACCGTCGCCAGCACTGCGGAAGCATCCCGCTTCGGGGCCACCCGCCGGTCGAGGCTCAGGTGCACCAGCACCTTCCCGAAGTCCTGGAAGTCAATCTTCTCCACTGTGCCCAGGCTCACCCCCGACACCTTGACCGGCGAGCCGCGCTTCAGGGTTCCTGCGTCCTCGAAGGACACCACCACCGCAGCCGCGCCGGGGAGGCGGCGGCCACTCAACCACAGGGTGCCGCCAAGGAAAAAGCGCCGCCCCCAGCAACACCAGTCCGCCAACAGTGACTTCCTGTTTGTAATGGAGATCCATGATTTTGCTCAGGCCGCAAAAGAGGGGTTTTCGAAATCGCGCTCCAGGAAGGCCTTCACCTTGGGATTGACCGAGTCCCGGAATTCCTCGGGCGTTCCCTGCAAAACGATCTTGCCGTCCGACAGCAGCGCCAGCCGGTCGGCAACGTTGAACGCGCCCCGAACGTCATGGGTCACCATGATGCTGGTGACTCCCAACTCTTCGTCGAGCCGCTTGACCAGGTCGTCCACGATGTCGGCGTTGACCGGGTCGAGGCCCGAGGTCGGCTCATCGTACAAAATGTACTTTGGCGCGCCGGCAATGGCCCGAGCGATCCCGACCCGCTTGCGCATTCCCCCGGACAGCTGGGCCGGAAACTTTGCTGCTACCTCGGGGGCAAGATTTACCAGTTTGAGACACTCGATTACCCGCGTCTCGGCGTACTCGCGGTCGTTGAACTTGGTCTCGTCCGAGAGGCCAAGGCGAACGTTCTCCATGACCGTAAAGGAATCGAAGAGGGCGCCGTTCTGGAAGACGTAGCCAATCCGGGTGCGAAGTTCGGTCAGCGCTCGGCGCGGGAGCAGCGGCACCTCCAACCCATCCACGACAACCCGGCCGGCATCGGGGTGAATCAGCCCGTTGATGTGTTTGAGCAAGACGCTCTTGCCGCTGCCGGATGGCCCCAGCAACGCGAGAGTTTCTCCCTCCCGAACCTCGAAATCCACGCCATCGAGCACCACCTGCTCGCCGAACCGTTTCTTGACACCCCGGAGCTCGATCATCAGCTCAGCAGGAGCTTGGCAAGGAGCACATTGAGCAGCAGGATCACCACCGAGCTGGCGACGACAGCGGCGGTGGCGGACTTGCCGACCCCCTCGGCCCCCTGCTTGGTATTGAACCCCACGTAGCACGACACCAAACCAATAGCGCAGCCAAAGCACACCGCCTTGATCAGCGAGAACCAGCCGTCGAAGGAGCGCCAATAGTACTGGGCACCGTAGATGAAGTCCTCATCGGTAATCGGGAGGACCGCCTTGACCCCGATCCAGCCGGTGGCAACGGCGACGACGTCCCCGATGACAACCATGACCGGCACCATGACGGTGGCAGCAATCACCCGGGGAATAATCAGGTGGGACGCTGGCGACCGACCCAGGGATTCCAGCGCATCGATCTGTTCGGTAACCCGCATGGTCCCAAGCTCGGCGGCGTAGCGTGCGCCGATCCGGCCCGCCAGCACCAGACCGATCAGCACCGGGCCGAGCTCCAGCACGATGTTGGAGACGATCAGCGTGCCGAGCACGTACATCGGGAGGTTGGTCTGCCACTGGTAGCCGGCCTGGATGGCGGTGACCCCACCGGCGAATCCGCCGATCAGGAGCACCAGCAGCAGCGAGCCGCCGACCGAATACGCTTCGGTGATAGTTCGGGGCAACCAGATCCGCCAATTGCCGAGTTCCCGGAAGAGCTCCGCCACCATCAGGCTGAAGCGGCCCAGGTGCGCCAGCGCGCCGAGCACCAGCCGGCCGATCAAACGAGGGAGTTCCAGGGTCAGCGAGGCCATGTGACTGCCTTATCTTGGGCTCCCATGGCCCCGAAGTCCACCCCGAACGGGCCAGAGGCGGCCGCGAAATTCCGGCGCCGTCTGCTGGCGTGGTTCCGGCGTTGCGGCCGAGACCTTCCCTGGCGCCGTACCCGGGATCCCTACCAGGTGCTGGTTTCCGAGGTGATGCTGCAGCAAACCCAGGTGGTGCGGGTGGAGGAGTACTACGCCCGGTTCCTGGGCAAGTTTCCGACGCTTGAGCATCTGGCCCGGGCCCGCCCGGCCCGAGTCAGGGAGGCGTGGGACGGCCTCGGCTACTACCGGCGGGCCAGCAACCTGCACCGACTGGCGCGGCAGGTGGTGATGGAGCATGGTGGCAGGATTCCCGACCAGGTCGAGGCGCTCCGGATGCTTCCCGGCATCGGGCGTTACACCGCCGGCGCGGTCGCAAGTTTTGCCTTCGAAAAGTCGGAGCCGGCGGTAGATACCAACGTGGCCCGGGTGTTACGGCGGGCCTTTCATCCCCGATTGCCCACGGGAGCCAAGGGAGAACGCCAGCTGTGGAACACCGCCGCTGCCCTGGTGCCCCGGAGCGGCCCGAGGGCGTGGGCGTTCAATCAGGCGATCATGGAACTGGGAGCGGTGCTGTGCACGGCGCGGGTGGCCAAATGCGGAGAGTGCCCGGTGGTGGGCGCGTGTAAAACAGGAGGCCGGACTCGGTACGCTAGCGCATCTCCCACGCCACCAGCGCAATCAATCCGAGCACTCCCGAAACCATCCCGGCAAGCCTGAGCCGGCGGCGCAAAGCGTCGAAGAGTGCTGCGTACTCACCGATTGGATCGAGTCGCTGGATCCGGGCCGCAGTGGGCACTGTCACCACGAGCACGATGATGGCGGCGAGGATTCCAGCGCCTTGCATCACCATCAGCCGACGGGGAACACCCATGCCGGCGGCCTGCCCGTACATCGAAAGCGTCAGCATGATCCCGCTGGCCACCGCCGTTACCGCGCCTGGCAGGACCAGCCCGCGCACCAGGGCCCCTTGCAAACGGGCCACCAGCGCCAGGTGACTGCGGGCCTCGCCCGCCGCTGCCATGCTGAGGGCCATCATCGAGAAGGCCCCCCCCATCCAGGCGATGACGCCGAGCAGGTGAGCAACCAGCCAGTAGCTTCTCATCGAAGGATGGTAGTCAAAAAGGTGGCGTCGACCGGTTGCCGGTTGGCGTATCCTGCGTCGACTTCGTGCCAATGGGTGATGTGGTCTTCATCGACCCGCCAGCAGAGCAGCACGAGGCGGTCGTCCCGCAGGGTGTAGAAATCAACGAGGCCGGCATCAAACCCCTTGAACAGGCAGCCGATCGACGCAATCTCATCGAGGTAGGCACTGATTCGGTCGGCTGATTCGGTCAGGGCTCGACGCGCGGCGGCAATTTCCTCAACTTCCCCCTCCTCGGCGCGGGTCCCGCTGGTCTGGAGTTCATAGTCCCCGTTGGCGTCCTGCCACACTCGGTATTCGGTGCGAAGATCGGTGAGGATGCGCCGGAGAAGCGGCAGAGTTCGCTCCGCCTCATCGAGGGTGAAGATGCGCGCTTCGGCCACCTCATCCTCCGCCATCGTTGAAGGGTGACTCAAACATTCGTTGTTTGATGCGTTTGGTCAAGGGTTTCAGGCGCCGAGCGCCGCGACGGCGGCCCGGTCTCCCTCGTCGATGTAGTAGTGGAGCTGGTCGGTGGCAAAGGTTTCCCCCAGCCGGACCCTCGGTCTGATCCACAATAAGGGCGGGTGGCCGGGAGTGGCATTCCACAGCGCTCGAGTGAACGCGGTGTTGCTGGCGAAGAGAATTCGCTGGGCGTCGTTCTGGAGCCGCAGCAGCGCCGGCGGCTCCTTGGCGGTTGGACTCGGCTCCATATCAAAGCCGGAACCGACGTCCACCGCCACGACCATTTCCGAGGGAAAACGCGATGCGACCGACAGGGGGACGACCTCGCGGAGACCGCCGTCGGCGCAGCGGCGGCCGTTGATGACGTAGGGCGGAAAGAAGAGCGGGAGGGCACAGCTGGCGCAGAGCGCGTCGAGCAACGGGATGTCTTCGCCGCCGGCGCCGAAGACCAGCTGTTCCCCACTGTCGAGGTCGGTGGCGGTGACGCTGAGAGGTACATCCAAATCGGAAAAGCGGGTAACCGGTACCAATCGCTCCAGGGTACGGCGGAGGTATTCCGGCTTGAGCAATGATCGGGCCCAGACGCCTTTGATGAGGGCAGTGCGGTCCACCGAAAAAATGTCGCGCCGACGAACCGCCAGGAGCCGATCAATTGCCTCCGCCGGCGACAGCCCGGCGGCGAGTCCGCTGGCAATCACCGCACCCATCGAGGTTGCCACGTAGCGGGTTGGCACCATGCCACGGGAAAAAAGCACCCGCATGGCACCGAGGTGGGCCGCGGTCTTTACCCCACCTCCAGAAAGAACGGCAACCAGGCGATCGGTCACCCTTTCCTGCGCGCCTCGTAACGCACGCTGGCGGCATCGTAGCGCTGCTGTTCTTCGTTGGTTTCCGCGATCAGCCGAGGTACCCGGCAGGGCTTTCGTTCCTTGTCGATGGCAACAAACACAACGTGGGCGGTGTGGGTGTGTTGTCGTTCCCCGGTGCTGACCTTTTCCGAATAGACGTTTACCGTGATGTTCATCGAGCTGTTGCCGACAAAATCCACGGCGGAGTAGCAGGTGACCAGGGCGCCAACCGGAATCGGAGGGTGAAAATCGAGCCGGTCGATGGATTTGGTGACCGCCGGACCGCCGGCGTGACGAATTGCCG
>JANNSC010000291.1:0-3659 GCA_031402135.1 Gemmatimonadales bacterium | reverse complement strand
GGCCGCCAACTCGCGCCGATGGTTGGAGATTAGCTACGACGAAGGAGCACATTCCGGATCGACTCTCGCGCACCAAGGTGAGCCCTCCACTTGGCACCGGCTCTTCCTCCAGCATCCCGCGAAGGCGGCAGAGGCGTTCAGGCCCCCGGCTGACAGTGGGCAGGCCAACAGGAGTCAGGAGAATGGCTCTGACATTGGTCGACTGCACCAACGGGTTCGGTCGCAGAGTCGTGGTGATGCCGATTGCCCTGGTCATTGGCCGGCAGGCGGTTGCCAGAGTTCTACCTTGTTTCCTTCCGGATCGATGACCCAGGCAAACTTGCCGTACTCGGAATCGTCGAGCTTCTCGAGAACGTTGCAGCCTTCTTCGCGTAGGACTTTGACCAGGGCGTGGAGATCCTCCACCCGGTAGTTGACCATGAAAGTCGCGGTGCTGGGCGCAAACTGGTCACTTTGCGCCGAACCAATGGACCAGATGGTTGTTCCAGCAGTCGGCTTTCCTTCACCGTCGGTCCAGGTGAAAGCGGTGCCACCCCACTCTTGAACATCGATTCCGAGGTGCCGCTTGTACCAGGCCTGTAGTGCTGGAGCGTCGTTGGCTTTGAAGAAAATGCCGCCAATGCCAGTGACTCGATGCATAGTTCCTCCGAGGTCGGGTGGTGGTGAGGAAAAGTGTCTTTTCTGCCGCCTGACGGACTGCGCTGCGGGTGAGGCGGTCAGGCCCCGGTGCTCCAAGGGCGGGCCAGAAGTCCACGGGGCAGCCTAGGGTGCCGAAAGGAATCGCAGGATCTCGCGCATGAGCCGTGCACCCTGGTCCGTCTGAAAAATGAACTGGGCGTGAGCCGAACCCTCCAGGATCACCAACTCCTTCGGGTCCGAAGCCCGCTCGTATTGCTGGCGAATCCGGGTGAGCCGCGGCATCCCGCTGGCGGTCGTGTCGTCGCGCGCTGTGATGAAAAGCTTGCGCCCGGTGAGCTTCTCCGGTGAGCTGCCGGCCTCGCTCCCTAGCAACACCAGGCGATCGATCTCGCCTCGGTTGGCCTCAACCACGGCTGCGGCAGCCGCAGCGCCTCCCATGCTCCCACCAACCACCGATATGGACTTCATGCCCATCTGTCGAAGGTGGCGGACTGCGGCCAGCACGTCGAGCTGGAGCGGAGCACTCAGCGGGTCGGTCTGGCCGGGGCCTCGGGACTGGCCGTATCCACGGAAGTCAATAGCCAGGACTCGAAATCCGGCCGCCGCCAGCGCCCATGCCTGGATTTCCCAACTCGCCTTGGTGAAACGGCCACCATGCGCCAGCACGACGCCGTGATCGCCATTGCCGTACAGGTCGGCGTAGACGAGCCCGCCGTCCTGGGTCGGAAAGGAGACGCGCTCCTGCGCCAGCAGACCGGACGGGCGCGCGAGCGTCCCTCCGCCCAGCAGAGCTGCAATTGCCATCAGGAACGTGGTGGCACGGCCTTGGAATCGTTCCACAGAAACTCCTCCTCACACCTCAGCGTCCAACTACACTCCACCTCACGGCTGGTGGTTCAGCTGCGGCGGCGCAACCCAGGAACCCCGCCTCCGCTCTCCCAAAAGGAATGGTGGGCGCGCCTGCGAAGCGGGCGCACAGTCGACAGCTGCAAGCACGGGTTAGGCAATGCGGATCCACATCAGTAGACCCGGAGGACCTTGGCCATTCCCATATGCAAGTGGACGGCCGATGTATCAGTGTCCTGGAAACCGCACCCCAGTAGGTACGTGCGCCCCGCCTCCAGCGTAATAAGCAGCCGGCCTGGGGTAGTAACGCCGGAATCCGCCGTCAGTATTCCGTTGGTTGGATAGCGGAGATGCCGCCAGGTGCTGTCGGCCCTGTCCCGCCCAAGGACTTCCGCGAGCGTTACGCCTGGTTTGAGGCTTGTGACGATAAGTTCATGGGCCACGAGACCAGCGTTTTCAAGCCCGAAAGCGAAAAGGCCGGCCGGCAAGCTGTCGGGGGCCTCGAACGAATAGTCATGAGCACGAACCAAGATGTCGCGGGGTGTAGGTGCTGCTGAGCAGCTCCCGACAGCGATGAGACATAGCGCCACGATACCTCGTGTATGGCCGCGTGTCATCGGAAACTCCCTTCCGCCTACCAGAGCGCAAGTAGTGATGTGAGGCCCATGTTGCGTGATCTGCAACCAGGAGCGGCTTCGTGCAATCAGGGCCCCAGTCCGCACGGCCTGACGCCCTGCGCTTCTGCGGCGGGGGCCTGCGGAGGCCGCGGAGGCCGCCGCCAGCCAACCCCATCAAGCATATCCGGCGGCGGTCGAAGCGTTCAGAACCCTGGCAGCTGCCAGCGCGGGTATGCTGGCCTAGGCCGCAAACATCTCGCGTAGCACCGTGAGCGCGCCGGCAAGGGCTTCCGGAGAGAGCTTGCCAAGGCGGCGCACCAACCGGACTCGGTCCACGGTGCGAACCTGGTCGAGGATGAGGTGCCCGTTCTTGCCCGCGAACCGGCAGGCAAGTCGAAAGGGATAGGGGTGACCGCCCGTGGCCAGCGGCGCCACGCTGAACGTGCCGAGGTGGACGTTGAGTTCCTCGGGGGAGACAACCACGCAGGGGCGGGTCTTTCGAATCTCGCTCCCCCGCGTCGGGTTCAACTCGACCAGGTAGACCTCCCCCCGCCTGATGGCGCCCGTCGGGCTCACCAGTGCCACTCCGTGGAGTCGAACTTCGTCACGGTGAGCTCATCGAGCAGTCCCACGCCCTCGGCTTCCGCGAGTTGCCGTGCCGCATCGGCCCACCCTGCCCGCGGTGTGGCCGCCGACTGAATCAGAATGGCGCCCTCCTGGACGAGCAGTTCTACCTCTTCCCCCAGCCCGGCCTGCTCAAGGAGAGGTTTGGGAAGGCGGACACCGCGGGAATTGCCAATTCGGACAATGCGGGCTTTCATGAGGACTCCTGATAGGTGCTTACAATGTAGCTACCAGATCACGGATGGGCAAAAGGACGGATATTGGGGCAGCATGCCGACTTGCGCTCCAGCAGCGAAGCCCTGCGGCGGCCGAAGCGGGCAGGGCCTGGTCAGCAGCAAGCGCGGGTTAGGCTGCCCGCTACAACGATGTCGGGCGCACGGAGCCTGCCACCCAAGCCACCAGGTCCTCGCGTTGGAGCGTGCTCGACGCCACCCCGAGGACAATGGCTTCCGCCTCGTCGATCGGGCTCGACAGTGCCAGCTCGTTCAAGAGCAGGAATGTGGCCATCGCGGCGTGCCCGATCCGTTTGTTTCCGTCGACGAAAGGATGGTTCTTGATGAGGGAACAGCCGAGGGCCGCGGCCTTGGCTGGAAGGTCTGGGTACAGGTCCTGTCCGGCCATGGTCATGCGGGGTTGGGCGAGGTCAGTTTCCAGTAGGCCAAGGTCGCGGAAGCCCTGGCTGCCGCCACTCTGGCTCAGCAGACGGTCGGGGAGCATCAACACCTCGCCCAAGCTGAGGTGCCGCACCTAGGCGAGACGTCGATAGAGCTCGCGATTGGTGTCGAGCACCCGCTTGGCGGCTTGCTCGAATTCCTCGGACGGTACCGTTACAAAATCCCGGACCGCGGCGGCGGCAAGGTCCGCAACGGGCACCCGGAGCCGACTGGCAGCCTCTCGAATTGAAGCTCGAGGCGCGATCGAGGAACATCCCGG
>JANNSC010000290.1:0-2049 GCA_031402135.1 Gemmatimonadales bacterium | reverse complement strand
GTCACCGGCGGGAGCGCTCCCGGGCTCGATCCCGACATGCTGGCACTGATTCCCCGGGTGCCGCCGCCCCGGGCCGGTATGCCGTCGGTGTTCGTAATCACCTCCTGAGAGGTGGCCTTTGCCGGCGACCAGGTCAACGTGCTCACCGCCGCGTGGCTGCCGCGCGGGTTACGTCTCCGCCTCCGGCAATCGCCGACGCTGAGCCCCCCGGTGCTGCCCGGGGTCTGGTCCACACCGCGGGCCTCGGTGCCCGGGGCAGTGGCCAGTCGAATCGTGGAGGGAGAGAGCTACGATTTGTACGTCGCCTTCCAGACGGTGTACCCGCTCAATCCCGGGGCCGTGCCGGTCCCACCGGCCCGGCTCACCTGGCTGCAGCCCAGCGGGCGCCAGTACTTCAGCGAAGAGCGAAGGCTGAGCGCAGAGAGTCGGCCCACCACGGTGGTCATTCGCCCGGTGCCGGCCGATCGGCGGCCGGCCGGGTTTGATGGTCCGGTGGCGCGGGATCTCCGGATTGCCTACCGACTCGACGCCGGCTCGGCCCGCTCTGGTGCGGTGCTGGCAGTCGAGTTGGTGGTCAGCGGTGCCGGAAATCTCCCACTGTGGCCCTCGCCCACGGTGCCATGGCCCGGCGCCGCCCGGGTCTATGAAGAGGGAACCGAGAGTGCCGCCCGGATGAGCGGGTTACGGCTGGGCGGCAGCAAGATCTTTCGCTATGCGGTGGTCCCGGACTCGGCCGGATCGCTGGCGCTCCCGCCGCTGGAGTATGCCTACTTCGACCCGGGCGATGCCACGTACAAGACCGCCCGGGCACCTGGAATCCTGCTGCCGGTGCTCGATGCAATGCCCGCCGCGGGAAAGCGGATGCCGCCGGCGCTGCTCCAGCCGGGCGCCGTCACGGTGGCGGAACGGGTTATGGAACTGCCTGTCCCCATCCTCCTGCTCCTGACGCTCCTGCCGTTGTTGGCCATTGCGATCACCACCCGGTGGCGGGCGCGCCCGGCGCGGCAGCGGGCCGTCGTGCCGGCCGCCGAACCGATGCAGCGGCTCAATGCCCTGATCAACGCCGTCCTGCCCTCGGGCGGGACGCTGTCTCCCCAGGCCCTCAGTGGTGCGCTGCGCGACGCCGGCATTTCGCGGGAGAGCGCCGATCAGTTAGTGGCTTTGCAAGTTGCACTGGAAGCCGAACGCTTCGGCCCGGCTGGCGCCGAACGGCC
The DNA here is from genome assembly GCA_031402135.1 of Gemmatimonadales bacterium. Lineage (GTDB taxonomy): Bacteria > Gemmatimonadota > Gemmatimonadetes > Gemmatimonadales > GWC2-71-9 > JABFSM01. The sequence continues at coordinate 835 of JANNSC010000290.1, read as the reverse complement.
TTCGCCCGAACTGGCCGTCACCATTGCGGGAGCGCTGGCCCGGCTCCCCGCCGGGGTGCTGCGGAGGGTCGGCCGGCGCTCCGCGCTGATTGCCGGGCTGCTGTTGCTCCCGGTTTTCGCCGGTACCGCTGGAGCCCAGTCGGCCAACAACCTGTACCTCCGCACCGAGTACGCCGCTGCGGCCCGGGCGTTCCGCGGGATGGCCGCACGGGGCGCTCCCGTCGGCGCACGCCGACACCCGACCGCGACCTGGTACAATGTGGCGGCAGCGGAGTACATGGCGCGGCGAGACGCCCATGCCGTGGCCGCGCTGCTGGCCGTACAGGGCAGGTCGCCACGGGATCGGCAAGTGCAGACGCTCTGGACCGCCCTGGCCCGGGAGCACGAACAGCTGCGCCGGACCGGCACTCGCTGGCCGGTCACCGCGGAGGAATGTTTTTCGCTCGCCCTGGTTCTGACGTGGCTCGGTGCCTTGCTGTTTGCGGTCCAGCAACGGTCGCGGGTGGCCTGGCTGCTTCCGCTGGCGGTGGCGCTGGTTGCCGGGGGATCCGGTCTCTTCCTTCGCAATGCTCGGCAGCTGCCGCGCGCGGTGCTGGTCGGTGGTGCCAGTCTCCGGCTTTCGCCGCACGGCTTGAGTCCGGAGCGTGGCTCGGTGCCCGGATTCAGCATTGTACGGCTGCAGCGACGGCTGGGTGGCTGGTGGCTGGTGCGCACCGCCGAGGGAAATGCAGGGTGGGTGCCGGGGGACATCCTCGCCTTCACCCCCACGTTAGATTGACCGGATGGTTCCCACCGCGCTTCGCCGCATTGCCATTCTCCCTGACGCCGTGGCCAA
>JANNSC010000289.1:0-2107 GCA_031402135.1 Gemmatimonadales bacterium | reverse complement strand
GGTGCTCTTCCCGGGAGTCCAGTATTTCACCGGGCAACGCTTCGATTGCGACCGAATCAGCCAAGCCGTCCACCGGGCCGGCTGCCTGATCGGACTCGACTTGGCCCATGCGGTGGGCAACGTGGAGCTCCGGCTGCATGAGTGGCAGGTGGATTTTGCGGTGTGGTGCTCCTACAAGTACCTGAACGCCGGTCCCGGGGCGGTGGCGGGATGCTTCGTGCAGGAACGGCACAGTCGAGATGCGTCGCTGCCGAGGTTGGGCGGGTGGTGGGGCAACGATCCGTCCACCCGATTCGGCATGCATCTGGTGTCCGACTTCATTCCGGTAACCGGGGCCGACGGGTGGCAGATCAGTAACCCGCCGATTTTGTCCATGGCGCCGCTCCGGGCTTCGCTGGCGCTGTTCGACCGGGCGGGAATGGCGGCGCTGCGGAAGAAATCCGAGCGGCTCACCGGCTTTCTCGAGGGTCTGATTCAGTCGATTCCCGGCGGGCGGGTCGCCTGCATCACACCGAGCGATCCGGCGGCGCGGGGCTGCCAGCTCTCTCTGCAAGTTCCGAGCGGCGGGCTGGAGCTGTTCCAGGCGCTTCGATCACGCCGATTCGTGGTGGACTTTCGCGCTCCGGATGTAGTCCGGGTGGCGCCGACACCGCTGTACAACAGCTTCCACGAAGTCTGGCGATTCGGCGAGGCGCTCCGGGATCTGGTCCAGCCGTAATGAGCGACTTCGTGGTGGTCGGTGCGGGTCTCAGCGGATCGCTGATGGCTGCACTGCTGGGCCGGGCGGGTCATCGAGTGGTGGTGGTGGAACGGCGGCTTGACCCGCGCGCCGGCTTGCTTGCGGCGGGCCGCTCGATCAATCTGGCGATCTCGGCGCGGGGACTGCATGCGCTGGAGCAAGTCGGACTTCAGGAGCAGGTGCTGGCAGCCGCCACGCCGCTGCAAGGGCGGATGATTCACCCGGTGGCCGGTCCTCTGGCGTTTCAGCGGTACGGCCAGAAGGGACAGGCGATCAACTCAATCTCCCGCAACACCCTGAACCAGCTGCTGATCACCGCAGCCGAACGCTCGGGGGATGTGGCGATACAGTTCGGCCGACGCTGCACTGAGGTCGAGATGGAGCCGGGTTCGGCCACGACAGTGGACGCTGAGACGGGCGGTGTGATGGCTCGGCATGCGGGCACCGTGGTGGGCGCCGACGGGGCGTACTCGGTGGTTGCGGGGCAATTGCTCCGACTCGGGCTCACCGCGGTGGCTCACACGCCGCTGGCCCATGGGTACAAGGAGCTGCACCTTCCAGCGGGGCCGGGGGGTTCGCACTCGCTGGAGCCCCACGCGCTGCATATCTGGCCTCGCGGTGGCTACATGATGATGGCAATGGCCAATATTGACGGATCGTTTACGGTAACGCTTTACTTGGCCCACGAGGGGCCCAACAGTTTTGCCGAACTGGACACGCCGGAGCGGGTGAGCCGATTCTTCGAGACGAATTTTCCCGACGCGGTGCCGCTGCTTCCCGGACTCCAACAAGATTTTGCTGCCAATCCGACCGGGACGCTGGTGACGGTACGGTGCCAGCCCTGGCATGCTGGCGGAACGGTGGTGCTCTTGGGTGATGCCTGCCACGCCATTGTGCCGTTTTTCGGGCAGGGGGCAAATGCTGCATTTGAGGATTGCGTTTCGCTCGATGCGGCGCTGGCGCAACGGCCAAAAGACCGGGCCAGGGCGTTTGCGGCGTACGAGGAGGACCGGCGGCCCAACACCGACGCCATTGCCGACCTGGCGTTGCAGAATTTCTTCGAAATGCGGGATCGCGTGGCGTCGCCGCTCTTCCGGCTGGAGAAGCGGGTGGAGGGGCTACTGCACCGGGTGTTTCCGACGTGTTGGGTGCCGCTCTATACCATGATTTCATTCACGACAATTCCCTATGCCGAGGCGCGGCGGCGGGGGCGGCGGCAGGCTGTGCTTGTTCGAGTTATGGTAGTGGCCGCCGCTCTTCTTGCCGGATTGGGTATCATCGCACTGGTTTTCAATTGACGGCTGGCAGCTCACAGCGGGCAGCTCACAGCGAACAGCTTTTAACCCGGGATCGTTCATGGCATTGACC
>JANNSC010000288.1:0-7072 GCA_031402135.1 Gemmatimonadales bacterium | reverse complement strand
GGCTCCTTGACCTTGCGCTGTTCGGCGGGGACTTCGTTGAAGGCCCGCTCGAACAGATCGAGCATCAGCCGGTTGCCCCGATCCCCAATGGCGTGGGCCTCGATCTGGTTGCCATTTTTGTGGGCCGCGGCGAGCATCGGCTTGACCGCCACGGTATCGGTGGTGATGAGGCCGCTGGTCTAGGGATCGTCGCTGTAGGGCGCCAGCAGCGCCGCGCCGCGACTGCCGAGGGCGCCGTCCACCACCAGCTTGATGGTGCGGACGGTCAGCATGCCGTCAAATTCGCCGAGGACCGGGCCCTGGTCGATCAGGCGAGTGGCGTCGGCGCCGGGTCCGCCGATCGCCTTGAAGATCCGGATCTTGATTTTGCCGTCGCGGTAGAGCCGCCGGATCCGGTCCACCCCGGACCAGCTGCCGTCGGCATCCTGGATCTGGGTCCAGCCCAGCTCCATTTCCCGCTGCACGCCCTTGAGGATCGCCTCATCCTGTTCGGCCTCCGTCGCCGGCGGCACCAAGCGGCCCACCAGCCCCTGGGCCCGGTCGATGAGCATTCCGGTCGGCTCACCGTCGGGATCCTTGTTGATGGCCCCACCGGACGGTACCAGAGTCGTGCGGGTTATGTTTGCCAGCTTGAGCGCGGCGCTGTTGGCAATCGAGGAATGGCCGTCGGCCCGCTGCAGTAGCATCGGGTTGTTGGGGGCAATCCGGTCGAGATCCTGCCGGGTTGGAAAGACCGGCGGCTTCCAGAAGGTCTCGATCCAGCCCCGGCCGGTGACCCACTGGCCGGGCCGGGCGAGATCGACCCGGGCCTTGGCTTGGGCCAGAAATTCTTCGAGGTTCTTGGTGCCCTCGAGATTGAGTGTCATTTCCCGATTGCCGACGCCGGAGAGGTGCATGTGGGCATCGGTGAATCCGGGGTAGACCGCAGCCCCCTTCAGATCCACCACCCTGGTGGCGGGGCCGGTGTGCTTCCGGACATCGCCATCAGAGCCGACGAAGGTGATTCGGCTGCCCTTCATGGCCACGGCCTGGGCTTTGGGTTGCTGGTCGTTGGCGGTATAGACCTTGGCGTTCCGGAGGACGATATCTGCGGGTTCCTGCGCACCGAGCGGCACCGTCCCGAAGGCACCCAGCGCGAGGAACGCGTAATGGCAGGGGGAGCGAAGTGTGATCATGCAGTTACCGTGATGGAAGGAGAGAGATAGGTTACCTCATGAACCTGCGGCGGACAATGCCGATCTTCCTGCTGCTCCCCGCGCTCGGCTGCGGGGACGGCGGCCGCAGTGTGGTCGCCCCGGAGCCGGTTCGCAACTTCGCGCTGGACAGTGATTCCCTCCCCCCGATCGTCCCGGGCACCATTTTCGCCCCGATTTCCCTCGATCTGAAAGGTGCCCTCGCGGCCCTGGAGGAGACGGTGCCGAAACGATTCGGCTCCCTCGAGGATCGCCAGAAGATCGGGGGAAAAGGCCGGAAGTCGTTCGCCTTCGAGGTGCGGCGGGAGCCGTTTGGCGTGCAGTTTTCCGGGGACACCGTCATGCTCTCGGCGATCATTCACTACCGGGGGCGGGGCTGGTACGATCCGCCGATCGGGCCCGATATCAATGGGGAATGCGGCACCAGCGACAAGCCACCCCGGGCCCGGCTCGCCATCCGGGTCACTCCCCGGCTCACCCGCGACTGGCAACTCAAGGTCACCGCCCGCAGGGTGAAGGTGATCCCGATGAGCCAGACCGAGCGGGATCAGTGCGAGGTGACATTTCTCAAGATCAATGTCACCGGCCGGGTGTTGGAAGCCGCCGAGGACGCCTTGCGCTCGGTGCTTCCGGCGCTGAGCCGGCAACTGTCGCGGATCGATGTCCGCACGCCCCTGGAAAAGATCTGGGTCGACCTGCAGCAGCCGATCCGGATCACCGACAGCTTGTGGCTCCTGTTGAACCCTACGGAGATCCATCTCGGCGCGGTCCACCGAGAGCGCCAGAACGTCGGCGCCGACGTCGCGGTTCGGGCGGCGCCGCGCATCCTCTCCGGGGAGCGTCCGATCGTGGCCTCGATTCCCCTCCCACGCCTGGACTCGATCACTGCGGGAGAGGGGTTCTCGATGCTGGTGGAAGGGGCCTTCGACTACAGTGTGATGAGCGGCGTCCTGACGGCCAAGCTGGCGGGGAAGCGGGTCAGTGCAGCGGGCCGATCGCTCGAGGTGAAAAAAGTCACCGTCTTCGGGATCGGTGGTGGGCGGTTGGCGCTCGGCCTCGACTTCGGGGGAAGCGCTACCGGGCGGATCTGGTTCGAGGGCACACCGAGCTACGAGCCGGCGACCGGCCTGATCATCGTTCCCGATCTCGATTTCGACGCCACCAGCGCGGGGATGCTGGTACAAGGCGTCGCGTGGCTCAAGGGAGACGCGATCCGGGAGTTCTTGCGGGCCCAGGCCAAAGTACCGGCGGGTGAGCTGATGGAGCGGGTCCAGGCGCTGGCGGTGAAGGAGATGAATCGCGAGCTGGCCCGCGGGGTGCGGCTGGCTGCCACCATCGAGAGTTCCGAGCCCGCCGGGATCCAAGTGCGCCCCAACGGGCTGGTGGTTCGGGCGCGGGCCCGAGGCACCGCGAGCCTCGACCTCGGAGCCGAGTTGTTTACCCCGAGGGATTCGCTGCGCTGATCAGGGCCGGTGCAGCACCGGGACACAGCGGCCCCTCCGCTGTTCCGGAGTGAGGATTGCGTCAATTGCCGCCTGCAACCGCGCCTCGGCTTGGCGTACCGCCTGCTTCGCCGCATCGGCCTGGTGCAGGATCTCCGCTACCCGCTCCCGCGAGGCACCCGCCTGGGCCGCCTGATGGGCCGCTTCGGTCACCCGGCGGATCAGCGCAATGTCGTCCTTCACCGCCTCCATGAACGCCTGTTGCAGCACGCGGATCTGCTGAATCTGTTCGTCGGTCAGTCTGGGTGGGCCGCCGGGTCCGCACAGCTTGGGCCGGTGTGCCAGCACCCAGGCGCGCTGCTCCGGGGTGTAGACCTGCAGGATGGCCGCCTGCAGTGTGGCGAAGGCCACTCCGAGGCGGGCCAAAATCGGGACACCCCGGGCCAGGATCGCCCGGACTTCGTCCCGGGTCTTGCCCGCATTCCGGGCGGCGCGGGCCTCCGCCTCGAGAGCTCGAAGCTCGGCAACATCGGTGGCAGTGACTGCCTTGAACAGCTCATGCAGCGCGGCGATGGCGGCCTTCTGCTCGGTGGTGAGTGTCAACTCAGCAGGCAAGCCGATTGCGCCGATCCCGGCACCATCGACCGAGGCCGCCAGGCTTTCGGCGTAGTCGGGCACCAAGGTCAGCGATTCCTGATTGACGTCGGTGGCCCCGGAGGGGTCACGACCGCACCCGGCTCCGACGAGGGTGAGGCAGATGAGCAAGGCAACGGAACGGCGCATGGGACACTCTCCAGAGGAGCGAATAGGTAGCATCAATATTGGCTCCGAACCCCCCAAGACGCTGTGACGGGAATCACCCACACCGCATTACCGAAGAAATGCCGAAAATAAGGTTGGCGGGGACGGTTCGGTCGATTCTCCACCTGGGCGCGGCTGGCTCACGCCAGTGCGCCGCCATCAACTACCAGGACTTGCCCGGTAACGAAGGAGGCGGCGTCACTGGCCAGGAAGAGCGCCGCGGCGCCGATTTCGCTCGGCTGGCCGAGGTGGGGGAGGACCTGGGTTCCGATGAAGGATCTTGCCGGGTCGGGATTGTTCCAGAACACCTCACTGAAGTCGGTCTGGATGAGGCCGGGGGCGAGCGCGTTCACCCGAATCCGATGGGCGCCGAACTCGCGGGCCCAGGCGCGAGTCAGCATGATCAAAGCCGCTTTGGTCATGCTGTAGAGGATGCCTCCGGGTTGGGGAGAGAGTCCGGAAATAGAGGCGACATTGATGATGGAGCCGCCGGTACCCCGAACGATCATGCCCGGCACCACCAACCGTACCAGCCGGAGCGCCGCGAGGGTGTTGATCTCGAGCATTTTGGCAAATTGCTCATCGGTAGCTTCCAGGGCAGGGCCGTTCTGGATGTTGGTGGCGCTGTTGTTCACCAGGATATCAATCGGTCCGAGAGTCGCTTCGGTTTCCCGGATGGCACGCTCGAGATCTTCAACCTTTCCGACATGACAAGCGACCGGAAGCACACGGCCCGAATGGTGAGCGAGTTGTGCTGCGGTGCGGTCCAGGACGTCCCGCTTGCGACTGGCGATGGCGACCTGGGCGCCGGCCTCGGCGAACCGCTCGGCGATAGCGCGGCCGATGCCTCGGCCGCCCCCAGTGACGAAGGCCACCTTTCCGGCGAGTACTTGCAACATGGTCATAGCGTGCCTCGTTCGGCGACCCGTGCGGCGTGCCGGGCCAGGACCACGACAAGGCGGTCCATCTCGGCAAATCGGGGATCGGTCGTTGCGCCCCGGGCATAGCGGGCAAAGATCTGCTGAATAATGACGGCGACTTTGAACAGGCCGAAGGTGTAGTAGAAGGCGAGGTCGCCGAGAGGCCGTCCGGTCTGCCGGGCGTATTCCGCCGCCAGCTGCACCCGGGACCACATTCCGGGGAGGTCGGTCGGGCCCATGGCGGCAGCCCGCAGCTCGGGTGGGTCGTCGGCCTGGATCCAGTAGGCCAGCGCCGAGCCGAGATCCATGAGCGGATCGCCGACGGTGGCCATTTCCCAATCGAGCACCGCGACGATGCATCCGATGTCGCCGGGATCGAGCAGAAGGTTGTCGAATTTGAGGTCGTTGTGGATGATGGTGGCAATGGAGTCGGGAGGAAGCCGGGCGGCCAGCCACGACGCCACGTTTTCCATTTCGGGCACCGCATCGGTCGCTGCAGCGGCGTAACGCTCGCTCCACCCCCTGACCTGGCGGGCGACATACCCGGTGGGCCGGCCAAATTGCTCCAGTCCGATGGCGCGATGATCCACCCCGTGCAGACGGGCCATGACGCTGACAACCGCGCCGGAGAGCCGACCCGCCAGAGCCGGCGTCACGGTCACGCCCGTGGGGAGCCTTTGGCGGAGAATCACGCCACGGCGGCGCTCCATGAGGTAAAACGGAGCGCCGAGAATACTGGCGTCGTCACAGTAAATCAGCGGCTCCGGTGCTTCGGGAAACACCGGCGCCAACGCCGAAAGCATCCGGAATTCACGGCTCATGTCGTGGGCGGTGCGAACGGCGTTGCCGAAAGGTGGCCGCCGGAGAACGTATTCGGTTGGCCCTACTGCAACGAGGTAGGTGAGGTTGGAGTGTCCCAGTGGAAACTGGGAAATCGACAGCTTGCCAGGCGCGGCGGGAATTCGGGACCGAAGCCAATGGGCCAGCCGCTCCCCATCAAGGGCTTCTCCCTCCCGGACGGCGGCGGCGCCGTCGACCATCTGGCTCATCCTCCGTGCTTTCTGAGCTCCAGCTTGGCAATACTCTCTCGATGCACTTCATCAGGGCCATCGGCAATTCGGAGGGCGCGGGCCTGGGCCCAGGCGCCGGCGAGAAAGGTGTCCTGGCTCACCCCGGCCCCACCAAACGCCTGGATTGCGCGATCGATGACCGCGAGTGCCACGCGCGGAGCCGCCAGCTTGATCATGGCAATTTCGGCTCGGGCAGCTTCGCTGCCCACGGTGTCAAGGAGAGTGGCGGTTCGGTGGACCAGCAGGCGCGCCTGGTCGATGGCAACCCGCGACTCGGCGATGTCAGCCCGAATGGTTCCCTGCTCCGCGAGCGGCCGGCCAAAGGCTACCCGTCCCCTCACCCGCTGGCAGAGCAGTTCGAGGGCCCGTTCCGCCAGGCCCAGCATCCGCATGCAGTGGTGCACCCGGCCGGGTCCGAGGCGCCCCTGGGCGATCTCGAATCCGCGGCCCTCGCCGAGGAGGAGGTTACTCACCGGTACCCTGACCCGGTCAAAGACCACCTCGCCATGGCCGTGGGGCGCGTCGTCGTAACCGAACACTGAGAGCATCCGGGTCACGGTGATGCCGGGCGCGTCCATCGGCACCAGGACCATTGACTGACGTTGGTGGCGGGGGGCGTCGGGATTGGTCTGTCCCATGACAATCGCAATCCGGCAGCGGGGATCGCCGGCACCGGAGGTCCACCATTTTCGGCCGGTGACCACGTACTCGCTGCCTTCCCTGACAATTGCGGTACGGATATTGGTGGCATCGGAGCTGGCCACATCGGGTTCGGTCATTGCAAAGCAGCTCTTGATGCTGCCATCGAGCAACGGCGTGAGCCAGCGTTCCTGCTGCTCCGGTGTGCCGTAGCGAGCCAGCACCTCCATGTTGCCGGTATCGGGCGCGGCACAGTTGCAGGCGGCGGGAGCGATCAGCGAACGCCCCATCAATTCGCAGAGTGGGGCATACTCGAGGTTGGTGAGCCCGGCACCGTGGACCGTCCCCGGCATGAACAAATTCCACAGCCCCAGGGATCGGGCCCGGGTCGTCAGGGCCTCGAGTACCGGGGGCGGCCGCCACCGGTCGGCGGCGAGCTGGGCCTCCCACACCGGTTCGGCGGGGTACACATCTTCTGCCATGAAGGCACGGAGGCGGGTGTACAGCGGGCTCTCGGTTGGCATGGCTCAAGTTACCAGCAGCCGGAAAGCGGCAACAGCCGGTATATTTCTTCCACCCCATGTCCCTCGCTCCCTACGCAAACTTCAGCCGCGACGAATGGGCCCGTCTCCGGGCCGCGACGCCCCTGACGCTCTCGGAATCGGACCTCGCCGAGTTGCATGGCCTCAACGAACAGCTTTCGATGCACGAGGTCGTGGAGGTGTATCTCCCGCTGTCCCGACTGCTCAATCTTCACATTGCGGCAACCAGGGATCTCGAGCGGGTCACCGATCGATTTCTGGGGAAGACGGTGGCCCGCAGCCCGTACATCCTGGGCGTGGCGGGGAGCGTGGCGGTGGGCAAGAGTACCACGTCACGAGTGTTGAGTGCCCTCCCCACCATCCTCGACACCAGGACCCACACCGATCGCGAGCGGTTCGGTGTCATCCCCGGCGCGTTCCATGTTCCGCGGACCGTCCTCGAATGGCAACTCGATCCGTCGAACG
>JANNSC010000287.1:0-15703 GCA_031402135.1 Gemmatimonadales bacterium | reverse complement strand
GAAAGGAAGGACGGCTTTTACCAGGAGTCCGCCGCCACCGGGGCCACCCAAGGCGATTCCTGGGTCGACATCGAGGGTGGCATCGGAACCCTCTTTGCATACTCCAGCCGAGGCCGCCGGGAATTCCCCAACGAAACCTTTTACGTAGACGGCGAGGTCGAGCCGCTCTCCAAAGGTGGCACCTTCATCGGCCGGCACATCTGCGTGCCGATGGAGGGCGTTGCTGTCCACATCAATGCCTTCAATTTCCCCTGTTGGGGCATGCTCGAAAAACTGGCACCAACATTTCTGGCCGGAATGCCCGCCATCGTCAAACCCGCCACCGCCACCTCCTACCTCACCGAGGCGATGGTCCGGGAAATGATTGCCAGCAACATTCTCCCCAAAGGAGCCCTGCAGCTCATTGTCGGCGGGGTGGGAGATCTTCTCGACCATGTGACGGCTCAGGATGTCGTCACCTTCACCGGCTCGGCCGCCACCGGCCGCATGCTCAAGGCCCATCCTCGGCTCATCGAGGAGTCGGTGCGTTTCAATATGGAGGCTGATTCCCTCAACTTTTCCATGTTGGGACCCGACGCCGCCCCCGGCACCGAGGAGTACGACCTCTTCATCAGGGAAGTCGCCCGGGAAATGACCACCAAGGCGGGGCAGCGGTGCACCGCGATTCGTCGAACGATTGTGCCAGCCATGATGGTGGACGACGTGATCCGCTCCATTTCCAAGCGGCTCGACGGCGCCACGTTGGGAAACCCCGCGACGGAGGGAGTGCGCTGGGGGCCGCTCGCCGGCCGGGGTCAGGTGGAGGAAGTGCGCAAGAGCCTGGAGGGGCTCAAGGCCGCCGCGGAAGTTGTGTACGGCAACCCAGACAATTTCACCGTCACCGGGGCCGATTCAACGACAGGCGCCTTCTTCCCTGCAATTCTCTTGCACTGCGCCAAACCGCTGGATCGCAGTGAGCCCCACACCATCGAGGCTTTCGGTCCGGTGAATACCGTCATGGGCTACGGCTCGGTGGATGAAGCGATCGAGCTGGCCCGGCGCGGCCGAGGCTCGCTCTGCGGATCGCTGTTTACCTCGGATAACAGCGTTGCCCGCGCTGTCGTATTGGGCACCGCGGCGTGGCACGGCCGGATCATGCTGATGAATCGGCACGCCGCCAAGGAGTCCACCGGGCACGGATCACCGATGCCCGGGTTGGTGCATGGCGGTCCCGGCCGAGCCGGCGGCGGCGAAGAAATGGGTGGCGTCCGCGGGGTGCTCCATTACATGCAGCGGACCGCGCTTCAGGGCCATCCGACGACGCTGACTGCGGTGACCGGTCTCTGGATGAAGGGTGCCGCCACCACAACCGACACGGTGCACCCGTTCCGGAAGCATTTTGACGATCTCAAAATTGGGGACACGCTGTTCACCGCGCCCCGTACCGTCACCGAAGCCGACGTGGTGAATTTTGCCAGGATTTCCGGCGATTATTTCTATGCCCACATGGATGAGGCGGCAGCCGCCCGCTCAATTTTCGGAAAGCGGGTTGCCCACGGTTACTTCGTGCTCAGCGCTGCCGCCGGCCTCTTCGTGGAGCCGGCCGAGGGCCCGGTTGTGGCCAACTACGGGTTGGAGTCACTGCGGTTCGTGAAGCCGGTCTATCCCGGTGATACCATCAAGGTCCGCCTCACCGTCAAGCAGAAGACCGCCAAGCAGACCTTGCCCGACGGAGTGCCCCAGGGGGTTGTTGGGTGGGATGTGGAGGTGACCAATCAGGACAATGAACCGGTGGCGGTGTATACCATCTTGACGCTGGTGAAACGGAGGGGGGAGTAACTCAGTCGAGCAGCGAAAAGCCCGCGGTCACGAAGTGCTGGTCGAAGCTGAAGGCGTGGGTGATACCGTTCCGGCGCATGAGTTCGAAGCAGACCGCGTCGGTGATGGAAAAAGCCTGATCGGAAAATCGCTCGATCCATTCGACGTGAGCCCGGAGCACCGAGGCGAAGGATAAATCCTGCCAGTCGTAGGCTTCATCGGTCATCAGCGCCGCGAGCACTCGTTGGGCCGCCTTCGCGCCCTGTCTCGACATCATGAGGTTGTGAAACTCAGTCAATACCATCGGCGTGCTGACGAACCGGCCTCCCCGCTCGCGGAATCGGCCAAGAATTCCGAGGGCCCGCTCGTGATGCTCCTCTCGACTGATCGCCAGGGCCACCAACGCACTGGTATCAGCCAGGGCGCGTTCGACCACGAAGCCTTTTCTCGAGGTGCTGCGCCAGGTAAAAATCGTGCCGCTCGGCCATGTCGGTCGGCCCGTCGTCCATCGAGCCAATCAGCACCTCGAACGACCATCCCGGCTTTTTGGTGCCAGTGAGCTCCTGCTGCGCCAATTGGCGGATCGCCCGGCGCAACACCTCGGCCTTCGACTGGCCAGTCTGCTTGGCGAGATTCGAAAGGATGGCGGCATCCTGCCGGTCCAGGTATACCTGCACCGGCTCCTTGACCCGGTCACCCCCTTTCTTGCTCATCTTTCAATATACATGTAGCGGATACATGTATCAATGTATGCCATACATGCAAGCCGGAATCGCGCCGCTTCAATAGCCGTGATTAGTTTGTGGCTGCAGCATCTCACCTCCGGAGGCTCCGCATGAAAGTCCGCACCATTGTCGGAAGTACCGTGGCACTGCTGTTGATTGCCGCTTGTGGCAAGAGCGCCGAGCAGAAGCGGGCCGAAGCTCTTGCCGAGGAGCTCACCAAGGCCGGGAGTCAGATGGGCGGCGCGCTGGCTGCCGCCGGAGCCGCTGCTGGCGCGGCAATCGCCTCCGGCGGGCTCGAAGGCAAGGCCGCCGAGGCAGTGGACTTTCGCGAGCTCAAGGAAATGCTTCCCGAGGACCTTTCCGGGATGAAGCGCACTAACGCCCAAGGCCAGAAGAGCGGAGCGATGGGGTTCACCCTTTCGACCGCCGAGGCGCGGTACGAAGCCGAGAGCGGGGCCCGGATCAAACTGACCATTACTGATGCGGGCGCGGTGGCCGGCATGGCGGGCATGGCCCTGTTTGCCTGGGCCGGCATGGAAATCGACAAGGAAGATGAGAACGGCTATGAGAAGACCACAACCATCAAGGGCTACCGCGGGTTCGAGAAGTTCAACAGCTCCAGCAAATCGAGTGAGGTGAGCCTGCTTATCGGCGGGCGCTTCATCGTTCAGCTGGAGGGCGACGACGTTTCCATGGATGACCTGAAATCCGCCCTCGACAAGGTTGACCTGGGCAAGCTCGAAGGGATGAAGAACGTCGGCGTGAAATAGCCCCAGGGCCTCCCGGAGCTGGGACGGATCGAAGTGCTACCGGTCGGTCCGGGAGCGGCGCCAGGCAATTGCCCGATTCCGGATTGCTGTCACAGAATCGGGCGGAAAGAGCGGTGCCAGCCGTGCAGCCATCGGGGAATCTTCCATCGCGCCGGCCAGAAAGAGCAGCTGAGCGGCTGTCGCCAGACTCATCGGGTGGCGGGGGCCGTAGCTGTTCGACTGCCGAGTGAAGGCGCTGTCGAGCGCCTCACGGGCTTCGGCCAACCGGTGCAGCCCGATCAGCGCCTGACCCAGCAGCAGCTCTCCAAACGCCATGATCTGGGGAGCCCGAACCAGTTCCTCCCGCCGGGAGCTGAGTGCGCCACGCAACAGATTCACCGCTTCCTCGCGGCGCCCGGCGGTGAACATGACCCGGGAGAGGTCAAACTCGATAGTCACCCAGTCCACCAGGCCGAGGCGATTCCTTCGCAGGGCGTTCAAGCCTGCGGCAATTTCCGCCGCGGTCTTGGCGGAATCGCCCTGGCGCACCGCCACCCGCGCCATCAGCGCGTGGGCTCGGCCGGTGTAGGCATGATCGGCGCCCCAATGCCGTTCGAAAATCTCCAGGGCCTTTCGGGCCCGCTGGTCCGCCTCCACAATCGCCCCCCGATTGACCAGCATCGTCCCTAACCCGAGCTCGGCGATGCCCCGTTCGACTGGCTGGACTCCCTTGAGTAAGTCGTAGATCGCGGTGGCCTGGAGGTATTCCCTTTCGGCGGCGGGGGCGTCCCCACTGAAAATGGCTGACTCACCCACCGCCATATGCAGGTATGCCAGCAATGCCGACGGACCGCGCGGCGACTCCAGCGCGATGCCTTCCAGGGCAATCGGCAGTGCGTCGGTCGGCCGCCCGATGTAGGTGGTGGCCATGCTGTAGTTGAGCAGCGCGGTCGGGAGGTCGTCGGGGCGGTCCGAGGGGAAGGCGCGGAGCAGGTCCACTGCCTCCCGAGCAAAAGCCAGCGCCGAATCGAGCCGACCGGCGCTGTAGGCAATGCGGGCTGCCACGGTGAGGTCCCGCCCCACTTCGGTCGAGCGGACCCCCGCGTGCCGCCGGTCCAACACCAGCGCCGAGTCGATCAGCGGGGTGGCCCGCTCCGGCCGGTTGTGATAGGCATACGCCTTGGCCGCTGTGCGAAATACCGCCGCCCGCGCCAGCGGATCGTCGGCCAGTTCTCCCCCCGCCCGCGCCACCGTCTCGTCCAGCGCCGTGATGGTGGCCTCGGTGAGCGCCCCCTGGACCGGTGCTGCCAGGATCTGCTCGATGAACGACACCACCCTGGAGGAACGCGTCGCCTCGGCACGAGCGCGGTCCCGCTCCTTTCCGGCCCGCACCGCCTGCCATCCCGCCAGCACCGTTCCCGCCAGGAGAGAGCTCGCCGCCACCATCATGGCCCCGACGAATTTGGGATTTCTCCGGCTGAACGACCGGACCCGGTATCGCCAGGTATCTGGACGAGCGGACACCTGTTGGCCTTGCAGATACCGTTTGATGTCGTCGGAGAACGCCGCCACCGTCCCATAGCGACGTTCCGGTTCCTTCCGAAGAGCCGCCAGGACGATGTCGTCGATTTCGCCGGAGAGCATTCCGGCCAGGGCGGCCGCATCGGAGAGGCCCATCTCCCTCGCCGCTTGGTCGGACGCGACCCGGCTCAGCGGTGGCGGCGGCTCCTCCGCAATGCAGCGGAGTGCCTCCGTCGGAGTCAATTGTGAAACCTCGAATGGCAAGCGGCCCGCCAGCAGCCGAAACAACGTTACACCCAGCGAATACACGTCGGTCGAGGTGGAAATCGTCTCGCCCCGGACCTGCTCGGGACTGGCATACCCGGTGGTGAAAGCCCGGTTGCCGGTCTCGGTGAGGGTGAGGTCTCCCCCGGGCTGCGGGCCCAGCAGTTTGGCGATGCCGAAGTCCACCAGCTTGACGTTGCCGCTGGCGGAGATCAGGATGTTGCTGGGTTTGAGGTCGCGGTGAACCACCAGATTCCGGTGGGCGTACTGCACCGCGGAGCACACTTGGCGGAACAGGTCGAGTCGGTCGCGCAACGACGTCTGGTGTGACGCGCAGTATTGGTCGATTGGCTCGCCGTCCACGAACTCCATCACCAGGTACGGGAGGCCCTCCTCGGTCACCCCCCCGTCGATCAGCGTGGCAATGCCGGGGTGCTCCAGCGAGGCCAGGATTTGCCGCTCCTGCTGAAATCGCCGAGCCACTACCTCGCTATCCGCTCCGCGGGTCAGGGTTTTCACCGCCACCCGCTTCTGGTATTGGTCATCGGCCCGGAACGCTTCGTACACCGCCCCCATTCCCCCCCGGCCCACCTCCCGCACCACCGCCCACGGCCCCAACCGGCGCCCTGCGAGCGTGATCGGCAGCGCCGCTGATTCGCCCATCAGGGTGAGGTGGCTCGCTCCGGGACTCGGCTCCAGCTTGACCGAATCTTTGTCCAGCGCCGCCAGGAGACTCCGGACCTCCTCCCGGACCGAGGCGTCCCCCTCGTAGGACGCCAGCCGAACCTCCCGCGCCGCCGTTCCCAAATCCACGACCGCAGCGAACAGGTCGTTCACCTCCTGCCAACGCGCTTCATGGTTCACGGCGCCAGTTCTCGCTGGATCCACGCCTTGGCAAACTGCCACTCCCGCTTCACCGTCGCTTGGGAAATTCCCAGCACGCGGCCGGTCTCCTCTACCGACAACCCGGCAAAGAATCGGAGCTCGACCACCTTACCCTTCCGGGCGTCCAGTGCGGTGAGCCGCTCCACCGCCTCATCGATGTCGGTGAGGTCGGGCGCCACCTGGCCCGGCGCCTGGAACTCCTCATCCAGCGTCACCCGCTCGGCACCGCCGCCCCGCTTTTGCCGCTTCTGGTGCCGGGCGTGGT
Organism: Gemmatimonadales bacterium; assembly: GCA_031402135.1. Classification (GTDB taxonomy): domain Bacteria; phylum Gemmatimonadota; class Gemmatimonadetes; order Gemmatimonadales; family GWC2-71-9; genus JABFSM01. The sequence goes on along the minus strand of JANNSC010000287.1, from coordinate 9,497 downwards.
CCACCAGGATCCGCCGCATCGCCTGGGCGGCAATGTTGAGGAAATGGGCCCGGCTCTGCCAGGAGAGATCCGGCCGATCCACCAGTCGGAGAAATACTTCGTGAACCAGCGCCGTTGGCTGCAGGGTGTGTTCGCCCCGCTCCCGGCGCATTTCCCGCGCGGCAATGCCCCGGAGCTCGTCATAGATGAGCGGAACCAGGCGGGCCATGGCCGACGCGTCCCCCCCCGACAGTTCGTGGAGAAGGCGGGTCACATCGTGTGCGGTACTCAGAGGATCGGACATCGGATTCCCGGCACGCCAAGGAGAGACGTCCGAGTATATCCTTCGGACGGGGACCAGGGCAAACCAGCCGCTGGACGCCTTGCGGCTCCGTGAGTAATCTGGGGCGTGCCGCCCCGATCCGCCGATACCCTGATCTCTGGTCTCCTCGTGAATCGATTCTTCCGGACGCTCGCCACCGTCGCTGCCCTCGCCGCGCCCCTCCCCGCCGCCGCCCAGCAGCCAGCCCCCACGCCTGCGCCGGATCCGCGGCTGGACCGGCTCAAGCGGGAGCTCATTGCCGACATCGACTCCCGAGCCAAGTTCACCCAGGAAATGGTGGACCAGGTGTTTTCGTTCGGGGAACTCGGCTTCCAGGAATTCGAAACCGTGAAGTACCTTGTGGGCCTCCTCCGCAAGGAAGGCTTCACAGTCCAGGAGAATTATCTCGGCATCCCCACCGCCTTCGTCGCCACCTGGGGCAGCGGCAAGCCGGTCATCGGCCTCGGCACCGATATCGACGGAATTCCCCAGGCCTCCCAGAAACCTGGTGTTGCCTGCCGGGCTCCCTTGGTTCCGGGCGCGCCAGGGCACGGCGAGGGCCATAACAGCGGGATGGCGGTCAACATCACCGCCGCGCTCGCCCTCAAGAAAATCATGGAGCGCGACCACCTGGCCGGCACCATCAAGCTCTGGCCCGGGACAGCCGAGGAGCTGGTCGGCACCAAGGCGTACTTCGTGCGCGGCGGCCTGTTCAGTGACGTGGACATCAACTTCTTCAGCCATGTCAGCAGCAACTTCCGGGTCCAGTGGGGGTCCAGCGACGGGAACGGGCTGATTTCCCTGCAGTACACCTTCAAAGGCCAATCTGCCCACTCCGCCGGAGCCCCCTGGCGGGGGCGCAGCGCCCTCGACGCGGTGGAATTGATGGACATCGGCTGGAATTTTCGTCGGGAGCACATCCGGCTGACCCAGCGCTCCCACTATGTCATTACCAACGGCGGGGACCAACCCAACGTGGTGCCCCAAAACGCCAGCGTTTGGTATTACCTCCGGGAGCTCGACTATCCCCACATCAAGGAACTCTGGGCGATTGCCGATTCCGTTGCTGCAGGGGCTGCCCTCATGAGTGGAACGACGGTCGAACCGGTGCGAGTGATGGGCAGCGCCTGGCCCCAGCACTTCAGCAAACCGATCGCCGAGGCAATGGCCGCCAACATTCGCACGGTGGGGATGCCGAAGTGGACCGATGCCGATCAGGAATTTGCCAAGGCACTCCAGAAGGAGCTCAAGAATTCCACCGTTGGTGGCCTCGACACCACTCTGGATGCGCTCGCCGGCCCGGTGCCCGAAGACCGGAAGCGCGGCGGGGGATCCGATGACATTGGCGACGTCTCCTGGACGGTGCCCACCGTCACCCTGCGATTTCCCTCCAATATTCCCGGGCTCCCCGGCCACAACTGGACCGATGCCATTGCCATGGCCACTCCGGTGGCCCACAAGGGCGCCACCGCCGGCGCCAAGGCGATGGCAATGACGATGCTCGACGTGGTGCTCACCCCGAAGCTGGTGGCCGACGCCAAGGACTACTTCAGCAACGTCCAGACCAAGGACACCAAGTACCAGCCGCTGATCCGTCCGGAAGACCGGCCGGCCATCGAGCTCAACAAGGGAATCCTGGAGCGCTACCGCGACCAGATGCGCCCGATGTACTACGACCCGAAGAAATACAAGAGCTACCTCGAGCAGCTTGGCATCACCTACCCCACCGTCCGCGCCGCCGATGGCAGTTGCGGGTCAGGAGCCCTACCATGATTCGCCGATTCGTGATCACCGCCTTGGTCGTTGCCGCGGTTTCCAGCAAGGCCTCGGCCCAGGTCACTGCCCCCGATTCCCGGCTGGTCCGGCTCAAACTGGAACTGGCTGCCGACGTCGATACCCGGGCCACTTTCACCCAGCAGATGGTGGACCAGATCTTCTCTTTCGGGGAGCTCGGGTTCCAGGAGTTCGAAACTTCGAAATACCTGGTGGCGCTCCTGCGGCGGGAGGGCTTCACCGTCGAGGAGGGCTATGCCGGAATCCCCACCGCCTTCGTAGCCACCTGGGGCAGCGGCAAGCCGGTCCTTGCCCTGGGCACCGACCTCGACGGCATTCCTCAGGCGTCCCAGAAGCCCGGCCTTGCCTGTCGGGAGGCCCAGGTGGCCGCTGCTCCGGGTCACGGCGAGGGCCATAACACCGGCATGTCGGTCAACATCACCGCTGCGCTGGCCTTGAAGAAAATCATGGAGCGGGAAAAGATCCCCGGTACCATCAAGATCTGGCCCGGTGTTGCCGAAGAGCAGATCGGCACCAAGGCCTACTATGTGCGGGCTGGGCTCTTCAAGGATGTGGATGTAAACCTTTTTGCCCACGTCGACGACAGTTTTGCCACCGACTGGGGCCATCCCGATGGTTACACCGGCCTGGTGTCGGTGCTCTACACCTTCAAGGGTCAGTCGGCCCACTCCGCCGGCGCACCCTGGCGGGGCCGCAGCGCCCTCGACGCCGTGGAGCTGATGAACATCGGCTGGAATTTTCGCCGGGAGCATATTCGGCTTCCGTCCCGCAGCCACTATGTGATTCAAAACGGCGGTGATCAGCCCAACGTTGTGCCCCAGAACGCCTCGGTTTGGTACTACTTTCGCGAGCTCGACTACCCCAATATCCGGAGCCTGTGGGCCATCGGCGATTCGGTCGCCGCCGGTGCTGCCATGATGAGCGGCACCACCCTCGACAACTCCCGGGTGCTGGGTTCCGCCTGGCCGCCCCACTTCAACAAGCCGATGGCCGAGGCGATGTTCGCCAACATCAAGGCGGTCGGCATGCCGAAGTGGACCGACGACGATCAGCGTTTTGCCAAGGCGCTGCAGAAGGAACTCAAACAGAAGGAAGACGGCCTGAAGCTGCAGCCTGACACCACGCTGCAGGGCCCGCCCACCGACCTGGCCCGGAACGGCGGCGGTTCAGACGACATTGGCGACGTGTCCTGGGCCGTTCCGACCATCACCCTGCGCTACCCCTCTGGAATTCCGGGAACGCCCGGCCACAATTGGGCCGACGCCATTGCCATGGCCACCCCGGTAGCTCACAAAGGTGCCACCGCCGGTGCCAAGGCCCAGGGCATGATGCTGCTCGATCTGCTCCTGACGCCCAAGCTGATCAGCGATGCCTGGGACTACTATCGGAATGTGCAGACCAAGGAAATGAAATATCAACCGCTGATCCGCCCCGAGGACCGCCCTGCCATTGAGCTTAACCAGGGCATTCTGGCCAAGTACCGGGAGCAGATGCGGCCATTGTACTATGACGCCAGAAAATACAAGAGCTATCTCGAACAGCTGGGCATCACGTACCCCACGCTGCGTGCTGCAGATGGAAGCTGCGGGTCTTCTGCGATCCCTTAGCGGCGCACCAGGTTCCGCTCCCGCGGGACCTCGAGCTCCGCCGGATCCAGCGGCCGGAACGCCAGGTCGATGGCCAGGTACAACAGCTTGGAGTGGGGAAAACAGAGCACCGGCGTGAGCACTGCGAGCAGGACACATAACACGCCCAATCCGTCCCACGGCACCTCCGGCCATGTCAGCACCATGCCGCCGACCAGCCCGAGCACAAAGATCCCCTCGGTCAAGAACAGATTGACGGTGTAGCTCCCCACCCAGTATCCCGGCTCGTCCCGGTCCATGTGGAATCCACAGACCGGGCAGGACGGGACCACGGTAAACCAGTTGAGGATGACCGGATGGCCGCCGCACACCGGGCAGCGAAGCCGGAGCGCTCGGCCGAACAGCAACCCAGCGCTGGGGAGGGGAAGGGGATCGGTCGAGTCAGCGACTGGCGCTGTCGGCCTTGATGGGTGCAAGGACATAGAGCAGGTAGTCGGCCCGCTTCCGGTCCTCCTTGGAGGGCTTGAGCGTGTCGAGGTCTTTTACCGGTACCGCGGTGACCACCACCATCCGGGCGCCTTCGGCCCGCTGCAGCGCCCGCACTGCGGTTCCCAGCCGATGGTCGCTATGGAACGATCCATTGTAATGCACCACCAATTGGCCCGGCCGCCACGCCCGGGCCACCGATTCGCCCATCGTCTCGTCCTTGATGCACTGCGCCTGATAGGTCCGGAGCAGCCGAGCCTTGCCATCTTCGGCAGTGGCGTTGGGACCGTGGCTCGACATGTCGCCCATCACCGCAGCGAACTTCTTGAAGTAATCGTCCTCGGGGCAGGAAATTGTCGCCGCCACGTTGGCACGGGGCTCCGCGGCAATCGTGTCGAGGGCCGAAAGTCCTGCCCGGGACACCATCGAGGCCATGGGCCGCGGCACATTGCTGGCTACCACCGGCCACTTCCGTTCCCGGGCCAGCTCCACCAGCGGCCGGTAGTCGGTGGGGTAGTTCTTCCAGGGCCGGCTGTCCTTCAGGAAATCGGCCTCGTTGACTGAGCCACTGAGGTAGGCATCGAGCCTGGGCTGCACATCTCGTTCGAACATCTCCATGGCCAGTATGACAGAGTCCCTCCGCCGCGCCACGCTCTCCAGAATTGCCAATTCCATCCGGTGGGTTGCCGGGTCGTCGTGCTGTTCGCCGACGAACACCAGGTCTGCCGTTGCCAGCCGGGATGCCAGCGTTTCGAAATCGATGAACTGCTTCTTGTGGGTGTCGTACACCCGGTGCGGAAGGTACGAGGGGGCCGCAACGACCGGCGCCGGGGACGCGGTCTGGGCCGCCAGCGCAGGCGGAACAATTGCCAGCAGAGCCACCAGCCTCAGTCGTTGCATTTCACTCCCCCGAATGTCCAGCCCCCACGCCTATCCGTTTGCCCAGCTGCCTAAAGCGGCAACTCATCCCGAACCAACACCAGAATCGCCGCTTGGGGAACCACCAAATAGCGCTTCTCCTCGAACCGAATCTCCACGGCGGCCTTGCGGAAGAAGATCGCGTGATCTCCCACCCGGGCCTGCATTTGCTTGAAGCGAGGCGTCTTCTCCTCCACTCGCCACGGCTCATCGTCGAATGCCGAGGGATCGGGAATCGGATCGCCGGTGCCGGTGGCGATGATCAGCCCCTCCTGCACCTGCTGAGTTTCCACCGCGGTGGCCGGCAGGTAGAGCCCGACCTTGGTCCGTTCCTCGCCCTCTTCCGGCGCGATCAGCACCCGATCGCCGGCCACCAGCAGTTTCTTGGGAGGGAATTCCATCGTCACGAACCCTGCTGGTGGATGGTGATGACTTTGATGACGCGGAGCTTTCGCTGCATCGTCGGCAACTTCAGACTGACTTCTTCACCGGGTTTCTTGTCCGTGAGCGCGCGGCCCAGCGGTGAGGCCAACGATATGTGGCCGGCGTCGATGTCCATCATTTCGGCAAAGACCACGGTGTAGGTCTCCTGGTCGCCACTGGCCACGTCTTCAACCGTGACCTTCGATCCCAACCCAACCCGGTCGGTTGGCGCCTCGGTGTTGGCCATCTGCTGAACCTGGGCCAACCGCTGGTGCAACTGCCCCAGCCGAGCCTGTACCAGTTGCTGCCGCTCCAGGGCAGCCTTGTATTCGGAATTTTCCCGGAGATCGCCCATGGCCACGGCGGTGGCAATTGCCTGGGGGAGGGTAATGGTGAGCTCCCGACTCAGGTCCTCAATCTCCTTCCCCAATTTCTCCCGCATCTGCTGGATCATTGCTGCCTGCCACAAAAATGAGTCGGCCCGGCGCGCAGGCGCCGGGCACGGGGATCCTTCAGCTACCGCAAGATACCGCCCGCGGCAAGAGGGGGACAGGGGGAGCGCTTCCCAAACCTCCGGGGGCCTTTCTGCGTATCATGATGCAGGTTGGGTTTCGCCTCACCCCGGAGAATTCCATGACTTCCTCGACCCGATTGGTACTGGTGGCCGGAATCCTTCTCGGGCCCCAGTTTGCCTCGGCGCAAGCTGGTGCACCGGCCGGTCCCGTGCCGGTGGCAAGCCTCCAAGCCCGCCGCCAGTCGCTGATCGGCCAGCTCAAGTCCGGGGTGGCCATTATTCGAGGGGCCCAGGAGCTGTCCAACGATCCTCCCGATTCCAAATACCCCCAGGCCACCGCCTTCCGCCAGGACAATGACTTTTTCTACCTGACCGGGCTGGAAACCCACGATTCCTGGCTGATCATCACCGCCACCGACTCGACCCGGGGAGAGGCCCATCTCTTTATCCCGCCCCGTAGTCCGGCCCAGGAACGTTGGACCGGTCCGAAACTCGGTCCTGGCCCGGAGGCCGCCGCCGCTACCGGCATCCCGGTGTCCAACATCCATGCCGCCGATTCGGTCCAGTTCTATCTCAGGCGATTCGCCCAGACCGCAGGCCGCTCCGGCGGCGTCTGGTTCCGCAAAACGGCGTGGGACACCGACCCGGCTTTCATCCAATCCCTGGCGCTGGAAACGCCCCGGATCAACACCCAGGACCTCCTCCCGGTGCTCGGGGCACTGCGACTGGTCAAGGACGAGGACGAGATCCGCCGCCTCACCCGCGCCGTTGCGATCTCGGCCGAAGGGCACAACGCTGCCTTCCGGGCCGCCAAGCCGGGAATGTTCGAGTACCAAATCGAAGCGGTGGCCGAGATGACCTTTCACAGCCTCGGCGCCGAGCGGGTGGGGTATCCCAGTATTGTGGGATCGGGCTTCAACAGCACCATCCTCCACTACGATCAAAACTGGCGGCAGACCCAGGCGGGCGACCTGATTGTGATGGACATGGCGGCGGAGTACGGCTATTACACGGCGGATATAACCCGGACCATTCCGGTATCAGGCAAATTCACCGAGCGTCAGAAGTCCATTTACGAACTGGTGCTGGGCGCTCAGCAGGCGGCGATGGATGCCATCAAGCCTGGCGCGACGCTCCGTGAGCTCGATCAGGTAGCCCGGAAATACCTGGCCGAGCACTCCGGAAGCCTCTGCGGTACCGGTGACTGTAACAAATACTTCATCCACGGATTGTCGCACTGGATCGGAATGGATGTCCACGACGTTGGGAACGGGCCGCTGGCGCCGGGAATGGCGTTTACCATCGAGCCGGGGATTTACATCCCCGAGGAATCACTCGGGGTGAGAATCGAGGATGATATTCTCATCACGCCGACCGGCTACATCGTGCTCTCCAAGGGCACGCCGAGGACGGTATCGGACATTGAGAAGATGATGGCTGGAAAGAAGAACTAAGGCTCGCAACACTCAGCCGATCGCCCAGCGCGACTTGCTGGCAGCTAGAAGCCCTTGGCCCGTACCACCGCTTCCAGAAACCGCAACCACTGCTCCCGGGTGACGGATCTCCCGTCGCCCGGTTTGGTCTTGTGTACCACCACCAGATCGAGCGCCGGAAGCACCGTGATGTACTGTCCTACCGCTCCCATGGCGGAGTAGCCGCCTGCGTAGGCGCCGGAGGCGGTCGGGCCGTCAAAGAGCCACCACAGAAACCCGTAGCCAAACTGCCCTCCCCGGAGTGACGCCGGATTCATCTCGCTCCACCGGGTCACCGGCGTAGTACTCCGTCTGACCCAATCCCCTGGAACAATCTGCCGGCCTTGCCACGCTCCGCCGCGGAGCATCAAGTACCCCAGCCGGGCCATGTCCCGGGTGGAGAGGTTCATGTGGTAGGCTTTATGAATCGAGCGGGTGGTGTCGCCCGACCGCTGGTGGACCGCCCGATCCCAGTCCTGAAAGCCGAGCGGCCTGGCCAGATTTGTTTCCAGCGCGTCATAGATGTTTCGGCCGGTCTCCTGTTCGAAAATCGTGCCGAGCGCGTTGAAGTCCCAATTGCTGTAGAGGAAATAGGTCCCGTGTTTCTGAGAGCCACGGGGCGGGGCAGCGGCCAGATTGTCTCCCGGGTTCGAGGCGGCGTGGTACACCCCGGACCTCGCGCCCAGGAGATCCTCGATGGTGGCCTCCTGCTCCCGATCGGTGAGTCCACCCAGGTCGTCGATGCCAAGTTGCTCGAGCGACTTGGTGAGTCGGACTTTTCCATCCGCCACATAGTTCCCGAACAGCATCGAGAGCACGCTCTTCCGGGCCGATGCGAGGTAGCTCAATTCCTCGGTGTTTCCGTACTCGAATACCACTCGGCCACTCGCCACCACCATGACCCCTGTGGTGCTAATGGTCTTGAGGTACGTCCGGACCGAGTCAAGCCCGGCGGTTGAGAATCCCGCCGAGTCGGGCTCCACTCGGGCCCAGGCGGCGCCGGGGAAGATCGCGCTCCCGGCGGCAAGCTCTGGGCGGGGCTGAGAAGGGCGGTTGGGTTGCCCAGCCGAACACGCACCGAGCAGAAGGGCCGCGAAGCTGCCCAAGCGGAACCGGCAAGAGGAGAGGGTCATGCCTTCGAGTTTACCACCCTCGCCCCGATCAGGCCATCATTGCGGAGTCAGAAACCGGCAGGCAGCGATCAGCAGCCCGCAACTGATAGCCAATGGTCAAGCGCCGAAACTGACATTGACCCAACCCCCTGCAAAGGCTAGCTTTGGCGCCTTGCGGGCCATCGATTCATCCTCCCGACGGGAAGCCTAAGTAATGGAGACGAGCTCCGGTACAGTCCGGCGTCTGGTGCAATTCGCGCCCGCCCTCTGCCTCCTGCTCCTCCTCGGCTGCGCCGAGAACTACCCCCAGACTACCCTCCTCCCCCGGGGTGACTTTGCCCGGCTGGTGGACGACCTCTTCCGGACCACGCTGTGGTGGGCGCTGGTGGTGTTCGTGCTGGTCGAGGGCGTGCTGATTTATGCCATCGTCAAGTTTCGCGGCCGGCCCGACGATCCGGAGCCACGCCAGACCCACGGAAATACCACGGTGGAAGTGGTGTGGACCATCATCCCCGCGGTTATTCTGGCGTTCATCGCCGTGCCCACAATCAAGACCATCTTCAAAACCTCCGATTACGCCACCGGGGACGTCGTCCAAATTGAAGTGATCGGCCATCAGTGGTGGTGGGAGTTCCGCTACACCGACCTCGGCGTGGTCACCGCCAACGAAATGCATGTCCCGGTGGGCAAGACCGTCAACCTTCGGATGACCACGGTCGATGTGCTGCACGCCTTCTGGGTGCCCCAGTTTGCCGCCAAGCGGGATGTCTTTCCGGGACGCCATAACCCGCTCTGGTTCAAGGCCGAGGTCACCGGCACATTCAGCGGGCAGTGCGCCGAGTTCTGCGGCACCCAGCATGCCCGGATGGCCTTCAACGTCATTTCGGAGAC
>JANNSC010000286.1:0-2947 GCA_031402135.1 Gemmatimonadales bacterium | reverse complement strand
GGAAGTGCGAGTCGATGAAGCAAATCGCCTTGATTGAAGACGACGCCGACAATCGGCTCCTGGTCCAGGTCATCCTCGGCGAAGCCTACCGAATCGACGAGTATGAGTCGGGGCCGCTCGGCCTGGAGGGGGTCCGCCGCGTTGGTGCCGATGCGATCCTGCTCGACATCTCGCTACCCGGCATGGACGGCATCGAGGTGGTCCGTGCCCTCAAGGCCGATCCCGCCACCGCCCCCATCCCTGTGGTGGCCCTCACCGCTCACGCCATGGTGGGTGATCGGGAGCGTTTCCTCAAAGCCGGATTCGACGCCTACATCTCCAAGCCGATCGAAGACCTCGCAGTCCTCGCCGCCACCATCGAACGGGTGACCACGGCCTGATGAAGCTGCCCCGCGCCGTGCGGATACCGCTCCTCACCACAATTCAGGTGACGGCGGGGCAGCTGGGTCTCCTGCTGGCGGTGCCCCCAGGGTACGCCACGGCGGTCTGGCCCCCCTCCGGCATTGCCGTCGCCGCGCTGATTCTGTGGGGCCGGAGCATCTGGCCCGGCATCTTCCTTGGCGCCTTTCTGCTCAACGTCCAATCCGGCTGGAATGCTGATTCGACCAATTCCGTGGCGGGGGTAGTGGTGACCTCCGTCCTGATCTCGGCCGGTTCCACCCTCCAGGCCCTTCTCGGCGAGGTCTTGATACGCCGAATTACCGGTGCTGCGGCCCGCCTCGATTCCAGCCGGGAGGTGTTCCTTTCACTCCTGATGGGAGGGCCGCTCGCCTGCATCATCGGCGCCACCGTCGGCGTCAGCGTGCTCGCCCTGACCGGGGCAATCACCGGCCCTGCCGTGTCCTTCTCGTGGTGGACGTGGTGGGCCGGCGACAGCCTGGGCGTGATGGTATTCACCCCGCTGCTGCTGCTGGCCTTCGCCCCAGGCGCAGAATCATCCCGCAGCCGGCTCCGGGCGGTGGCGGTTCCCATGACCGTGAGCTTCGTGATCACAGTCGTGATTTACCTCATTGCCAGCGATTGGGAGCGCAGCCGGATTCGCCTCGAGTTCGAGCGCCAGGCCGCCGCCGGTGCCGAGGCGTTTGAAGTTGCACTCCGGCGCAATCTGGAGGTCTTGAATTCGGTGCTGCGATTCTACGCCACCGCCGAGTCGGTAGATCGCGACGCATTCCGCCGTTTTCTCGCTCCGATTTTCCCCCACGCTGCCGGTCTGGCGTCGGTCGCATGGACGCCTCGGGTGAGCCAGACGGACCGTCCTGAATTTGAGGCGTCGGTTCGCGCCGAGGGCTTCCCTGAATTCACCGTGACCGAACGCGCACCGGGGGGCTCCACCATTCCCTCTCGCCCCCGGGGCGAGTACTTCCCCATCCGCTATGTCGAGCCGATGCGAGTGAATCGCTCGCCCCTGGGGTTCGACGTCGGCACCGATTCGGCCGGCCGGGAAGCGTTGGGGCGGGCCAGGGATCTCGGCCAGCCCATTGCTACCCGGCCGCTTACGCTGTTCCGGCGCCCGGAGAATCCCGAGGGTGTCGTCGTCTTCCAGCCGGTCTATCGAAATGACCGTCCCCATGGCAGCGTCGCCGAACGCCGGGTCAATCTTCTTGGTTTTGCCAATGCCGTCTTCCAGGTCGGCGTCCTGATCCAGGCGGCCGAGAAGCAGGTCACCTCCGCAGGCATCGGTGTGATCCTGCTCGACGTGACCGATCCTCGCCGGACCATCCCCATGTTTCCGGTCACACCCCAGGGAGGCCGCCCCGAACAGTTGCTCGCTGTGGGGGATGGCGCCGCTGGCGGCGTCCGATGGGACCGGCGGATTGAGGTGGCCGGAAGGCAGTGGATGCTCCGCTTCGAGCCGGGCCCCGACTACGCCGCCTCCCACCACGGTTGGGGCGCCTGGATGGTGCTCGCTGGCGGGTTGCTCTTCACCGGGTTGTTGCAGGGATTCCTGCTGGTGGTCACCGGAGCAGCAGCACGAACCGAGCGCCTCGTTTCCGAGCGGACCGCCGAGCTCCGCTGTGCCAACCTGTCGCTCTCTGATGAAATGGTGATCCGACAGGGTGCCGAAGCACAGGCACTCGCAGCGGTCCGGGCCAAGTCCGAATTCCTCGCCAGCATGAGCCACGAGCTCCGAACCCCGCTCAATTCGGTCATCGGATTCACCAACGTGCTGCTCCAGAACCGGGAATCGCATCTCGCGCCGCAGGAAATCACCTGGCTGCAGCGGGTACAGGCCAACGGCCGCCACCTCCTCGGCCTCATCAATTCGATCCTCGATCTTTCCAAGGCCGAGGCCGGCCGGGTTGAGGTGGAGCTGGGGCCGGTGGCCTTGAGGCCGCTGGTCGAGGAGGTCGTAGCCCAGCTCGACTCACTGATCGGGAACCGTTCGATCGATTTTCGGACCGAATTTCCATCCAACCTGGCGTTGCTCCAGGCGGACGAGCCCAGGCTGCGCCAGATCCTGGTTAACCTCGGCTCCAACGCACTCAAGTTCACCGAGCGAGGCACGATTCTCATTCGAGTCGTGGCCGAGGCCGGCGGCACCCCCGTCCGCCTTGAGGTTCATGACACCGGAATCGGCGTTCCAGCCCACCGCCACCACGCCATCTTCGGCGCCTTCGAACAGGCCGACAACAGCATCTCGCGTCGCTTTGGCGGGACCGGGCTTGGCTTGGCAATCAGCCGCTCCCTGGCGGAGCTCATGGGCTTTCGACTGACCGTGGAGAGCGAGGTCGGAGTCGGCTCCACCTTTACCCTGCACTTTCGGGAGGATTTCGCGCTGCCTCCGGGGTTGCGGGTGGCGCTCGAACGGACCCGAGCCTAGACGATCGGTGCCTGTTCCACCATCTTCAGCGAGAATGCCCACGCCCGAGGAACGACTCAACGACCTGCATAGCCGCCGGGCCGCCACGGAAGCGGGGGGTGGTGCGGCCCGAGTGGCCCAGCAGCA
>JANNSC010000285.1:0-4917 GCA_031402135.1 Gemmatimonadales bacterium | reverse complement strand
ACTCTCCGACGAGATCCGCCACCACATCGAGCTGGAAACCGAAGAGCTGATCCGCCAGGGCATTGCCCCCAACGAAGCCCGACGGCGCGCCCTGGTGGCCTTCGGCGGCATTCAGAACTTCACCGAGGCCCACCGCGACGCCCGCGGAGTGCGCTGGATCCCCGAGCTCTTCCAGGACATCCGCTACGCAGTCCGCGGCCTGACCCGCTCCCCCGCCTACACCATTTCCGCGCTCCTCCTCCTTGGACTCGGCATCGGCGCCACCACCGCGGTGTTCAGCGCGGTGGACGCGGTGCTGCTCACCAAGCTCCCCTACCGCGAAGACGACCGGCTGGTGCGGGTCTACATGCAAAACTCCCCCACCAATATCTGGAGCCTGTCGGTGGTGGACTTCCAGGCAATCCTGGCCAATCAGCGGCCCTTCTCCGCCGCCGGCGCCATGCGCCCCCGCGGCGTTGGGGTGTCGGTGGGCGGCCACGCCGAACAGGCCACGGTGGTAACCGCCACCCGCGGCTTCTATGAGGCGCTGGAGGTGCTCCCGGCATACGGGCGCCTGTTCAGCTCTGAAGACGAGCAGCCCGGCTCGCCGCTCACCACCCTGGTTACCGACGGCTACGCGGTGAAGGAATTCGGCAGCGCGCCGGCGGCAGTCGGCAAGACCCTCACCCTCGACGGCGTGCCCCATACCATCATCGGGGTGTTGCCCCAGGGCGTGGAGGGGCTGGCGGGCTGGAATGTGGAGATCTGGCCCGCGGTCCAGGTGCGCACCCCCGAACGCCGAGGGCCCTTCGGGTGGCGGGTGATCGGGCGGCTGGCGCCGGGCGTGACGCTGGAAGACGCCAAGCGAGAACTGTCCGCCTTGAGCGACCGGATCTTCCCGACCTGGTCGGCTGGTTTTCAAGACAAAACCGCCAAGCTCACTCCGTTCCAGCTGCGCCAGACCATTCTGGGAGACGCGCCAAAAACGCTCTGGATGTTCGCGGCCGCCGTCGGCCTGGTGCTGCTGATTGCCGTGGCCAATGTGGCCAGCCTCACCCTGGTCCGCGCCACCGGGCGCTGGCGGGAGGTCACCCTCCGCACCGTGCTGGGCGCCAGCCGAACTCGGCTGGGACGGATGCTGGTGACCGAGAGCACAGTGCTGGCCATTGCCGGGGCCGGGTTAGGAGTACTCATCGGAGTGGGCGGGCTCGGGGTGATGCGGCTGGTGGGCGCCGGCACCATCCCGCGGCTGGGAGAGGCGGAAATAGACCTCCGTTCGGTGCTCTTTGCGGTGGCCGTAGCACTGGGTGCCGGCCTCCTGGTGGGCGCCTACCCGCTGGCGTTCATCCTGCGTCGAGATCCGGCGCCGGCGCTTCGGGACGGCACCCGGACGGTGGGAGGGCGGGGGACGCGCCTTCTCCGGGGTGGATTTGTGGTGGCCCAGTTTGCCTTTGCGCTGCCGCTGCTGGCGGCGGCAGGGCTCCTGGTGACCAGCTTCATGCGGCTGCAGCGGGTTAATCCCGGCATCGACCCGGGGCCGATTCTCACCGCGACGGTGGGTCTGCCCAGCGCCCGCTATCCCGACCCGCAGGCGGTTGCCGCCTTCTGGGGCCAGGTGATTCCGCTGCTGCGCGCCATTCCCGGCGTCGAGTCGGTCGGGATGGCCGATGCCATTCCCCCCGACGACAACGGCAGCGGCAACAACAACAACTTCAACCTGGCCGACCGCCCGGTGCCCCAAGGCACCGCCGAGCCGGTTTCTCCCTGGCCCACCGCCAACCGGGAGTACTTCGCCGCACTGGGGATTCCCCTCCTGGAGGGGAGGCTCTTCACTCCGTCCGATACCGGTACCGCACCGGTGGTGGTGGTGAGCCAGGCCTGGGCCAGCAAGTACTACCCTCAAGGGGACGCGGTCGGGAAGCTGCTGATATCGGGTGGCTGCTACGACTGCCCCCGCACCACCGTGGTGGGCGTGGTGGGTGACGTGAAGTACCAGGGCTTGGACCAGAACGCTGACGCGGTCTATTCACCGATCGAAGAGGGATTTCCCCAGGGGCTGATCCTGTTCATCCGCACCCGGGGCCGCCCCGCCGACTACGCCGAGCCGGTGAAAGCGGCCTTCCGCTCCGTAGACGCCGAGGTGCCGGTGCAGGGGGTGGCTCCGCTGGAGACCCAAGTCTACGGCTCGATCGCAGCTCCTCGTCACTGGGCCTCGCTGATCGGGGGGTTCGCGGTGGTGGCGCTGCTGCTGGCCGGGATCGGCACCTTCGGGATGCTTTCCTACACGGTGAGCGTCCGGCGGCGGGAAATCGGGGTCCGGATGGCGCTGGGGGCCGATCGGGGTGAAGTGGTGGGGCTGATCGTCAGGTCGGGGATGCTACTGGCCGGGGCGGGGTCAGCGATCGGGCTGGCGCTGGCGGTGGTCGGCACCCGAAGGATCAGCCAATCGCTCTTCGACGTGAGCGCCACCGATCCGCTGACGCTGGTGGGCGTCACCGCCCTCCTTCTGGGCACGGCACTCCTGGCCAGCTGGCTGCCGGCGCGACGGGCGGCGGCCACCGACCCCATGGAGGTGATTCGGCCCGACTAGGCCAAGCTTCTGAAATGAGTTGAGATGTGAAGCGCTAACTCTTGATATTTGAGTGAATTAGCGCCATCTTTCCACTCTGATGATCAAGGTCACCGCAGTGGAACCCGGCTCAATTGCCGATGAACTCGGCCTCCGCGCTGGTACCGAACTCGTTTCCGTCAACGGGCGGGAGCTGGAGGATTTCCTCGACTGGGAATTCCTCACCGCCGACGAGGAGTTCACCCTCCACATTCGGCAACCGGAGGGCGACGAGACCGAGTTTGAAATCGAGCGGCCCCTCACCGAGCCGCTTGGGGTAAGCGTCGAGGCGGCGCGGATTCGGCGCTGCGCCAATCGCTGCGACTTCTGCTTTGTCGACGGCCTCCCCGAGGGGCTGCGGGACGTTCTGTACATTCGAGATGACGATTACCGCCTTTCCTTCCAGTACGGCAATTTCGCCACGCTGACCAACCTCAAGCCTCAAGATGAGGCCCGAATCATCGAGTACCGACTCTCCCCGCTGTACGTGTCGGTGCATGCCACCGATCCGGTCGTCCGGCGCTGGCTGCTCCGGAACCCCACCGCGCCAGATATCCGGGAACAACTGACCCGCTTTGCCAGTCACGGACTCCAATTCCACACCCAGATCGTGATGTCTCCCGGGGTGAACGACGGGGCGGTGATGCAGAAGACGCTGGCCGATCTCTACGCCTTCGGCGCGCCAATCTTGACGGTGAGTGTGGTGCCGGTGGGGCTCACCGAGTTCAGCAAGCACAGTCGGGTGCGGGAGCCGACCGTCGAGGAGTGCCGGACAGCGGTGGGGCAGGTGGAGCAATGGCAGGGGCGGGCACTGGCGGAACGGGGGGTGCCGTGGATCCATGGCGCAGACGAGCTGCATCTCCGCGCCGAGGTGGAATTGCCGCCGGAAGAGAGCTACGGAGACTTCGAGCAGGTGGAGAACGGAGTCGGTTCGGTGCGCTTCCTCCAGCGCCGGATCCGCCTCGACGCTCCGCTCTTCCGGGAGTGGGCCGGCAAGCGGATCGGAATCGTGACCGGCACCTCGATGGCCAAGTTGATGCCGCAGGTGCTGGAGCCACTGGCCGAGGCGTCGGGGGCCACACTGGTGCTGCTGCCGGTGGAAAATGGTCTCTTCGGACCCCGGGTTACCACCGCGGGGCTGCTTCCGGGCAAGTCGGTGGCAGAGGCGCTGGGCCAGCAGCGGGATCTCGATTTTGCCCTGCTGCCCGGTGAGTCGGTCAACGACGACTGGCTCTTCATCGACAGCATGAGCATCGATGAGCTGGCTGCGGCGGTTCCGATGCCGATTCGCTTCAGCAAGGTGTTCAGCGACGCGCTGGGCGCGGGGTTGGCGGCATGAGTCGGTCCACCGTTGCGATCATCGGCCGGCCCAACGTCGGCAAGTCCACCCTCTTCAACCGAATTCTCGGCGGGCGGGAGGCGATCGTTTCCGACTTGGCGGGAACCACCCGGGACCGCCACTTCGGTGAGGCGGAATGGAACGGCCGGAAGTTCTGGTTGGTGGACACCGGCGGGCTGGTTCCCGACTCCAACGAGGTGATGGACAAGGCGATTCGGCGCCAGGTGGAGCTGGCCCTGGCCGAAGCCGATGTGATCCTCTTCGTGGTGGATGGGAAGGACGGGATGCACCCGGTGGATCAGGCGGTGGCCGAAAAGCTCCGCAAGGCCAAGCGGCCGGTGGTGTTGGCGGTCAACAAGCTGGATGACGGGAGAGATGGGGTCCAGGCCCACGAATTCCACGCCCTGGGGTTCGGGGAACCACAAGCGGTATCGGCGACGGTCGGCACCCGGAGCGGAGATCTGCTCGACGCGATCATCGCCAAACTTCCGCCGGCATCGGAAAACGAGAGCCAGGAAACGGTGGACTTGGCGATCGTGGGCCGTCCCAACGCCGGCAAGTCTTCGCTGGCCAACAAGCTGCTGGGTGAGGATCGCTACGTGGTCCATGCGGTGGCGGGCACCACGAGGGATGCGGTCGATTCCATTCTGAAGTACGGCGACAAGACCCTCCGCTTCATCGATACCGCCGGGTTACGCCGCCGAGCCAAGGTCCAGGACGACATCGAGTTCTACTCGACGTTGCGCACTCAGCGCGCCATCGAGCAGGCCCATGTGTGCATTCTGGTGGTAGACGCAACACTGGGGCTCTCCAACCAGGATCTCCGGATTGCCACCGAGGCGTGGGACCGGGGCTCCGGGCTGGTCATTGCGGTCAACAAGTGGGACCTGGTGCCGGAGAAGGACTCCAACACCGCCAAGCGCGGCGAGGAAACGCTGGTGGCCAAGGCGCCATTCCTGCAATATGTGCCGTTTGTCTATATGTCGGCCCT
>JANNSC010000284.1:0-5256 GCA_031402135.1 Gemmatimonadales bacterium | reverse complement strand
ACGATCTGCAGTTTCGGGGCGCGGAGGCGCTGGCATGAGCAATATCTCGGTCCTGCTGGTCGCCGAATTCGACGATGCCCAACACGCCCATGCCGCCCAGCGCTGTCGCGCCCTGGAGCGGCTAGGTTGTCGGGTCGATGCTTTCGACCTGCTGAAACGGCCCGGCCTGCTCGGCCGGCTGACTGGCAGCGATCTCCGGTCTCGCCTGCGCAAAGCCGTCGAGACCGCCGAGGCGTCGGTCGTGCTGGTGATCGGCGGCCACGAAATCGGTCCGGAGATGGTCACCCATCTGCGCCAGGCCACCGGAATTCCGTGGGTCAACTGGTTCCCCGATGACCTCCGAACGGTGGACCAGGTGCTGCGGGTTGCCCCGGCCTACGACGCTGTGTTCACCGTCGGCTCCGACGTTGCGGCGCGGCTCGAAGCCCGGCTGGGTCGGCCCATCGAAGTGGTGTCGTTCGCGGCCGATCCGTCAGTCTATCGCCCGCTCCGGTCCCGCGATCAGTACCGCGCCAATGTGGTTTTTGCCGGCACCGCAACCGCCCGGCGCGAGGCCCTGCTTACCGGGCTGGTCGAGTACGGGCTTGCCCTGTGGGGTCCGGGCTGGCGCCGGACCTCGCTCAAAGACTATTGCCGGGGGGAAATTCCCAATACCGAGGACTACGTGCGCGCCTACGGTGGCGCGTCAGTCGCCGTGAATATTCATCATACCGCGCCGAGCAGCACCGAGCCGGAGGCCGCCCTCAATCAGCGAGTGTTCGAGGTCGCGGCCATCGGCGTGCCCCAGATCGTGGACTACCGGGGAGATCTGAACCGCCACTTTCTCCCCGGGCGCGATCTGATGGTGTTTGGAGATGCCGATGGCCTGCGGGCCACGGTTGCCAGCGCCCTGCAAAATCTGCCCGCGGCGGAGTTGACCGGCGTCTCGGCCCGCAAGGAGGTGCTGGCGCGGCACACCTACATGCACCGGATGAAGCAGGTGCTGGACGGGATCATCAAGAAATAGCGGTCAGAGCCCTCCTGTTTCCATGACCCTTCGATACAGCTTGAGGTAGCTCGCCGCCATCGTCCGATGAGTGAAATGCGCCAGCACCCGCGCCCGGCACGCTTCGGGATCGATCTGGCCGATGTGCTCCCGCAGGGCAATCAGCTCTTCCAGTGTGTCGCCCAGCAGGCCGGCCTCCGCTGTTACCACCTCCGGAAGCGCCCCCCGCCGGGTGCCCAGTACCGGAGTCCCGCTCACCAGCGCTTCGATCAAGGTGAGCCCAAATGGCTCGTCCCAGCGAGCCGGCATCCAGAGACACTCCGCCCCGGACAGTAGCTCCCGCTTCTGCCTGCCCCCCACCCGGCCGACGACCCGCACCCCCCGTCGGAACACCGGCTTCCACCCACCCGCCACGATGATCCTTCGCCCGGACCGGCGGGCGCCCTGGACCGCCCACTGCCAGCCTTTGGTGCTATGGAGCCGCCCGAGGAAGAGATCATACGCCGCCTTCTGGCTCCGAAAGAGATACTCCGACGGATCGAGCCCATTGTACACATGCGCGGCGGCACCGCTCCGCCTCGCGTGATCGACGCTCAGCGCGACCATGTTTGGCGGGTAGTCGGCCCGGCGGGGAGTGCCGTGCAGGGTCCACAGCGTGGGGACACCGGGCACCGCGATGGGGCGGTGGGCGTGGAAGACGTCGAGGCCCGGCGGCAGGAATCGGCGCGGATCGAAGGAGACATGCTCGGCAGCGTGCGGATCGACCGGCACCAGCCGGGCCTCCGGTACCTGTGACCCCGGGGCGGCCAGCAGGATTACCTCGTGGCCCATTTCAGCGAGGCCACGTACCAGCCAGACGACCACCCGTTCGGTGCCGCCATAGCGCTCGACCGGGAGCCGGCCGTGATAGAGCAGGGCAATGCGCATCGGCGGGCAAACTATCACCGGTTTACCTTTCCTGCGTGCCGCCCGCCCACTCCGGCGCCCGCCTCCTTCTCGTCGCCAAGTTCAATCAGCGCTATCACCGGACCGGCCTGGCCATCCGGGACGCGCTCCGTTCGATCGGATGTGAGGTCCGGTGCGTCGAGGAGCGGACCCGGGGGCTCGATGCGGTGCTGCGGCGTTCGTTGCGGTCCCGGCTGGCGCAGGCACTCCGGCTGCAGCCACCGGATCTGGTGCTGGTGTTCAAGGGCGAGACGCTGACTCCAGAAATTATCGACGAACTTCGGCCCCGGAACCGGGCCCGCTGGGTCAATTGGTTTCCCGATAGCCCCCACCTGCTCGATCTTTCGCTTCAGAACGGGCGGGCCTACGATCACTGCTTCATCTTCGATACCTCCATGGTGGACCGGCATCGCGGCCTCGGTCGCCGGTCTGATTATCTCGCGGAGGGATGCGAGCCGGCCTATCACCGCCCGCTTCGCGACGTCGGCAAGCCGCAGCACCCGATTGTCTTTGTGGGGTCGAAGGAACCGCTCCGCGCGGCCGCCCTCGAGGCGGTTTCCGATCTCGGACTCGCCATTTGGGGCCCGGGCTGGCCTCGGGGTCCGCTCTACGGTGACAATTTTGTCCGGGCGTTCTCCAATGCCGGCATTGCACTGAACGTTCATCAGTTTTTCGGCGAGCCTCCGGAAGCGGGCCGCTACGGCACCGGCGCCAACCGGAGGGTGTTTGAGCTGGCCGCCATCGGGACAGTTCAGCTCTGCGATGCCAAGGCGGATATCGCCAGGAATTTTTTGGAGGATTCCGAGATCGTGCTGTTTCGGAGCCGGGAGGAGCTGCGCCGCAAGGCCCAACAGCTCCTTGGCGCTCCGGCGGATGCTGCCGCCATCGCCGAACGGGCCCGGGAGCGAGCGCTGCGCGAGCATACCTGGCGCCACCGGCTGGAGGAACTGCTCGCGGTGACGCTGCGGTGAAGATCTCCGGGTTCACCATCGTCCGCGACGCCGAGCGCCTGGATTTTCCGGTCGAGGCGAGCATTCGCTCGATTCTGCCAATCTGCGACGAGGTTGTGGTGAATGTCGGCCGCTCCGACGATCACACTCTCGAAATGGTTCGCAGCATTCAAGATCCCAAGATCCGGGTGCTCGAAACCGAATGGGACTTCGGCCGGGGCGCCGCTTTGCTCCGCGATGAAACGCTTCGCGCCATGCGCGCCTGCCGCCATGTATGGGGGGTGTGTATCCAGGCTGATGAGGTGCTCCACGAGGCGGGACTGAGTCCGCTACGGGAAGCAATGGAGTCGGCTGGAGAAACCGGCCCGGTCGAGGGAATCGTGGTCCGCTACCGGCATATTTTCGGACGGCCCGATCTCGAAGCAGTCAATCGCCGCTGGTATCGCCGGGAGGTGCGCGCCGTGCGGCTCGACTCGGCGTTGGGGGTGGAGCCATATCGGGACGCGCAGGGATTCAGAGTGTTTCCCGGGGAGCGGCGGGTACGCAGCAAGCTCGCCGACGCTGAAATGTTTCACTACGGGTGGCTGCGATCGGCGGCCGCGCTCCGGGCCAGGGGTGCGGTGGATCGTCAGCTCTATCCCGGCCGATGGGTGCCGCCCAGGGAGCAGGCGGCGGTGCTGCGGTGGTTCCCCGGGCTACGCCCGTTTCGGGGCAGCCACCCCGCGGTGGCGGGCGAGTGGGTCCGGTCACGCGGCAACGACCCCGACCGGGTGATCTCAGCCCCATTTTTCGACTGGGAGCACCTTCGCTTCTACGCCTCGGATCTGGTGGAACGCATCACCGGGACCCGCCCGTTCGAATTCCGCAATTACACGCTGGTGTAAGTCCCTTGGATGATGTCCGCTGGTTTGCTCCCAATCGCTACTGCACCCTGCCGGTGCCGGCACTTCGGCAACATGGGCTCAGCATCGGGCTCGAGGGTGAGGCCCCGGCTCGGCTTGCTGTGGCAGCAGACGGCGTCTGCGCGGTGCATGGGTACGAGTACGCCAAACGACAGCGATGCCCACTCCTCTTGTACCTCTGGGATCTTCCGCCGTGGCGCCTGGGCACCGGTAAGCCGGATTTCGTCTTCGAACTCGGCGGTCGGTTGCGACGGCTGCCGCGCACCCACAATCGGTACCTGGAACGGGCCGGGTATTACAGCCGTCTCGGCTACGTCGCGCGGCGTGCGAAAGAAGTGTGGTGTCCCTCGGCGAACACCGTGGCGGATGCGGCGTTGCGGTTTGAGGTGGCTGGTCTCGAGGTGCCGTTTTGCTACGACAGCGAACGCTTCACCGGCGGACCCGAAGAGCCGGGTGCCGGGGAAGATCACCGGGCTCCGCCCGGTGGCGAGGCGATCCCGGAATTTCTGTGCATTGCTCGCCTTGTCCCCCACAAGAACCACGCGGTGATCCTGCGCGCCGCAGCACGGCTCACCCCACGGCCGGCGATTCGCATCATCGGACAGGGACCCGAGGCGGCCAACCTTCGCCGCCTCGCAGTAGAACTCGGAGTTCCGCTCACCCTCATCGATTCCTGGGCATCCGAGGAGGAGATCGTGACGGCGTATCGAACAGCACGCGGAGTCATCTGCCCCAGCCGCTTCGAGGGGTTTGGGTTGACACCGATGGAAGGCATCGCCATGGGGAAGGAGGTCATCGCCTCGGACATCCCGCCCCACCGGGAGTTCGTGCGGCAGCATGTTCGGTTCTTCAAGCCGGAGGATGACCGGGGGCTTTCCGAGGCAATGGAGGCCGTCCTTTGCTCCGTCGAAACTGCGTCCTGGCTCTCACCCAGCCCGCTGCACGACCTGACCATCGAAGCGTGCGCCGCCCGATTCCTTCCCGGCTTGCAGCGGCTGCTGGTGTGAGTATGCGTCCCGACCTCCTGCTGACCTACGACTTCCCGCCAATGGGGGGTGGCATCGCGCGGATGATGTCCGAGCTGGCGCTTCGGACGCCTCGGGGCGAACTGATCGTATCGACCGGCCGGCTCCCCGGAAGCGCTCCAAGTGATGCGGCCATGCCGAACCTGGTCGATCGGCTGGACATCCCCGCCGGGCGCCTCAAGACGGTGCCGGGCCTGCTCCGCTGGGGGTTCCGGGCCGAGTCGTTGGCGCGGCGGCACCAGGTCGGGTTCGTCTGGTGCGGCAACATTCGGCCGGCGGCATACCCAGCGCGGTGGGTGCGGGCTCGGTGCGGCGTGCCGTATGGGGTGATTGTCTACGGGGGTGATCTGCTGGAGCTTCGCCGGAACTTCCGGGCTTCCTCGCTCAAGCGCCGGACGGCGCGCTGGCTCCTCGGAGGCGCCGACGTCATCGTGGCCATCAGCCGCTGG
>JANNSC010000283.1:0-4913 GCA_031402135.1 Gemmatimonadales bacterium | reverse complement strand
CGGGCGCGCTCGGCTTGGGGCATGCGGGTGATGGCGGTCCAGGCACCCCGCACCTTGAAGGCGCCCACCGGCTGCCACTGTTCGCACTTGAGCCAGACGGGAACCCCGAGCCGGCGGGAAAGCTCGGGGGCTTCGATCAGGGGTGTTCGGACCGCCACCCCAACGAGGGCGGTGGCAGCGGCACGGAGAGCCGCTTCGTCGTGCATCGAGCTATTCGGCCGGCGGGGCAGGGACCGGGGCGTCGTCGCCGGTGGGTTCCTCGGCGCCCCCTTCGTCTTCCTTGACCACCCGAGCGACGTCGACCAGCAGATCTCCCTCATCGAGATGCATGACGCGTACGCCCTGAGTGTTGCGGCCGATGACCCGGATTCCTTCCACCGGAACCCGGATGATGATGCCGCCCTTGGTAATCATCATGAGCTCGTCGTCGGGAATCACTTCCTTGAGCGCCACACAGGCGCCGGTCTTGTCGGTGCTGTGCAGGGTGATGATGCCCTTGCCACCGCGCTTCTGGACCCGGTAATCGGCCAGCTCCGACCGTTTGCCAAAGCCCTTTTCCGAGACCACCAGCAGGGTTGAATCCCGACGGATGACGACCATGCCGATGAGGGCGTCATCGCTATCGAGCTCGATGCCCTTGACGCCGGTGGTGGCGCGACCCATTTCCCGGACGTCGCTCTCGTGGAACCGAATGCTCATGCCGAGTCGGGTGGCCATCACGATGTCGTTGTTGCCATCGGTGATCTGGACGTCGATGAGCTCGTCGCCCTCTTCAATGTTGATGGCGTTGATGCCGTTGGCACGCACATTCCCGTAGGCCGAAAGGACGGTCTTCTTGACGGTGCCATTCCGGGTGGCAAAGAGCAGCCACTTGGTGTCGACAAATTCCCGAACCGGCACCAGCGCGCTGATGCGCTCCTCCGGCTGAATGGCAATGCACTGGACCACCGGTTTGCCCCGCGCCGCCCGGCCGCCCTGGGGAATTTCGTGCACCTTGAGCCAGTATACCTGGCCCTTGTCGCTGAAGAACATGACGTAATCGTGGGTCGAGGCAATGAAGAGATGCTCGATCCAGTCGTCTTCCTTGGCGGTGGCGCCGGTGAGTCCGCGCCCGCCCCGGCGCTGCTTCCGGTAGGTGGACACGGCAATCCGCTTGATGTAGCCGGAGTGGGAAATGGTAATGACCATGTCCTCTTCGGCGATCAGGTCCTCCACCGAAAAATCGTCCTGGTCGGGGATGATCTCGGTCCGGCGATCGTCGCCGTAGTCCTTGGCGACCTCGGCCATCTCTGCCTTCAGGATGGCCATCCGTTTGTCCTTGCTCTTGATGATGCCCCGCAGCTCGGCGATGGTGGCGCGCACCTCCTTGAGTTCCGCCTCCAGCTTGTCGATTTCGAGCCCGGTGAGCTTGGCGAGCCGCATGTTGAGAATCGCTTCGCTCTGTTTTTCGGAAAAGCCGAAGCGCTTGCGCAGCCGGGTATCGGCCTCGTCGGTGTCGGCCGAACTGCGGATGATCTGGATCACTTCGTCGATGTTATCGACGGCAATCTTGAGCCCGTCGAGAATGTGCTCCCGCGCCTCGGCGGCGCTGAGATCGAACTGGGTGCGTTTGATGATGATGTCGTGCCGGTGCGCAATGAAGTGCTCCAGCAGTTCCTTGAGCGCCATCACCTTGGGCTGACCCTTGACCAA
This sequence comes from Gemmatimonadales bacterium, assembly GCA_031402135.1. Classification (GTDB taxonomy): domain Bacteria; phylum Gemmatimonadota; class Gemmatimonadetes; order Gemmatimonadales; family GWC2-71-9; genus JABFSM01. The sequence goes on along the minus strand of JANNSC010000283.1, from coordinate 3,221 downwards.
CGCCAGGTTGATGACCCCGAAGGTCGATTGCATGGTGGTGTGCTTGTAGAGCTGGTTCAGCACCACACTGGGAATGGCGTCCCGCTTGAGCTCGATGACCAGGCGCATCCCGTCCCGGTCGGACTCGTCGCGAACGTCGCTGATGCCCTCGAGTTTCTTGTCGTTGACCAGGTTGGCAATATCCTTGTGCAGCGTTGCCTTGTTCACCTGGTAGGGCAACTCGGACACCACAATGGCGGTCCGGCCATTGGAGGGCTTTTCCTCCACCGTGGCGCGAGCCCGCATGATGACCTTGCCGCGGCCGGTGGCGTAGGCGTCCCGAAGGCCGCCGACGCCATAGATGTAGCCGCCAGTGGGAAAATCGGGCCCCTTGATGTGCTGGAGGAGGTCCTCGGTGCTGGCTGCCGGGTTATCCACCAGCAGCTCGATGGCCTTGGCCACCTCACGCAGGTTGTGGGGCGGAATGTTGGTGGCCATGCCGACGGCAATCCCGCTGGAGCCGTTGACCAGAAGATTGGGAATCTTGGACGGCAGCACCGTCGGCTCGTCGAGGCGGTCGTCGTAGTTCTTCTGCAGGGCGACGGTCTGCTTGTCGATGTCCTCGAGCAGCGTCACCGCAATGCGGGTCAGCCGGGCCTCGGTGTACCGGTACGCCGCCGCCGGGTCTCCGTCTACCGAGCCGAAGTTGCCTTGCCCGTCGATCAGCGGATAGCGCAGGGAAAAATCCTGAACCATACGGACCAGGGCGTCGTAGACCGAGGCGTCGCCATGGGGGTGGTACTTGCCTAACACGTCGCCCACCACGGTGGCGGACTTCTTGTAGGCCCGGCCCGGTACCAGGCCGAGCTCGTTCATGGCGTAGAGGATCCGGCGATGCACCGGTTTCAGCCCATCGCGCACGTCGGGAAGCGCCCGCGACACGATGACGCTCATCGAATAGTTGATGAAGCTCTGCTTCATCTCCTCTTCGATGGGGCGGGGCAGAATCCGTTCACGCGAGTTGGGCGCGGTCATAGGCGGCATTCATTCGGGGTGGGGCGTGACCAGCGCCGGAAATATAGTCCGTTCCCGCGGGCTGGAGCAAGCGGGCGAAAGCCTCCTAAATCGTTGGAAAGGCTTGGCTTAGAAGGCAGGCTCCGGGCGGATCGCTAGGGGCTGGTACCAACCGGTTGCGGGGCGACGATCGGCTTCCTTTTTCGGCTCATCAGGTACACCGGGACGATCAGCAGCGCGCCAATGGTGCCGGCCACCGTGCCACCGGCGGTGGCCAGGGCTATGGCGCTGAACAGGCTGTCGGCATCGGCTGCAACGGTCAGCGGAATGAGGCTCGCCAAGGTGGTCAGGGTGACCAGCATGATCATGCCGGAGCGGTCGGCGGCGGCATGCAGCACGTCCTCGGCGGTCAGCCGGCCGCTGTGGCGGCGCTTTTCAAGGGCGGCATCCACCAACAGAATTACCTGGTGGACCGCAAGGCCAACCACCAGGATGACGCCGACGGCGGCCTCCCGGCTGAAGGAGGTCTTGGTGGCCCAGAAGGTGGCTCCGACTCCGGCGAGGCAGAGCGGCAAGGAGCAGAACACCATGAGGGTGGCCCAGATCGAATCGAATACCATGGCCACCGCCAGGAGCACCAGCACGATTCCCGCCGCAAAGACCAGCCAGAGCCCCTTGGTGCTGTCGTCCCGGGCCCAGTTGAACTGATCGTCCCCCACCACGTACCCGGCCGGCGCCGAGATCGACTTCATGAACGCTTCGTGGGTGCGGTTGGCGAGCTTGGCCGGCCCACGGAAGTCATAGGCCACGATCCGGAGGTACTGCTGGTCCTCCCGCTGGATCTGGCCGAGGCCTTCTCGTTCACTCACCAGGGCGAGGTCTCCGATCCGGACCGGAGCCCGGGTGGTGGTGGGAACCTGGGCCGAACGGAGTTCGTCGAGGGAGCGCTCCCGGGCGCCGGCGGCCTTGACCGAGACCCGGGTTTCCTCGCCATCGAGCTCCAGCCGTTGCTGGCCCACCGCGCCGCGGATTTCTCGAGCGATGGCGTTGCCGAAGTCGAGCGCGGTTACACCGGCACGGGCCAAAGCGGGTCGGTCGGGCGCCAGCACCACGCTCACCGCCCGCTCGGCGCCCCAGTAACTCGCGGCGTTGATGTTCACATTCCTGACCCGTGCAATGCCTTCGAGGCGCTGTTGCAAGTCGAGGGCGAGCCGTTCGACGCCGCTGAAGGAGTAGCCCAGGATCTTGATCCGGAAGGCCACTGAGGCGCCGCCACCGCCATTGGCAAAACCGGGCCCCCGGCCCCGCACGAAGACGTTGGCTCCGCCCACCAGCACCGCCCGTTCGGTCATCGACTCTTCCATCTGGAGCGGAATGACGCTGAGCGAAAGTTCCTTGGTGAAGGTCACCTGGAGGCTGGCCTGAGACCCGCCGCCCCGGACATCCACCCGTTCGACCCCCTCCCGTCCGACCGCAATCCGCTCGAATTCCTGGATGCTGCGATCGAGGGTGGCAGGGTCGGAGCCCCGGGGGAAATTGAGGTAGACGTTGAGCGTGGTCCGCTGGCCGTACCAATCTCCGAAGGACGACCGGGGTACCCGCTTGACGAAGCCCCAGGTCACCACGCCGAGGAGTGTCACGATGAGGAGGAGCGTGGTTCGCCGCCAGCGCAGCAGCGGCGCGAGCACGCCGAGGTAGAGCTTCTCCAGTCGAGGCCACGCGCTGCCCCGCTCCGGCCCGACGCCGACGGCGGGAATCATCACCACTGAGGAGAACACCGACCAGACCAGCCCGAGCGCAAACGCCGCCGCAAAGGGAACGAACGCGGCGCGGGCGTTGCCCTGCAGGTACAGGAACGGAAAGAGCACCACGACGGTGGTGAGCGTGGAACCGACCACCGCCCGGGCAATCCGGTTGCCGGCGGCGGCCCGGGCCTCCGGGTTATCAGCCACTCGGCGGAGCCGGTCCACCACCACGACGCCGTCCTGCACCAGGATGCCGATGCCCATCCCTAACCCGGCAAGCGTGAGCAAGTTGGCGGGAATTTTCAGCAGGTACAATCCCAGCGCGGTGCCGGCAATTGCGATGGCGGCGCTTCCCATGACCAGGGCGACCGGACGGATCCGCCCCATGGCCAGGAGCAGCACCAGGGTGACCGCGCCGAAGGCGATGGCGCCACGCATGATCAAATCCCGGAGCTTACATCACGATAGGCTTTAGCACAGTAC
>JANNSC010000282.1:0-3543 GCA_031402135.1 Gemmatimonadales bacterium | reverse complement strand
CGATGGTGCTCACCAGCAGGGTCTTGGCCAAGCCGGGAACACCAATCAGCAGCGAGTGTCCCCCCGCCAGCAGAGCGGTAAGAACCCCATCCACCACCGAATCCTGGCCGACAATGCGCTGGGCCACCTGGCGGCGGAGCGCCGCCACGGCGGAGGCGAGCGAGGCGAGTTGCTCTACATCATTCATGGCGAGGGAGCCGGGGAGTTAGGGGGCCGGGGAACCGGGGAGATTACCCCCCAACAGGGGGTGCAGGGAAGCCCGGATTTCGCTTGCGAAATATTTCACAAGCACGTATTTTTGCCCAAGTCATGGAGCCGAAACGCCCCGAACGGGAGATCGGCCAGGGCTACAAGTACCTGGCAACCGGGCTGCGATTCGGCGGCGCGATCGTGATGTTCGTGCTCGGCGGGCTGTTCCTGGACAATCGGCTGCATACCCGGCCCCTTTTCATTTTGATCGGGATGGTGCTTGGTGCGACGCTCGGATTCGTGAGCGTCTGGCGGGAGCTCAAGGCTGACAGCTCCAATCGCCCGACTTGGCAGCAGCGCCACGGGAAGAAGGAATGATCGCAACGGCGCTGGCCGGAATGCTGCTCGGAGTACTCGTCTCCGGTGTGGCGTACTGGATTTGGGGCGTCCAGGCGGCCTTCGCGGCGGGGACATTCGCCGCCGTGGCGGTGCTGATCCAACTGGTGGCCTTGGCGCTGATGCAGCCGGTGCTCGCCTCCCCGTATTCGCGGTTCCTGAAGCGCTGGGGTGCCGGCATGGGGCTTCGGTTCCTGGGGATCGTGGCGGTGGCGCTGGCGGCGGGGCTCGACCGGACTCACTTCCCGCCGATTCCAACCGCCGCAGGTTTTCTCGGGGTGTTGCTTCCCCTGCTCTTCTTCGAGGTGCGGCTGATCCGATGATCCAGGCGGGCTCGGAAATAGACGTTGGCGAAATCGTCTTCCACCACACGGCGGACGCCTACTCGCTCGACTTCTACCCGCTGGGCCACATTGCCTGGCAGCGGTGGCCCGATATCCATGTCGGGTCGCTCACCCTCAACCTGACGCCCACCAAGCACCTGGTGTTTCTGGTGCTGGCCTCAGTCTTGGTGTTCCTGACGATGAAGCTGGCCGGGATGGCACTGGCCCGGCAGCGGGCCGGCCAGAATGCGCCCCGGGGCTTTGCGGCGGCAATGGAAGGCCTGGTGCTCTTTGTCCGGGACGAAATTGCCATTGCCAACATCGGCCATGACGGGGCCAAGTTTGCCCCTTTCGTGATGACCCTCTTCTTCCTGATCCTCTATTCCAACCTGCTTGGGCTGCTGCCGTGGGGCGCGTCGCCCACCGGCAATCTGGCGGTCACCGCCGCCTTGGCTGTGATGGTATTCCTGACGGTGGAGATCGCCGGGATGCGCACGCTCGGGGTGAAGGGCTACGCCAGGACGATCTTTCCCAAGATCGAGGGCATGGGCGGTGCCGGCGGCACCGCCATGTCCATCGCGCTGGGCCCGATCGAACTGATCGGCAAAATCGTCAAGCCCTTTGCCCTGGCGGTCCGGCTCTTTGGCAACATGACCGCCGGGCATTTCGTGATCCTCTCCCTCTTCGGCATCATCTTCCTGTTCGGAAAGCTCGGGGTCTGGAGCTACGGCATTGCTGGGATGACGGTGTCGCTGGTGGTGGGCATCATGCTGCTCGAGTTGTTCGTGGCGTTCTTGCAGGCCTATGTCTTTGCGTTGTTGACGGCGGTGTTCATCGGGTTGATGCAGCACGAGCACTAGTCGGGAGCTGACCGGATATTTCGGGGACGCGCTGATCTCCGGGAATTCTGTAACCGGCCGAATGGCCGGCGAAGTCCGCTGGGGAGACGCTTCCCCGCTGGCGGATTACCGCAGGGACGGGCCGGACCGGAGAGACGGCTTGGACGGCGGGCGGCGCGAACCACTTTTCACTCTCCTCGCAACACGGGATTCCTGACATGCTGAACATGCTCGCGCTCCTTCAGGCCGTCGCTCCGCTCAGTGATGAGGCGGCCAAGAACATCAACGGTCTGCTCGGCGCCGGCATCGGCATCGGGCTCGCCATCGTCGGCGCCGGCATCGGCCTCGGCCGAATCGGCGGCCAGGCGGTCGAGGCCATCGCTCGGCAGCCCGAGGCCAGCGGTGAAATCCGCGGTGCCGCGCTGCTCTTCGCGGTCCTGCTGGAAGGCGCCACCATCATCGCGCTGGTGTTTGCCCTCCTCTTCAAGCTCGCCTGAGCGGGGCGACGCGATGACGTTCGCGGCGCTGATGCTGCTTCGGGTGGCGGAGGGCGCGGAAGCCGGGCCCAAGAGTCCCTTCGAGGTGAATTTCGGCCTCTTCCTGTGGACCTGGGTGGTCTTTGCCATCCTGTTCGTGGTGCTCCGGAAATTTGCCTGGCCGGGAATCCTCAAAGCCGTCGAGGAGCGGGAGCAGAAGATTACGGCGCAGCTGGCCGAGGCGGAGCGGCTCAACACCGACGCCAAGGCGGCGTTGGCGGCGGGGCAGAAGCTCCAGGCCGACGCGCGCTCGTCGGCCCAGAGTCTGCTGGCGGATGCCCGCGCCGCCGTGGAGAAGGAGCGGGCCTCCGCGGTGGACAAGATCAAGGCGGAGCAGGATGCCTTGGTGGACCGGGCCCGGCGGGACATTGCGGCCGAGAAGGACAAGGCCATTGCCGAGCTCCGGCGTGAGGCGGTCGATCTGGCGTTGAGCGCCGCGGCCAAGGTCATCGGGCAGCGGCTCGACAGTGATGCCGACAAGAAGATCGTCCTCGACTATCTGGCGAAAGTGGAAACCCATTGAGGGCGGTGACGATTGCGCGGAACTACGCCGAGGCGTTGTTCGCGCTGGGGGAGAAGAGCGGGCGGACCGAGGAGTACGCCGGCCTGCTGGAAGCACTGGCCGGCGCCATTGCCGACAGCCCCAAGGTGCAGATGGTGCTGATGAGCCCCAAGGTTACCAAGGGGAGGAAGGGGCAGTTGCTGGCGGCGGCGTTGCCGCAGGCGTCGAAGGAGTTCGTACTCTTTTTGCAGGCGGTAATCAATCGGGGCCGGCAGCTGCTGCTGGGCGAGATTGCCAAGGAGTATCGCGGGCTGCTGGATGTGAAGTTCAATCGGGTGCGGGCGGGGATCACGGTGGCGCGGCAGCCCGATGCGGCGCTTCAGGCGAGTGTCACCGCCGCGCTGTCGAAGGCGCTGGGCAAGGATGTGGTGGCAACCTATCTGGTGGACTCGGACATTCTGGGCGGGGTGATCGTGCGGGTGGGGGACCGGGTGCTGGACGGCTCGGTGCGGCGGAAGCTGGCCCAGTTACGGCGGCAGTTGCTGGCCCAGTAGGTCAGGGGCGCTTCGGCTCTCCCGCCAGCGCCGCCATCCGTTGCTTCACTTCGGCAACCCTGGGCTGCAAGTCGGCGTCGGCGTCCTTCCAGAGGGCAGCAAACTTCCCGTAGTACTCCAGGGCCTTCTCTTTGTTTTTTCCGTCGTACAGTTCGCCGAGACGGCGATAGACACGGGGCAGGAAATACTGCCGGCCGGCCGGCC
>JANNSC010000281.1:0-17315 GCA_031402135.1 Gemmatimonadales bacterium | reverse complement strand
CTTTCGGTCACGGTGCCGGCCGCCGATCTGCGACGCTTGCTGAAATCACCCGCATCGAAGATCCGCAGCCTGGGCGCTGAAATTGTCGCGGCGCAGAAGCGCTGGGATTTGACTGAAAAGTCCAGCCGGTGTCGTCATAGGGTGACGGATTGGCCGGCGCGTAGTTCTGCAGCGAGAAGTACATGTCGGCGAGGGTCCGGTACGGCTGATCGGCGCGGATGATGTAGTCGCCGGCGGCCACCTCCATGCTGCCCGCCTTGAACGGAGCCCCGGCCACCCGCACCTCGAGGCCCTGGCGACGCAGTTCATTGACGGCGTCGGCGGCGTCGGCCTTGCGGCGTTGCCCAGCCGGAATGACCCAGCCATACACCGGCCCGGCCCGACCCTTCTCCACCGAGCGTTTGTTCTTGAGCCAGTAGTTTTCCAGGTAGAGCTCCCGATTCTTGGCCACGTGATGCAGCGAAAAAAGGACGCCGGACTGCTGGATGTTGGTGTTGTTGCGCGGCCCCCAGTTGATGGAGGGAAGCGGCGGGTTAGGTCTGAACCACTCCCGGCTTGTCGTGGTGGCGCCGGCTCGCGCCACGTAATTGTCGGGGCCGTAACTCTGGACCTCGTAGAAGCGCCCGATGGCATTGTGCGAATTGGCAATGAAAAACATGTAGTTGGGCACCCAGCCATCGTAGAACCCGTAGGTCCACACGCCCGGCACGCCCCGTTTGGTCATTTCCAGCACGTCGTTCTGCGCCAACGACCACCATTCGCCGATGGTGATGGCATCGAGCTGTTCGTTGTAGGGGCCGGTGCCGGTCGAGGAGTAGAGATAGGTCTGGGCCTCGTGCAGGTCATGCAGAACGGTCGGCTTCCATTCCAGCATCGTCCGGGTGACCGCCCGGGTCAGTTGAAGAAATTGACCCATGCCGTCGCGGTTGTTGTCGTGGGCCACGTACTTGCCCCAGTACATGAGGGGGAGCCGGGCATCGCCTGCCGCCCGTTTCTTGTTGAAGTAGTAGGTGTCCACCTGCTTTTCCCGGCCGTCCACCTCCAGCACCGGGGTGATGAAGGTGATGACGTTGTCGCGGATGGCCTGGATGAAGGGGGAATCTTCGACCGCCAGCCGGTAGGCCAGCTCGATCAACATTTCCGGACCCCCGTTTTCAGGGGAGTGCATGCCGCTGGTCAGCCAGTAGATCGGCTTGGCAGTCCCGATCAGCCGCCGAGCCTCCGCCTCGGTGGTTGTTCGGGGATCGGTGAGCCCGCCCAGCATGCCCTTGTAGCGGTCCAGCCGGCGGATGGTCGCCTCGTCGGCAATGGCCAGCACGACAATTTCGCGGCCTTCCTCTGAGGTGCCAATGGTCCACATCGAAACTCGGGGCGAGGCCTGGTCGAGCGCCCGGTAATAGCGCACGATGTCCTTGGCGTAGGTCAACTCTCCCGGCATGCCCACCACCCGGCCGAGGAAATTGAGCGGCGTCGGCACGGTGGTGGAGGCCGGGAGATGATCCACCAGCTCGGTGGAAATGCGGGGATCCTGCAGATATTCCTTGATCTTCTTGGTGTATTCCTGGTCGATCCGCTGGCCTGATTGCGCGACGGCAACAGGCGGCTGGGCCAATATCCCCATGCCAACCAGCGCCAAGGCGATCGGGCGGACCACCGCCATGATGCGCGGCATCCTGCCTCCTTCGGGTGTAGTGGAAAGCGCCGGGCGAGCCGGCAGAATCGTGCTAATATTACTCCCGGCCCCGACGTCGTGTTGAGGTGCCAGCATTCGACTCTTTGCCCCTGTCCGAGGACCGATGCTCCGATCCACGCGCACTCTGCTGCTCCTTGTCCCCTGCGCCCTCGCGGCGTGCGGTACCGACAACTCGTCCACCCCGGCTCTCAGCATCGAGGCCACCACGTTCGCCGCCTCGCTTGGGGTGGACCTGGCCAACAGCACCAAAACCAGCACCGGGCTCTATTACCGGGACGTGAGCGTCGGCGGCGGTGCTCTGGTGGCTTCCGGGCAGCAGGTGGGCGTCCGCTACACCCTCTGGCTTCCCAACGGAGCCCAGATTGAGTCCAACGCCAACGGCGCTCCGTACGGGGTCCGGATCGGCACCGGGGCGGTCATTGCCGGCTGGGATCAGGGAATTCCGGGGATGCGAGTCGGAGGCGTGCGCCAGTTGATCATTCCCCCGGCGCTGGGTTATGGCGCTGCCGGGTCTCCCCCGGACATTGGCAGCAACGCCATTCTGGTTTTCTCGGTGCAAGTGCTGACCGCCCAATAGTGAAGGACTCCGAAGCGCTGGCCCAGAAACTCGAGGCCACCGGCGACTACCGGGTCCTTCGGCGGTTCCGTTCCGAGGCAACGCCGCTTCACTCCGCCACTGGGAGCCTCGCCACTGCGGTGGTGCTCGACCTCGAAACCACCGGTTTCGACCCACCGACCGATCGCATCATTCAGCTCTCCGTCCTCCCCTTCCAGTACCTGAAGGAATCGGGACACATTATCGGATTTAACCCGCCGGTCACGTATTTCGAGGACCCCGGCCGTCCGATTCCCGCTGCCATCGTGGCGTTGACCGGCATCACCGATGCCGACGTCGCCGGTCAGCGGATCGACGATTCCGCCATCGAGGCGGTGACGGGAACGTCGCTGGTCATTGCCCACAACGCGTCTTTCGACCGCCCCTTCACCGAGCGGCGGCTTCCCGGATTCCTGGACAAGAGCTGGGCCTGTTCGGTGCACGACATTCCCTGGAAGCGGATGGGGCTTTCCAGCTCGGCGCAGGAGTTTCTGCTGCTCAAGCACTGCCGGGTCTTTTACGAGGGGCACCGGGCGGACCACGACTGTCAGGCGCTGCTGCACCTGCTGGCCACGCCGTTTGTCTCCGGGGAGACACCATTCCAGATGTTGCTCCAGTCGGCCCGGAAGAAGTCGGCCCGGGTGTGGGCCACCGGAGCTCCGATCGAACAAAAGGATGTGCTCAAGAAGCGAGGCTATCGCTGGAATCCGGGCGAGGACCGGAGGCCCCGGGCGTGGCACAAGGAGGTTTCGGGTGACGATCTCCTGGCTGAGGAGCAATGGCTCAGCGCCACGGTGTACGGAGGCCAGGCCGGAAAATGGCGGGTTGATCCGCTCGACGCGCGCACCCGTTACTCCGACCGCAGCGGCGCCTGACGGCTGGGGCGCTCCAGCATCTCGACCGCTTCATTCCAGCGCGCCAGGGCGCGGTCGAGCTCCCCCCGCAATGACTTGAGCTCCCGATCGAGCTGGCCGGCCTTCCGAGCGCCGTCGCCGCTTCCGTCGTAGAGCGCCGGGTCCGCCACGGCGGATTCGAGCTCCTCGATAGCCGACTCCAGCCGATGCACCTCGTGCTCCCCCGCGTCGGCTGCCCGACGAGCGTTGCGATGGGCGTCATCTTCTCCCTTGCGCGCCGCGGCCGACTTCCGAACGTCCGCCCGCACTGCGGTACGCGCGGCCTGCTCTGCAGTGGCCCGGGCAGCACTCCGCCGGGCAGTCCGCTCGGCGGCATGCACCTCCCATTCAACGAACGGCCCGCCATAGTCTTCCATCCGGCCGCTGTCAAACGCCCAGACCCGGGTGGTCAACTCCCGCAGAAATGCCCGGTCATGACTCACCAGGATGACGGTGCCCTCGTACTCGTCGATGGCATCCTCCAGCGCTTCGATCGACTCGACATCGAGATTGTTGGTGGGCTCATCGAGAACCAGAAGATTGGCCTTGCCGAGGGTCATCAGTGCGAGTGCCACCCGGGCCCGCTCGCCGCCGGAAAGCACCGACGTGCTTCGCAGCACCTCGTCACCGGAAAAGCCGAAACAGCCGAGGTGATTCTGAATGGCGCCACGATTCCAGGTCGGACGCAGGTCGGCGATGCAGTCGTAGATTCGCCGCGCCACCGGAACCTGGGCCATATCCTGGCGGAACCACTCGGCGGTTACTGCGCCTCCCAGGCGGGCCTCCCCCGAGGAGGGGGCACGGCTTCCCAGAAGGGTGGCCAGGAGAGTTGTCTTTCCGACGCCGTTGGGGCCAACTAGGGCAATGACATCGCCCCGGCGGGCCACCGCGCTGAAATTCTTCACCAGCACTCGCTCGCCAATTGCCACGGTGATCTTGTCGGCTACCACGGCCTGATCGCCGCCGCGCTCGGCGATCTCCAGCCGAAGGAAGAGCGCGTCAGCCTCACCTGCCGAGGGCGAAAGCCGCGGCAGCCTTTCCAGCTTGGCCCGCCGACCCTTGGCCTGCGCGCTCATCCGCCCGGCAATGTTGCGGCGGATGTAGTCCTCTTCCTTGGCTATGATCTTCCGTTGCTGGGCAACCGCCCGGGCCAACGCCGCCTCCCGCTCGGCTCGCTGGGTCACGAAGGCGCTGTAACCACCGCGGTAGGACACCGTTGTGTGAGCGGCCACGTGGAGCACGTGGTCGACCGCCTCGTCGAGGAAGGCCCGGTCGTGGCTGATGACCAGGACGGTTTCCCCGAACTCGCCGAGATATCCCTTGAGCCACTCGATGGTCTCGAGGTCGAGATGATTGGTGGGTTCGTCGAGCAGCACGAGATCGGCCGGGGCAGCCAACTGAGCCGCGAGCCCGACCCGTCCCTTTTCCCCCCCGGAAAGCGGGGCCAGCGGTCGGGATTTGGACTCTTCGGCGTCGAACCCGAGCCCCTGCAGCACCTTGTCCACCCGGGCGTGGAACTGGTACCCGCCCTCGTGGGCAAAGCGCTCCTGATCGCGGCCGTAACGGGCCAGGTGGTCCTCGGTGACCCGATCGCCCAGGTCGGCAAGCAGTTCTCCCTGTCGGGTGAGTTCCAGCTCCAGCGCCATCAGGCCGGCATAGGCCTGGGCCGCGCCTTCCCAAACCGTGGTGGCCGCACCGAAGTCCCGATACTGATCGAGCATTGCAATCCGGAGATTCGGTTGCCGGGCAATGGTGCCCCGCGATGGTTCCAGCGTTCCTGCCACCAAACGGAAGAGCGTGGTTTTCCCCGCCCCGTTACGGCCGACGATGCCCCAGCGCTCTCCTGCCGTCACCGTGAAGGTGACGCTGCTGAGAATGGTGGTGGCGCCGAACTCGACTGCCACGTCCGAGAGGGAGAGGATCGTCATCGGGGAAATATGGCGGGAGGCGGCCCCGAAGGAGTATCATAGGCGCCATGCAAATGCCGCCGTTCCTGACTTGGCTTCCTGTCGTCCTCCTGGCGGCCGGATGTGTGCAGCCGCTTCGGCTGGCCCGTGACGATTCGGACGAGGTGCTCTCCAAACAGCTGCTCGATGCCCGGAACCCCGCTGAGCCGGGGCCGCTGGGGGTCGCCACGATGTATTACGGCCGGGGAGACGATCGCCATCGCCCGGAGTTTCGCGACTCGGTGACCCGGAAGACGCCCAGCGCGAACGTTTCCAAGATGGCCTCGGGGTCGACTCCGGCGATCACCAAGAGCCGGAAGAAGTTCTGGGGCTTCGGCCTCGATTCCGTCCCGCTCAATGGACGGGTCTGGTACCCGGAAGGCCCCGGTCCTTTCCCGCTGGTGTTGATCGTGCACGGCAATCACGACATGGAGGACTTTTCCGATCCCGGGTACCGTTACCTCGGCACCCTCATGGCGAGCCGGGGGTTCATCTTCGTCTCGGTGGACGAGAATTTTCTCAACGGCAACCTGCGGGGGGAGAATGATGCCCGCGGCTGGATGCTGCTGCAGCATCTCAAGACGTGGCGTCGCTTCAACGATTCGCTGGGCAGCCCCTTCTACCGAAAAGTGGATCTCGACAACATCGCGCTGATGGGCCATTCCCGTGGTGGCGAGGCGGTGGCAATCGCGGCGGCGTTCAACCGGCTCCCCCACTATCCCGATGACGCGACTGTCAGCTTCGATTTCAACTTCGGGATCAAGGCGGTGGTGTCGATCGCTCCGGTGGACGGGCAATATGAACCCGCCAACCGACCGACTCCGCTCGAGAATGTGAATTACCTGGTGATCCACGGCTCCCACGACGGTGACGTCTCCGCATTCTCCGGGCTCCGGCAATACGGGAGGGTCCGCTTTACCGACGGGAAACCGTGGTTCAAGGCGGCGGTATGGATGCACCGGGCCAACCACGGACAGTGGAACACGGTGTGGGGAAGCACCGACGGCGGCCCGGAGAGTGGCCGCTTCCTCGACCTTCGCGGGCTGATTCCCGCCGAGGAGCAGCGCCAGATGGCGCGGGTCTACCTGTCGGCGTTTCTCGAAGCGACGCTCCGGGGCCGCCGGGAGTATCTCCCGCTGTTCCGCGATCACCGGCTGATCGGCGGCTGGCTCCCCCGGACAATGTACATAACCCGCTTTATGGACCACCGGTTCCGGTCGCTGGCTCGGTTTGACGAGGACGTCAATGTGACGACCGGAACCGCAGCCGGCGTTTTTCTTGCCGCCGAGAGCCTGGGCACCTGGCGCGAGGGTATCCTGCCGCTTCGCTCCCGCAATCCGAACACCGGGCACTCCGGGGTCTGGCTGGGGTGGAACAACCGGATCAGCGGCCCCGACACCACGAAATCCGGCAAGCCGGCGTCCTATTCGCTGACGCTGGGAGATTCCTTGCGCCGAGCCTGGGCAGTAGGTCCCGAAACAGCTCTGGAGTTCTCCCTGGCGCCAACCAGCGGCCAGCCGGGGCCTCGGGAGGCCCCGCGCGATACCACCAAGAAGGCCGGCTCAACGCCAGCAACGGGCACCCCGAAGCCCCCCAAACCACCGCCGACGCCCAAGCAGGTGCCGACGCTGGCGGACTCCCTGCCGATAGAACTCTCCATCGAGGTGGTCGACGACGATGGCGTGTCGGCCAAGCTGTCGCTGGCCCGATACGGGATGGCCCGCCGTCCAATCGAGGTAACCGTACTGAAGCGGAAGGGCAGGGATAAAACTGCCTTCGGAAGCCTGGCAGAGCTGGTGCCCCAGACTTTCGTCATACCGCTGGCAGATTTTCGAGCGGCCGTTTCCCGATTCAACCCCGCCCGACTTGCCACGATCCGCTGGGTATTCGATGGAACCCGAGCCGGAACGGTGGTGCTCACTGACATCGGCCTCTCCAATATTGATCAAGGCTTCTTCGTCCCGGAGGCCCGGTGAGAATGCCTCCGAAAGGCTCGCTCCTGGTCGTCGCTGCGCTGGCGGGAACCGCGCCGGCAGCTGCCCAGGAGCATGAGCTGGCGCCCATCGTGCTCCGGCTTCCCGGTGGTACCCGGGCCCTCGGGGTCGGAAACGCCTTTGTTGCCGGACGGGGTGCGGAGGTGCTGTTCTACAATCCGGCGCAAATGTCGCTCACTCGCGGTTCGGCAATTTCGGTGCAACGCATTGGCTCGGTGAGCATGTTAGGCACCTTTTCAACGATTGGGGCACTCGGCAGGGTGGCCATCGGCGCCGGGGTGCAATACCTCGATTACGAGCATCTCGACCCCGGGCATCCCTATACCACGCCACCGCGCCTCACCTCGCACGGCCCTCTCGAGTCGGCCAGTCTTGCGGCAACGGTCGCGGCGGCCATCCGCTGGAAGGGCACCCGGGTCGGCGTCGGAGTCAAATACCTCTCCGAGCAGGTCGGTCCGACCCGAGACGCTCAGGTAGCAGTGGATATCGGGGCGGCGCGTGAGCTCGGCCGGGTGACGGTGGCGCTGGTGGTCCAGAATATCGGACCGAGGCTCGAGATGCAGGGATTCAAGGCCGATCTCCCGTTGCGGGTTACCGCTGGAGCCGCACTACCGGAAATCCGGCTCGGTACCTTTTTCGACTTGGTTGCCACCGCGGCAATCTCGGTGGAACGGAATGGCCGCATCCTGCCCGGCGCTGGAGCAGAGCTGCTATTCGAGCAAGTGGCCGGCTGGACCGTGAGCGCCCGCACTGGCCTGCGACGCCGGGACGAAAGCCCGCTCGCCTCGACCTGGGCGCCGACTGCCGGCGCCAGCTTCGGCCTCGACCGGTTTTCTCTCGACTATGGGTTTGAACCCACTCAAGGCAGCGGCAGCACCCACCGCCTGGGGATTCGGATCCAATGAGCCCGCCATTCGATCGCCGCACCATCTGGTTCGTGGCACCGTTCATCATGCTGCTGCTCTGCGCGGCGCTGGGGCTGCGCAATGGACCGGAGGCATTGAAAGTCGCCGCAACCCGTGGTCAGCAGCTGGCCGCATTCTCCGAGGTGGGGTACGGCGTGTTCGGTTGTCTCGCTGCGCTGCTGTTCTATCAAGGCCGCCGGGCCGCAATGTTCCTGATGATTGCGTGGGCAACGCTGATGACGGTAACCGGTGCGCTGGCGCCCGTGGTGTGGGGCGGTGCATCGGTGCCCATCGGCATCCTGTCGGCAGCGGGAACCGCCGCCGTTGCTACCCTTGTACTGCAGCTCGCCCGGCGAGCGCTGCGGCCGGTAGCGTGATGTCCAGGCTGCTGTCCGCGGCCCGAAATCCTGCGGACGCTCCGGTGAGACTCAATCGGCGTCCGCGGCGGTAAGGGGAATCAGGCGGGCGCGGGGTGGAATGCCGGGTTCCAGCTCCATGATCCCGACCGACGCAGGAAAATCAAATCGCCGGGCGCCCGCCCCTCCAGGATTCATCACCGTAACCACCTCATCCACCACCACAAGCAGCGGCCGGTGGGTGTGCCCGAAGATGATGACCTCGGCGTTGGGATAGGTCCGGTTCAGTTTTTCCGGAGTCGGCACCCCAACCTGATGGCCGTGCACAATGACGAAGTCGAATCCTTCGATCCGGGTGACCACGGTTTCGGGAACCCGGTTGCGAATGTCAAACCCGTCGGTATTTCCCCAGACGGCAAGCACCGGGGCAATGGCTTCGAGTGCTCCGAGTAGTTCCGGAGATCCGATATCACCGGCGTGCAGGATAAGGTCAACCTCGGAAAAAACCTCGAAAACTTCGGGGCGGAGGAGACCGTGAGTGTCGGAGATAATACCGAGGCGCATGGGGGCGCTCTCAGCCCTCCCATCTCTTGGCCAGATCGATTTCCAACTCCAGGTGATCCAGCACCCGCTGCACTACGAAATCGACCAACTCCTCGATTCGAGTGGGACAGTGGTAGAAGCCGGGCGCAGCGGGAAGGACAACGCCCCCCGCCTCGGTCACCTGCACCAGATTCCGGAGGTGAATCAGGGACAGCGGTGTTTCCCGAGGTACCAGGATGAGCTTTCGGCGCTCCTTGAGTGTCACATCGGCGGCGCGTTCCACCAGCGAGCGGCTGCTCCCCTGGGCAATCGCCGAGACGGTGCCCATCGAACAGGGGCAGATGACCATGCCGGCGGTTCGCTGGGACCCGGAGGCCGGCTTGGCGCCCCGGTCGGCAGCGTCAAACGTTGTGATGCTGCGCCAGTCGCCGCCGGTGGCGCGCTTCAGCGCCGCCAGCGACCCGATTTTCGATTCCTGCTTGAGGAGCCGGAAGCCATGATCGGACACAATGAGCCAGGTGGGGATCTTTTCCCGAGCCAGGACCTCCAGCAGCCGAACGGCGTAGGGTGCCCCCGAGGCTCCGGTAATGGCCAGCACTACCGGATGCCGGGTCACCCGACCATCCTATCAAGCAGAGCAAACCCGAATACCGTCACACTCATCACTCCATTCATGGTGAAGAACGCCGCGTCCAGGCGGGAGAGGTCTCCCGGCCTCACCAATTGATGCTCGTAAATCAGAATGCCGGCGGCAACAACGATGCCGGCCAGGTACCACCCGCCAAAGCCCGCCGCCCACCCGAACAATGCCAGGGCCGGAATGGTCACGCCATGGAGCGCCTTGGCCAGCAGAATGCTGCGTCGGTCCCCCAGGCGCACCACCGCGCTCCGCAGCCCCTCCCCCCGATCGAACTGCTCATCGGGCAGCGCGTAAAAGATGTCGAATCCGGCCACCCATGTCGCAACCGCCAGGGCGATCACCGGGAGCAGCCACCACGGCTCGCTCCACCGGCCGGTCACCGCCAGGTACCCGCCAGCCGGTGCGATGGCCAGCGACGCCCCCAGCCAGAGATGGGGCCACCAGGTGAATCGCTTGGAGAGACTGTACGTCATCACCCAGAGCAGCGCGCCCGGCGCCAAGATCAGGCAGAGCGGGTTCAGCAGCGCGCTGGCACCCAGAAACGCCGCCGCCGCAATGACAACAGATGCCCACGCCTGAGCGACTGTGAGGGCACCAGCCGGGAGTTCCCGGTTCCGGGTGCGGGGATTCCGCGCGTCGAATTTGCGATCGGCAATCCGATTGAAGCCCATCGCGACCCAACGGGCGCTGGAAAACGCTACGACGACGAGCCCAACGACCCGCAGCGAAACCGGCGACTCCTTCGAAGCGGCGAGCACCCCCAAGAGGGCAAAGGGCAGCGCAAAGAGGGTGTGGGGAAGCTTGACGAAGTTGACCAGGCGAATGAGCAGCGAAGTGCCGGCGTAGGTTTGCGACTCGCGCGCGGGAGACTGCTGGCTGATCACGGTGCCTTCAGCTGGATGCCCAGCCGGCCCCACATCTCATCCACCCGCTTCCGGGTGGCCTCATCCATCGTGATGAGGGTCGGCCACTCCCGGGTGAATCCTTCCTCCGGCCACTTCCGGGTGGCGTCGATGCCCATCTTGCTTCCGAAGGTGAAGGCCCGGCTGGAGTGATCCAGCACATCAACCGGCCCCATCGTAAACCGCACATCCCGCTCCGGATCGATGTTGTTGAGCGCCACCCACCACGCCTCGTCGGGATTCTGGACATTGACCTCCTTGTCCACCACCACGATGACCTTGGCAAGGGACATCAGGCCGGCGCCCCACAGCCCGTTCATCACCTTGGAGGCCTGCCCGGGATACTGCTTGTCGATCGACACAAAGATCAAGTTATGAAAAATGCCCGGTGCCGGCATGTGATAATCCACAATTTCCGGCAGCGTGAGCTTGATGAGGGGAAGAAAGATCCGCTCCGTCGCATGCCCGAGGTAGTAATCCTCCATCGGTGGTCGCCCGACCAGGGTGGCCGGATACACCGGATGCTGTTTCATGGTGACGGCGGTGACGTGGACCTTGGGGTAATAATCCGCCAGCGAATAGAAGCCGGTGTGGTCGCCGAAGGGGCCCTCGAGAATCAGCTCCTCGGCGGGATCGATATACCCCTCCAGGACAATTTCCGCCTCGGCCGGTACTTCGAGATCACAGGTGACCGCCTTGGCCAATTCAACCGGGCTCCTGCGGAGGAAGCCGGCAAAGAGGAATTCGTCGATCATCGGCGGCAACGGCGCCGAGCCGGAGTAGATGCTGGCCGGATCGCCCCCAATGGCAATGACCACCGGCATCCGCTGTCCCTTGGCTGCCATCTCCCGCCAGTGGGCCGCCCCCACCTTGTGACGTTGCCAGTGCATGGCAAGTTCATTCCGCCCGGTGATCTGGACCCGGTACATCCCGACATTGCGGATGCCCTTGACCGGGTCTTCGGTGATCACCATCGGCAGGGTGATGTAGCGGCCACCGTCCTCGGGCCAGGTAACCAGAAACGGGATCTTGCCGAGGTCAATGTCGCTGCCTTGCAGGACAATCTCCTGGCACGGCGGCCGTCCGCCCCGGGTTTTCGGGGGGAATTTGGCCATCTCCGCGAGCTTGGGCAGCATGGCAAGCTTGCCGAGCAGGCCGTCCGGTACCTTGAGATTGAGCATCTCGGAAATCCGGCCGCCCACCTCGTCGAGCCGCTCGACCCCCAGCGCCAGACACATCCGCCGCATCGAGCCAAACAGATTGATGGCGACCGGCACTGGGCTGGTGGTCCCGTCTTCCATGACCGGTTGTTCGAAGAGCAGGGCCGGTCCACCCCCGGGGCTCTTCATGCAGCGATCGGCGATCTCGGCGATTTCGAGCCGGGTGCGAACCGGCTCCCTGACCCGCACCAATTCGCCGATCTTGTCGATCGCGGCAATGAATTGAGGCAGACTATCTAGCGCCATTGCGGTTCCTCGATGCTGCGCCGTGACCCAGCGCTCACCGTTTGCTGCCAACGTGAATCGCGCAAATTCCCCCCAGGAGCAACCGGTATGTTACCGCCTCAAAACCGGCGTGCCGCATTCGCTCGGCGAGTGCCTCGGGCCCCGGAAACGCCAGCACCGACTCTGGCAGCCAGGAGTAGGCGTCCCTATGTTTCGAGACGAACCGTCCGATAGTCGGCAGCAGGTGCCTGAAGTAGGCAAAGTAGAGCCCCCGCATCGGCTGCCGGCGCGGGGTGGTGAATTCCAGGACCACCAGGCGCCCCCCCGGTCTGAGGACGCGCGCCGCTTCGGTGAGGCCGGCATCGAGATCCATCAAATTGCGCACGCCGAAGCCCACCGTGGCGCCGTCGAAAACCGCGGCGCCGAATGGCAACGCCAGCGCGTCGGCGTTGCAGGGAACCGTCCGAGCAGATTTTCCGGCGCCGCAAAGCAGCATGGCCTGTACGAAGTCTGCGGCGATCACCGTGCCGCGGAATCCGGCCCGATTGCCCAGCTCCGCGGAGAGGTCCATCGTCCCGGCGCAGAGGTCGAGATAGGTCCCCTCGGGCGCCGATTCCCACCCCAGCAGGTCCACCGCCAGCCTCCGCCACCGCCGGTCGATGTTCAGGCTGAGTACGTGGTTGAGGAGGTCATACTTCGGCGCGATATCGTGGAAGATCCCTTGGACGTAGGCCCGTTTTGCGGCCCCGCCAGTGATCGGTAACTCCCTGTCTGTGGCGAACATAGCCGCCGAATGTACCCCTCCGGGAACCCGGCTGGCAAGCGGCGGCAGCCCCACCTGTGTCTGAGGTCGTCCCCGAGCTCAAGGCCGCCACCGATCAGGAGGTGGTGCTTCGCGCCAGAACCGGCGAGGACGCAGCGTACCGCGAACTGGTTCGACGCTACGAGCGCCCGGTCTTTTCGCTGGTCTTTCGGATGGTGCGGAACCGGGAGCTGGCCGAGGACCTTTCCCAAGAAACCTTCATCAAGGTGCTGAACGCTCTCGATAGCTATCGCCCCGAGTTCAAATTCTCCTCCTGGGTCTTCAAGATTGCCAACAACGCCGCCATTGATCACCTGCGCCGCCGCGAACTCGATACCCTGTCGATCGAGGGATCACCCCACGCGGAAACCCCGCAGATGATCGAGGCCACCGCACTGCAATTGGGAGAGCGGGGTGAAACGGCGCTGGAGGAGGTGGAGAACAAGGAGCTGGGGGGCGAGATCGAACGTGCCATTGCGAAACTGCGCCCTGAGTACCGCACCTGCATTCTGCTGCGCCACGTTGAGGGCCGGCCCTATGAGGAAATCGCCGAAATTCTGAATCTCCCGCTCGGCACGGTGAAGACCTACATCCATCGCGCGCGAAATGAACTGCGCATTACGCTGGCGCACCTGAAGGAGTGAAACCTGTGATGAATGCCGACCGTATAGGGGGCTGCTCATGAAGCAATGGCCAATCAATCACCTGACTGCGGACGATCTCGACGCGTTTCACTCTGCGTCGTTGACCGATCTCGCACGCACACACCTCGAGGAATGCGAGGAGTGCCGCTCGATGGCACTACTCGATCGACGCATCCTCAGCGCACTGGCCACGCTTCCTGGGTACGCCCCGAGGCCGGAGTTTACCGCCGCTGTGTTGGCGCGAGTCCGTAGCTCGGAGCCGGCTCTGGCTCGCAGCTCCCGCCGGCGGAGTCCGGCGGCTTGGGGAAGAGTGGCGCTGGCGGCAACCGTCGTGGTCAGCCTCGGCGCCAGCATCGTCTGGTCGCTCTTCAATCGCGACCTCCTGCTCTCCTGGATCAACACCTCTACCGCGGAAACCGGCCGGACCATCTGGCTCGGCGTGCGGGTGGTGGCAACCAACGTGACGGCGCAGCCATGGTATGCTCCCCTCCGCGATTTCGCGTCCCCCCCCGGACGGCTGGTGGCGTTGGTGAGTGGCTCGCTGGTCTTGTACGGTGCCGCCCTCGTCGCCTTGCGCAGACTTCTGACCCCGCCAAGCCGGCCGGTTTCCCATGCCCAGGGCTGACCGCAGCCTCGCGCTCCTCGCCTGCCTGCTCGGGCTAGCCGCAGCCCGCGCCAGTGCGAGCGGCCCGAATCAGGACACTCCTCCCCGCGCCATTCCTCCATCGGTCGGGGCCAACGGACCGACGGTGGATCTCAGTTCCATCGGGAATCCGGTCCAGTTGGAGCAGCGGCTTCGCCAGTTGCTGAAAACCAACCCCGCCCGGCTCCAGATCACAGTGACCAACGGCCAGGCCCGTTTGGGCGACTTCAGCGTCGGATCGAACGAGGCGCTGACCGGAAGCCTTTTGGTCCTCCGCGGCGATGTAGACCTCTATGGCAGAGTCACCGGCAACGTCGTCTCCCTCGACGGAGACATCGTGCTCCATTCCGGCGCGGTGGTGTTGGGCGATGCGCTGGCGATCGGCGGCCGAATCCGGAATCGGGGCGGAGTCATCGAGGGGGAACAGCGCTCCCTGGGGGCTACCCCGATTACCGAGCCGGTCACCGCTCGAGGAATCGGCGGAGGCCTCACCAATCTCGCCGGCCTCGTTGGCGTGCTGCTCACCCTGGGGCTCCTGGGATTTGGCCTGGTGCTCTTTGCCCGCCCCAACCTCGAATTGATCTCCGATACCGTTACGCATAGCGTTTTTCGTGCCTTTGCCACCGGGCTCATCGCCCAGATTCTGGTCATCCCGACCTTCGGCATGCTGATCACCGGCCTGGTGCTGAGTGTCGTCGGAATCCTGCTGGTACCCTTTGTGGTCATCATCGCCCCGCTCCTCCTCATTGCCGCGGTGGTCAGCGGGTTCCTGGCGGTGGCCCACGCCATGGGGGAAAAGCATTACCGGCGGCGAATGGCGGCGGGCGTCATGGTTGGATCCGCCAATAGCTACCGCTACTTGAGCCTTGGGCTAGGCGGCGTCGGTTCGGTGTGGCTCGCGTGGATCGTGTTCGGCTGGGTTCCAGTGGCCGGGACGGTGATGTTCTTGGCGGCGTTCCTGGCCACCTGGATCGTGACCACAATCGGCTTGGGCGCCTGCGTCCTTTCGCGGGCCGGCATCAAGCCCGCCTTCGCTGGACGCTATCTGCCACCGGAGGCGATGACCGACGAGTATCTCTGGGCCACGCCCCAGTTCGGCGTGACCGCGGTAAAGCGGCCGGAGGGGAGTAAGACACCCCGGCCCCGCGCATGACTCCCGTCGCGGTACGGTCCTCCCGCTGGACCGATAGCCATCTTCAGCTCCTTCTCGCCCTGCTGCCCGCGCTCGTCACCCCCGCTGCCGCGCAGACCCTGCGCGACTACGACTACGCCCGCCCGCTCCGGGGCGAGCGACAGCTTCGCGCGGTGGTGGAGTTTGCCGCCGGCCGGCTCACCGTGAAGTCCGGCGCCGCCGATAAACTGTACCGGCTGGTCCTCCAGTACGACGCCGAGCGATTCGAGCCAATTGGGAGCTACAACCCGGCGGCAGCGGAGGCTCGCCTGGGTGTCAGGGGAACTGGGAGCGGGGGCATCCGGGTCAACCGCCGAAAAGCTCTTCCCCAGACGGCGCTGGTGGAGTTTCCCGGCTCCGTGGATCTGGCGCTCGATGTGACGATGGGGGCGGCGGAGGGAAATTTGGACCTGGGTGGGCTCCGTCTCTCGGAACTCGACCTTGCCAGTGGAGCGAGTCGCACGACTGTTTCGTTCGCCCGGCCCAATGCCGGCAGCTGCCGGAGCGCGTCGGTTTCGGCCGGCGCCGGGGAGCTCGAGGTGACCGGTGCCGGCAACAGCGGCTGCCGGGTGTGGCGGTTCGCTGGGGGGGTCGGGGCGATGACCATCGACCTCGCCGGCGCGTGGCCCGCCGATCCTCGCATGGTGTTCAGCATGGCGTTTGGCGGTGTGACACTGGTGGCTCCCAGGGACCTTGGGATCCGGGTCAGGATGAGCGGTTTTCTGTCGGGGTTCAACGCCAAAGGATTCACGAAAGCGGGAACGACCTGGACTTCCAACAACTACGGCAAGGCAACTCGCCGGGTGGAGGTTGAAGTCAGCTCGGCGATCGGCGGGGTCAAGGTGGAGTGGCGGTAGCCCGGCCCCTCACGCCACCGCGTGTGCGGCGTCGGACTCGGCCTTGGCCACCCCGGACAGTTCCTGCCGGCCGAACGCGATTCCCATTTTCTCCAGGAAATCCTTGGGAGTCTCCCCGCCCGCAAAAATCCAGACGAAGTCCGCCGGCACCTCACGGCGTTTCGGCCCAACCTGCAGAGTCACCGATCCCTTCCGGATTTCCACCGGCTGGGAATCGAATACCACCTCCAACCGGCCCTGGCCGAGGACCTCGGCGAGCCGTTTCACGTTGCGATCCTTGAGGCGATTGAAGGCCTCTCGCCGATAGGAAATGATCACCTGGTTGCCGGACTGGTGCGCCAAACCCATGGCCGCCTCGACCGCACTGTCGCCCCCACCGACGACCAGGATCTTCTTCCCGGTGTAGGCCTCGGCATCGAGCAGGCTGTACATCACGTGGGGGAGTTCTTCCCCGGGCACTCCCAGCTTTCGCGGGCTTCCTCGCCGCCCGATGGCCATCACCACCGACTGAGCCCGAAACTCTCCCTTCGCGGTCTTCACGATGAACCGGCCGGCCCGGTCCCTCCGGATCTCTTCGACCCGCTCCTTGGTGTGGACCGTGAGGCCGACCTTCGCGGCCGCGGACTTCCACATGCCCAGGAGTTCTTCCTTGGAAATTTCCAGCTTCTTGAATTTCCCGAATGTCGGCAGCTCGACCGGGCTGGTCATCACCAGCTTCTGGCGCGGGTAATTGGCCACCGTACCCCCGAATTCCCCGGCTTCGAAGAGCAGGAAGCTCAAACCGTTCTCGTGGGCGCGCAACGCCGCAGAAAGCCCTGCAGGCCCCGCGCCGACGATAACGACATCCACCGGCGAGTCTCCCAAATCAGGCCGAGCCCGGAGAAATTGAATCCGGGAGGAAATCCGATCGGTGCAGTCGCGTCCTTGGTTGACGGCGTTTTTGATCAGCGCCATGCCGCCCAGTTCGCCGGCAATGAAGAGGTTATCGACGGTCGTTTCGCATTCCGGTGTGAGTCGCGGCAGGTCGGCGGTCATTGATGGCGAGGCCATCACGATTTCAATAGCGCCGGTCGGGCACGCGTCGGCGCAGAGTCCATGGCCAATGCACTTACTGCCGTTGACAAGCGCCGCCTTCCCACCGAGTACCTGGAGCACATCGCCCTCGGGGCAAGCGAAGACGCAGGCGCCACAGCCTATGCACCAATCGATGTCAATGTGGGGATGCTGCGCCCGGGGACCGTCTCCACCTTTCAGGCCGGCGCGGCGCGCCGCCTCGACGGCGGATG
>JANNSC010000280.1:0-10438 GCA_031402135.1 Gemmatimonadales bacterium | reverse complement strand
GCCGCCGGCCCGTACGCCTCGACATCCAGCGCACTCGCCACTCCGCCGCACGGATTCCGAAGCAATTGCCGCTGGTCGTCCCGCGCCATGCAGGCCAGGTGCCCATCGGGCGCAAAAAACGGAAAACTCAGCCGTCGTTTGGAATGGATCACCTCGGCACTGTCCGCTACTCCGCCAAACAGCCACAGCGCGGAGCCTGCGCCACCCTCCTGGACCGCGGCCATCCGGCCGTCTCGGGCAATGGCGTATTGACGCAGCGAATCGGACAACGGGCCCGCCGGACCGGCCCGCTGCCCGGGCCGGAACAGGGGGGCGTGGCGATCGGCGAGCAGGTCGTACTTCCACCAGCGCGGGGTGCGGTCGCGATGTTCGGCAATGATCCCCCGAGAATCGGGCAGCCAGGCGAGGTGTAGAATCAAGCCCGGCTCGGTGGCCAGCTCCCGGATTGGACCGCCATTTACCCGCCGAATGTAGAGGTGGTGCTGGACCGACCACGCCAGCGTCTCTCCGTCGGGCGAGAGCACCCCGAGCGGGTCGCGAAAGCTCACCGGACCAAACTGGCGGGCAGTCGCAACGAATTGGAGTCGAGGTGTTGCCGGTGGGGTGGCGCTGCTACAAGCGGCCAGCAGTGCCCCCAGGAAGAAAACCCGCCTCATGAAGCGACAATGGCGAGCTGCTTGACCGCCGCGCGGTTCACCAGGATCCGGATGTTGTTGCTGGTTGGATCAATCGGCAGCATGTAGAAGAACGGTGTGTTGGGCGGGAATCGGTTCATCAATCCGACGATCTCCTCTCGATCGGCAAACACCACGCGCACTCGCTTGGCGCCGACCAGCCGGGGATCGCCGGGCGCCGCCGCCTTGGCCTCCTGGTGCTCCTTGTGTCCTTCCGCCGATTTGACGAAGAAGAGCGCCTTGGCCTTGGCCAGAGTCACTTCGACCACCGGCCCTGCCTCGGTCTTGAGGTGGCACACCGGTTTGAGTGGATTCACGTCGAGGCTGACGCCCTTGACGATGGTTCCGCCGAGGAGGTGCGCTACGATCAGGTGTCCCTGCATTGTTCCCTTGCCTTACTCGACACGATTCAGGGTGCGCGGCCCGTCGCTCTTCGGTACCTCAGGCACCTGCGAACGCCGCAATCCTTCGGCACGCCTCGCCCAAGCGCTCCTCGGCGCAGCCGAGGGTAATCCGCACATGCCCGGCGCCACTGGGACCGAATCCTTCGCCGGGGGTCACCGCCACCCCGGTGGCCTCGAGCAGCTCTTCGGCAAAGCGTTTGCCATCCCGCCCGGTGTCCCGCACGTCGAGAAAAACATACATCCCCGCTTCCGGCATCCGACAGCGCAGTCCGGGCACACCGCTCAGGTGGTCCACCACCAGCCGAGCCCGCCGCTGAAATGCCGATTGCAGTCCCGCCACCGCATCGTTGGCATCGGTGAGCGCCACCACCGCGGCGTCCTGGACAAACTGGGCCACTCCGAAATACATGCAGCGGGCCAGGCGTTCCAGGTGTTGGGTCAGCGGCGGCGGGGTGATGCTCCAGCCGCAGCGCCAGCCGGTCATGGCATGCGATTTCGAGAGGCTCGACACCACGGCGGTGCGCTGCGCCATTCCGGGCAGGCTCGCTGGACAGAAATGGGGACGACCGAAGGTCAATTGAGCGTAGACCTCATCGCTGATCAGCACCAGATCGTGCTTGATGCAAAGCGCCGCCACGGCAGTGGCCACCTCCGGAGTGAGCACCGCGCCGGTCGGATTTTGGGGGAAGTTGAGCATCACGCCGCGGGTGTTTGGGGTGATGGCGCGGGCCAGGTCGTCGGGGTCGAGGTGGAAGCCGTTTTCCGGACGGAGCGGAATCTGGTGCATGGTGGCGCCGGCAGCGCCCAGCAGCGCCTCGTAGGTCACATAGGTAGGCTCGGGGACGATGACCTCATCGCCGGTTTCAAAGAGGCACTGGGCCAGCGCAAAGAGCGCCGCCTGCGCCCCGGGGTAGACCAGCACCTGTTCCGGATCGATCTGATACCCCGCCGCCGGTGATCCACTGGCGGCAATCGCGGCGCGGAGCGCCGGTTCACCGCCGCTCGGCGCGTAGTGGGTTCGCCCGGTGCCGAGGGCTCGGACCGCCGCGGCACGGATCGGTTCAGGGGTGTCGAAGTCGGGGTCGCCGATCGAGAGGAGGAGAATGTCCTCGCCCCGGGACAGCCGCGCGACGGCATGGTCATGCACCCGCCAGGTGTCGGCGCCTTCGCCGGAAATGCGGGTTACCCGGTTGGCAAAGTGCATTGGGCTATTTCCGGATCCCCGCCAGCCGGGCCAGCAGCAGTGCGGCGCGGGCGGTCTGCATTTCCAGGGCGGGAAGGTGGACCCACTCCGAGGGCGAATGGCCGCCGCCGCCCAGGGCGCCGAGGCCGTCCATCCCCGGGATGTACGGGGCCACGAAGGAAAGATCCCCGGCGCCCCGGCGGTTGGCATCCTGGGCTCGCACCGCCGGGTATCCCAGGGCTCGGCTTACCGTATCGTACTGGGCCAGGATCGCCGCGCCGCCCGGGGTGGAAGGCATGGCGGGATAGCTGTCGTCGAAGGTGATGGTGGCGGCGGTACCGGGCAGGTGTTTGGCCACAATCTCCCGCATCACCCCTCGGGCCCGCTCCTTCTGCGCTTCGGTCAGAAAGCGGAGGTCGCCTTTCACCACGGTGATCGGGCTGATGATGTTGGTCTTGCCGTGCACTTCGAAGGTGTAGCCGGTGGAGTCACCCACTGCGGTGGTGCCCCCGGCGATGAAACCGGGGTTGAAGGTGAGCCCCGGTTCGCCCACCAGCCGCACCCGAAACTCGTTGAGAATCCGCGCCGCCTCGTAGATGGCGCCGTAATTTCCGCCGAACACCCCGGCCGAATGGCCCTGCCGACCGGTGACGCTGAGCTCCCAGCTGCTGGCTCCCCGCCGAGTGATCGAGGCAAGCTCTCGACTGCCCCCTTCGAAGGAGAGGGCCAGGTCCACCGATTTGGCGGCGTCGATCAAGTCCTTGCGGGCCACGTCGAGTGGCCGGCCGGTGGATTCCTCGTCTCCGGTGATGACCACCGTCACGTCGATGGCGTCGAGCTGACCCCCCGCCGCAACGGCCTTCAAGGCGTACAGCAGCACCACATCGCCCCCCTTCATGTCGCTGGTGCCGGCGCCCCTGGCAATGGAGTCTTCCCGCACGAACTTCTGGCCGTCCCCCTCGAACACCGTGTCGAAGTGGCCAATCAGCAAGATCTTCTTGGCGGTGCCAGGCCGAATTTTGGCGGTCCGATGGGCAACGAGGTGTCCGGCCCGCTGCATTGCGGCGGGCATTTCCGACCACCGGGTGGTGAATCCCAGCCCATCCAATTCGGCGCGGTAGAGCGCGCCTACCGCCCTGACCCCGGCGACGTTGAGTGACCCGCTGGGGAGGTCCACCATGCGCTGCAGCAGGCCAATCTGTTCTTCCCGGTGAGATGCCACCCAGTCGCGCAGCCGCTGTTCCGCTGGGGTAAGCACCTGGGCCTGGAGCGGGAAGGCCAGCAGGCCGAGAGCCAACGACCGGGTGGCGATTTGACGAAAGAGAGTGTCCATGCCGGAATTTATTAGGTTTCCGCCCCGATGCCCCAGCCCCTGATCGAACTCGGCGGAACCGGGGCCGTGATCCACCTGGCTCCCGCCAACGGCTTTCCGCCCCAGACCTATCTCCCGGCGCTGACCCCGTTGCTGGCCCGCCACCGGGTTGTCAGCCTGCCGCCCCGCGCAATGTGGCCCGAGGCAGGGGCTCCGCCGGCGGCCCCGGGCAGTTGGGCCACCTTGGCCGACGACCTGCTCCACGGCCTGATCGATCACCAGCTTCCGCCCCTCATCGGAATCGGGCACTCCTTCGGTGCGGTGGTCTCGCTGCTCGCCGCCAACCGCGCTCGCCCAAAATTCACCGCCCTCGCCCTGCTCGATCCGACCATACTCCCTCCGAGTTACATGGACCATATCCGGGCCCAGCGGGAGCGGGGTGAGACCTCGTTTCGCCCCCTGGTACAGGGCGCCCGGAAGCGACGCGATCG
Organism: Gemmatimonadales bacterium; assembly: GCA_031402135.1. Taxonomy (GTDB): domain Bacteria; phylum Gemmatimonadota; class Gemmatimonadetes; order Gemmatimonadales; family GWC2-71-9; genus JABFSM01. The sequence goes on along the minus strand of JANNSC010000280.1, from coordinate 6,374 downwards.
GTTTGAGAGCGCGAGCGAAGCGTTCGGGTACTGGCGGGAGAAGCCGCTCTTTGCCGATTGGAGTGATGCGGCGCTCGGGAATTACGTGGCGGCAATGCTCCGGCCGGTTGCTGCGGGCGGCTATACCCTGACATGGTCACCGGCATGGGAGGCGCATTACTACGAGTCGTTCTACACCGAATCGTGGCAGGACCTCAGCACGCTCGATCGATCACTGCCGCTGCTGATCATTCACGGCAGTACCTCGGACACTTTCCTCCCCGCGGCCGCCCAGCTGCTCCGGGAGCGATTCCCCCACGCGGAGATGCACAGCGTTTCCGGCCACGGCCACCTCTTTCCGCAATCGGCTCCGGAAGCCACCGGACGGATCGTGGCAGATTGGATCAAGGGATTGACCGCGCCGTGACCTCCTCCTCGGTGAGGCCGTAGAGCGGGGGCGCCGGCACGCCCAGCAATCCCAGCATCAGGTACATCTGGCCCCGGTGATGGGCCTCGTGCTCCACCATGGCACGGAGCCACTTGCTGGTGGTGATCGGGGTGCCGGAAACGGTCTGGCTTTTTCCCTGGAGTTGCTCCGGGGTCAACCCGCGGAATATTTCCTGCGCTTCGGCGTGCTTCCGGTCGAGATAGGCCAGCACCGCCTCGAATCCGTCGGCCAGCTCCCGGCCGTGTCCGGGGTATCGGCTGGGCCGGCCCTGCACGTTTTCGGCGTACATGTCCCGCTCAATGCCGGCCAGGTGGCGGATGCTGTCTCCAAAAGTCCAGCGACCCTCCCCCGGCGCCCATTCGATCCGGGCCGGGGGAATCACTGCCATAACCCGCTTGGTCCTGCCTCGGACGCTGTCCCAATAATCGGCAAAGGGGCCGGCCGAGAGGATGTCCATTCGGCTACGCGTCCGCCTCCTGGACCTTGAAGATCGCGGCGGCCAGGAGGCTGCCGGTGAACGGCCCCACCAGGTAAATCCACAAGTGGCTGTAGTTGCCCTCACCGACCAGCGCGTGGACAATGGTCGGACCGGTCCCGATGGCGGGGTTGAAGGCGCCCCCGGAAATTGGCCCGCCGGCAAACGCCGCGATCACGATGGAAAACCCGATGGCCAGCCCGTAGAAGGAATTCCCCTGGGTAGCCTTGGAAATGGCGGTATTGAGCACCGTGAGGCAGAGCAGGCAGGTATACAGCGCCTCGACCAGCACGGCGGTCATGGTAGTGGTGGTTGCCGCCGGGGCCGGCGCGCTGCTCTTGTCGAGGAACATGTAGCAGAGGTAGGCACCCAGCATCGCGCCGAGCACCTGGGCCACCATGTAAGGCGCCACGTCCCCGGCCGGAAGCTTTCCGCGCAGGTACACCGCCAGCGTCACCGCCGGATTGTAGTGCCCGCCCGATACATGCCCGCCCATGTAGACAATCACCATGAGGACCGCGCCGATCACCAGCGGCGCCATGGGTTCGCCGTTGGTCACCACCAAGCTGATGGTCAGGACAAAGAACATGGTGCCGACAAATTCGGTCAGATACTTTCGCATGCCTGGGCCTCCGTGAAGGATGATTGGCTCACGATCGGTTGCCACCAACTTACGTTTTCCCTCATTCCTGAACCGCGCCCGCTGGCCTCATGCGGCCGCCGCCGGGCCGACCCGATCAACCGCCGATGGCCTTTCGGGTAAAGGACGACACGACCAGCGCACCGCTGATTGCCGCTCGCTCGGCCAGCAGCGCCGGCCACTGCTCGGTGCCCTGCCAGAACAGCGCCTTGAGCCGACGCACCGCCTCCGGGTTGTAACCCGCTTGCCGAGCCGCAAAGGCCGTAACCCGCTCATCCAAGGCGTGCCCGTCATCCACCACCTCGGCGTACAGCCCTTGCTGCTGGACCCAGGCGGCACTGCGCCACTCCGCATCCACCGTCAAAGCACTGAATGCCGCCAGTCCCACCTTCCGCTCGATCACCGGCCCCACCACAAATGGCCCGATCCCGATGGCCAGTTCGCTCAACTTGAGGGCCGCGCTCGATGTGGCAATGCAGTAGTCCGACGCCGCCACCAGCCCAACGCCGCCTCCCACCGTCTTGCCCTGCACCCGGGTCACCACGAATTGAGGTGCCCGGATCATTGCCAGAATGACCTTGGAAAACCCCGAGAAGAACCGGGCTCCCGCTTCCGCATCCTGGACCGCCTTGAGTTCGTCGAAGGACGCCCCGGCACAGAACGGCCCACTGCCCTCGCTCCCGAGCACGATCACCCGAGCCGCCGGGTTCCGTCCCACCGCGGTGATGGCATCGGCCAGCTGGGTCAGCAGCGCACCGGGCAGGGAATTGCCCTTGGGATGCCCGAATTGCACCGTGGCAACGCCGTCGACCACTGCGCTGTGGACGCTGCCCGCATCGAGAATGCTCACCGGCGCTGTTCCTTATTCCATGGGGACAACCGCAGTATATTTCAATATACCGCAGGTCTTTGCCGAGCAAGGGAATCGACCATGAGCCCAACCCAAGACGCCCAGGAAACGCTCGAGCTTCCCGCCTTCGAAGCCAAGCTGGCTGCCGGGCAGACCATCGAGCCCAAGGACTGGATGCCGGAGCGCTACCGGAAGCAGCTGATCCGGATGATGTCCCAACACGCTCACTCCGAAGTGGTGGGCATGCTCCCCGAGGGCAACTGGATAACCCGGGCGCCCAGCCTTCGCCGAAAAATCTCCCTCATTGCCAAGGTCCAGGACGAAGCCGGCCACGGCCTCTACATTTATTGCGGCACCGAAACCCTGGGCGTGGACCGCGCCGACCTGGTGGACCAATTGCTGGCCGGCCGCGCCAAATACTCCAGCATCTTCAACTACCCCACGCTCACCTGGGCCGACATGGGCGCCATCGGCTGGCTGGTGGACGGCGCCGCCATCGTCAACCAGACGATGCTGGCCAAGGCCTCTTACGGCCCCTACGCCCGCGCCATGGTGCGGATCTGCAAGGAAGAAAATTTTCACAAGCGGCAGGGCTACGAAATCATGGCCACCTTGTCCGCCGGCACGCCGGCCCAGAAGGCAATGGCCCAGGATGCGCTCAACCGCTGGTGGTGGCCCTCACTCATGATGTTCGGGCCCAGCGATACAGATTCACCCAACAGCGCCGAATTGCTGCGCTGGAAGGTCAAGCAGAAGGGCAACGACGAACTCCGCCAGCGCTTTGTCAACCTCACCGTGCCCCAGGCCAGCGCCATCGGCCTTCGCATTCCCGATCCGGCACTCAAGCTCAACCAGGAAACCGGAGACTGGGAGTTCGGCGCCATCGACTGGAGCGAGTTCCTCCAGGTGATTGCCGGCAACGGCCCCTGCAACCGGGAGCGCCTTGCGGCCAGAAACGCCGCCCACGCCGAGGGCGGCTGGGTCCGGGAGGCGGCTCTTGCATACGCTGCCAAACACAGCCAGCAGGCCGCCGCATGACCGACTCGCTCTGGGAGGTCTTCACCCAGCCGGCCGACGGATCGCCCTTCGAGCACGCCGGCAGCGTCCACGCCGCCGACGCCGAATTGGCCCTGCAGAACGCGCGAGACGTCTATGCCCGCCGGGGTGAGGCCGTCAGCATCTGGGTGGTGCCCAGCTCGGCGATTGTCGCTTCCAGCCCGGAAGATCGCGGACCCTTCTTCGATCCCGGCAACGACAAGCCCTACCGGCATCCCCAGTTTTACAAGGTACCCCGAGCAATGAAATCGGAATGAGCGGCGCGCTCTTCGAATATCTGCTGCGCCACGGCGACGATCGCCTGGTGCTGGGGCATCGGCTCTCCGAATGGTGCGGCCATGGGCCGATCCTCGAGGAGGACATCGCCACCAGCAACATTGCGCTCGATCTGCTGGGCCACGCCACCATGTTGCTCAAGCTGGCGGGTCAGGTGGAGGGGAACGGTCGAGACGAAGACGCCCTGGCCTATTGGCGCGATGAGGGCCAGTTCCGCAACCTCCAGCTGGTGGAGCTGCCCAAGGGAGACTTCGGCTTCACGATCCTCCGGCAATTCCTCTTTGATGCCTGGAGCCTCCATCACCTCGAAGCATTGGCCCGGTCATCCCACGCCGAGCTTGCCGGAATTGCCGCCAAGGCCCACAAGGAAACCCGCTACCACCTGCGGCACAGCAGCGAGTGGGTCCTCCGGTTGGGCGACGGCACCGCGGAGAGCCGGGGGCGGATGCAGCGGGCGCTCGATGAACTGTGGCCCTGGACCGGCGAATTGAGCTGGCAGGACGAAGTGGACCGGGAGCTCCAGGCGGCCGGCATCGTGCCCGACCTCGAACCGCTCAAGGCCCCCTGGGAAACAATGGTCCGGGGGCTGCTCACCCGCGCCACCTTGGTAGTCCCGGCCGGCCCAATGCGGATGACCGGTGGCCGACGGGGCCGCCACACCGAGCATCTGGGCCACATGCTTGCCGAGATGCAGATCGTGGCCCGCAGCCATCCGGGGGCGCGTTGGTAACCCGCGCTCCAACCAGCCCACCAGCCTCCCCCAATCACCGGGAGCTGGAAGCGCTCCGGGTGCTCGACGCGGTCAAGGACCCCGAGGTCCCGGTGCTTTCGGTCGTTGAATTGGGTGTGGTGCGGGGCGTGCAGGTCGACGGCACCAAAGCCACCGTCACCATTACCCCGACCTACTCCGGCTGCCCCGCCATGAAGGTCATCGAGGACGACGTTGCCGCCGCGCTCCACGCCGCCGGTTTCGAAACGGTCGTGGTGAACACTGTCTACTCCCCCGCCTGGACCACCGACTGGATTCCCGAGCCGGCGCGGGAAAAGCTCCGGGCCTACGGCATTGCCCCCCCCGGCGCTGCCGACCACCTCGTGACACTCGGCGCCACGGTCCGGAAAGTGGCCTGCCCGTTCTGCGGCAGCTTCAACACGGTCACCCAGAGCGAGTTCGGTTCCACCGCCTGCAAGTCGCTCCACGTCTGTCAGGCATGCCGACAGCCGTTTGAGCATTTTAAGCCATTTTGATGCCAAAATCGCCGTAAAACATCAGTTTTTCATCAAAAACAGCCATAATTCGGCATTTCCTTAGTTCTGCCCTGGTAGCCTTTTTCGGCTTCGCACCCCCTCCAGCCCAGCGACGGGAAGACGGTACCCTCCTCAGCCAAACCACGGTGGCCGCGATCGTCAACATTCAGCGCCGAGTTCGTATTGCGGCTGGGCAAGGGGCTGACGCTGGGACTGAACGAACTGATCCACAGATTTCACGGATTACGCAGAGAGACTCCTACCGAATGCACGACATTCCAAAGAGAATCAGCGCATAATCTGTGACATCGGTGCGATCTGTGGATTGTGGTATGCGGCAGAAATTCCCGGGGCTTGACCAGATGGTTCGCTGGGGGTGCCCCGGCTCAAAGCGGTGCCGCTCGGCCCCGCGCCGTCACCGGTTCCACCCCCCGGATCATGCCCCCTTCCAGCAGCACCGCCGCGTCGAAGTTGTTGACCGTGGGGCAGACGTGACTTGGCAGCAGCCAGAGCAGGGTCCCCCGCGGCGGTAACCCGGAACCGGCCGGCACATCCACCGGCAAATGTTCCTCGCTGGGGTGACGGGGGGTCCATTCTGGATGTCCGGCCACCTCACCGGTGGGGTCGCCCGCGTCGGCGCTCAGCGTCTTGTGGCCGGCATCACAGCAGAACCGGTCGCCGCCGGGGTGACTCACCACTCGACTGAGCACCCAGACGGCGGGGCGGTACCCGGCGTCCACCGGGAGCAGGCTCAGGCTTTCCCGGTCGTTGTACAGCACCGTGCCCGGGCTCACCCGGTGCAGCAGCCCCACCTTGGTCAACACCTGGCAGCGTGCCGCATGAGGAAACGCCGGCGTTCCCGCCGTCACCACCTCCGGCACCGTCAAGCCCACGGCCTCGATGGCGCGCACCACCCGAAGGAGCCGTTCATAACCCGCGTGCACCAGCTCCCGCGCCGTTTCCGCCGGAAACCGATGGGCATGCCCGTCGTAGAAATGCAGTCCGCCAAACCGGATGCCCGCCTCGTTAATCAGCCGAGCCAGCGCCACCACCTCGTCGATCCGATCCGCCGCCATCCCAGTCCGGTTCATCCCCGGGTTGAGGTCGATGAACAGCCCCACCCCGCTGCCCCGCCACGGCGCCACCATCTCGGCGTGTTCCACCAGTGCCGAAACTCTGACCTGCCGGTGTCGCTCCGCAATCTGCATTACCGCTTGCACCGACGGCCCCAGCACCGGGTAGGCAAGCAGGACGTCTTCGAAGCCTGCCTGACACGCAGTTTCCAGCTCCAGCGTGGTGGCGCATTTGGCCTGGAGAACTCCCGCTTCCCGGATCCGCTGCATGGCAACCAGAAGTTTGGCGGTCTTGAGGTGGGGCCGCCAACGATTGGCATCCCCACCCAGCA
>JANNSC010000279.1:0-1517 GCA_031402135.1 Gemmatimonadales bacterium | reverse complement strand
CGTGGACTGGCCGGTGGCTCTCGCCATGGGGGTGGGCGGGCTGCTGGGAGGGTACTTTGGCTCGAGGATGGCCCAGCGGGTGGGACAGGTCATGGTACGCCGCGCCGTTGTGGGCATTGGGCTCGCCTCCTTCATTTGGCTTCTCTTCCGGCCGCTCTGACCCTGCCCTTGCCTTCGAGCCCCTGGCGGCGAGATTGGGGCGACGGCAACACCGCCCGACCCTCCGGAGCAGCGAGGTATTGATGGATTTTGGACTCAAAGGCCGCGTCGCTCTCCTCGCCGCTTCCAGCAAGGGCCTCGGCAGGGCCGTCGCCGAGGAACTCGCGGCGGAGGGAGTCTCCCTGATCCTCTGCGCCCGGGGCCGGGAAGCGCTCGACGCCACCGCCGCCGGCATCCGCGCGCGTTATGGCGTGGAGGTACTGGCCCTTCCTGCTGATGTCGGCATTCGGGGCGAGGCGGCCCGGGTGGCCGCAGCCGGGATCGAACGGTTCGGCAAGATCGACATCCTGCTCACCAACAGCGGTGGCCCGCCGCCGGGCCCTTTTGAATCACTCAGCGCCGAGACGTGGGACAAGGCGTATGCGCTGGTGCTGGCGAGCGTGGTGGAACTGGTCGGTGCGGTGCTTCCCGGCATGAAAGCCCGGCACTGGGGCCGGATTCTGAACGTCACTTCCATTGCCGCCAAGCAGCCGGTGGACAACTTGATGCTCTCCAACAGCCTTCGTTCGGCAGTCACCGGCTTTGCCCGCACCCTTGCCACCGAGGTGGCGCCGTTCGGCGTTACGGTCAACAATCTTCTTCCCGGATTCACCGCCACCGAGCGGATGGTGGAGCTGTCTGAGGTGACCGCGGCAAAAGAGGGGATCACCGCCGAGCAAGCTCTCAAGAAGTTCACCGCGAGTGTCCCCATGGGCCGGATGGCGGAGCCCCGTGAATTTGCCGCGCTGGCCGCGTTCCTGGCCTCGGAACGGGCCAGCTACATCACCGGGCAGTCGATGGCGGTGGATGGGGGTTGGATCAGGGCGTTGCTGTAGGTTGGAGTGGTCAGCTATCGGCTATCGGCTCACAGCAACGGGTGAAGAGTGCCAACATTCCGCACGGTATGCTTGCTCATCTTGGCTGCGACACCCACGGTCGCGCAGTCCCCGGCCACCTTTCCCACCGCCTGGCGGGCCACCACCGATTCGTTGCACGCCACCCTGACCCGCGAAGGCGTCGTCGGTGGCGCCCTGTGGCTGGTCCAGGGCGACTCGGTGCTGGGCCGGGAATTCCATGGCCTTGCCGATCGGGGCAGCGGGCGTCCGGTGGATGCCAACACCATTTTCCACTGGGGTTCGATCACCAAGACGCTCACCGGCATTGCCATTATGCAGCTCCGGGACCGGGGCCGGCTGTCCCTCGACGATGCCATCGTCAAGTACGTGCCCGAGCTCCGCCTGGTGCATAACCCGTTCGGGCCGATGGAGGCCATCACCATCCGGCAGCTGATGAGCCACTCCGCCGGATTCCGCAACGGC
>JANNSC010000278.1:0-1860 GCA_031402135.1 Gemmatimonadales bacterium | reverse complement strand
ATCACCTCTACAATCATGCTCGGGGACGGGAAGCAAGGGCGGCAGGTGGGCCTTCCTGTCAGACCGACACCACCAACCGCGGCGCTCCCCCAGCGTCGCGCGACAGACTCGGAGGAATCATGCGCCTCATCCGCATCCTGGCGCTCATGGCGGCCATGGCCGCACCACTCGCTGCCCAGATCGGCGGCTCGATGACCGAGTGGGAGGTCCCCTGGCCGGACACCCGCCCGCGGGATCCCTTCGCCGCGCCCGACGGACGGGTCTGGTTCGTGGGCCAGACCGGCAACTATCTGGCCGTACTGGATCCGAAGACAGGCGGGTTCAGGCGCTACGAGATCGACCCGGGCACCTTCCCGCACAACTGCATCGTGGCCAAGGACGGCATGGTCTGGTACGCCGGAAATAGAAACGGGATGATCGGTCGGCTGGATCCGAAGGATGGCAGTATCACAAGGTACCCGATGCCCGACGCCGACATCGGCGACCCCCACACCCTGATTCTTGATTCCAAGGGGGACATCTGGTTCAGCGTGCAGGCGGGCAACGCGGTGGGAAAGCTGGAGACCGGAACCGGCGAGATCCACATCGTGCGCATGCCGAAACGGGGCTCCCGGCCGTACGGCATCGTCGTGGATGAAGCCGACCGGCCGTGGTTCGTTGAGTTCGGTGCCAACCGCATCGGCACGATTGATCCAGAGACCTTCGTGCTCCGCGAGTACGAGATTCCGGATCCCGGCGCCCGCCCACGGCGGCTGGCATTGTCCGGGGGCAACGTCTACGCCGGCGACTACGCCCGCGGCAAGCTGGTGCGGCTCAATCCGGCCACGGGGGCTTTCAAAGAGTGGGTGAATCTCGGGGGCGCGCGCTCAGCTCCATACGCCATGACCGTGGACGATCGCGGCCGCATCTGGCAGGCGGAGACCGGGGTGCAGCCCAATCGGCTGGTGGGTTTCGATCCCGACAGTGAGACCTTTCTCGCACCAGTCCCCATAAGCGAGAGCGGCGGAATCGTGGTCCGGCACATGACCTTCGATCCGAAGACCAGGAGCATCTGGTTCGGCACCGATGCCGGCACCATCGGCAAGATGCCCGTCGGGTCGGCGATTCCCTGAGAGCCGAGCCGGGTGCGCTCGGACTTACCACCGCACGACAAAGCCCCGTCGCTCGCGAACGCGAGGGGCGGGGCTTTCAGTTACTCCAGTGCGCCCGATACGATTCGAACGTACGACCTCTTGCTCCGGAGGCAAGCGCTCTATCCAGCTGAGCTACGGGCGCGTGGGCCCCCGCAGCGGGTCGGTCGGCTGCGCCGGCCTGTCGCGGGGAGCGGGAAAATCGCTCGCTCGGCGGCTTTATGCAACCGTTGCGGCCGCCCCGGCGCTCCATGACAGGCGGCCGTCGATTCCTGCCGGAATCGGCACGCCCAGCCACTCCAGCATGGCCGGAAACAGATCCACGGTGCGGTTCGGCGTTGCGGGCGCCGGGGCGCTGCTCCACACGGGCACCTGCATGTGGCCCCGAATCAGCGAGCCATGCCCCGACTTGTGTTCGGGGACCTCGAAGCGCTTGCGGAAGTCGTACCCTTCACGCGCCACCACGATGAGATCCCCGGTGCGTGAGGCGCGGAACTGATCGATCAGCTGCACGCAGGCGTCGGGATATGCCGAGTCCCAGGTGGCTTCGAGCCAGCCGCGCGAGGATGCCGCAAATGGGCCTCCGATCGCCAGTGGATCGCCGGTGAGAGGTCGATAGGAGATGATCGGCCCGTCGTCGCCTGTCCCCCGTACCCCGTTCCCCGTCACCCCGATAACCGCCTCCCCCGACGCGTCCGCCACCCGGACTGCACCGGGCCTTTCCTCAGCC